>JABGVH010000079.1 GCA_018646195.1 Halobacteriovoraceae bacterium
GTCGATTACCCACGGGGCACATGCTTTTGCCATCATGACGCCAAATACCGCCACCATTAACATCACAATTAAGGAAATGTATTGTTCAGTCATGTAGTTGGTTTCACCCTTAGGGCTTGTTTTTCCTGAGATTTCTCCGGATTCGGCTTGTTGCTGCTCGGTGCTGGCGGCCAGTTCTTCTTCGGTCATGCGTTCGTCGCGCTCACTGCCGTCGGTGTCGTCACGGGTGAGAGCACTGGCATCGTTGGCAGTTAGTTGAAGGTCGGCAATGGTGCCGGCAAACTGCATGTTGAGCAGACAGAAAGTAAGGACCAGATTGAAAATGTACTTAAAACGGAACATAGTCGCCTCTCAATTCACAATATTCTTTATATTGTTAATTTTAAGTGCAGACCCGAAATGCTCGTAATCTGAACTCAAGTATCTTGTGATTTCTTATCTTTTCGGCAACTTAGCTGAAAAATTGACTGATTTTTAAGTGCCATTATTTGAGTGCAACGAGCTTTAACTAGCTAAAAGTATATGGAAGGTTAAGAGTCGATAAAGTCTTGAAAATGGGAAAATTTAGGCCAGGGAGTTTTTTAAGCGTTTTACCCCTTCTTCCAAGGAGATAGAGGGGTGGAAGTCCAGATCGCGCTGGGCCTTTTCGTGATTAAAATAATGGTTGGTCCCTAATTGCAAGGCCACAAAGCGAGTCATCGGTGGCTCAATATCGTACTTATTAAAGAGCCTTAATCCGGTCTCCATTGCCGCGCCAATTCGATAGGCATTCTTTAAACCGATGCGTTTTTTTAAGGGTTTAAGTTTATGGGCAGAGAGTAGTTGATCGACAAAATCCCAAAGTTTTACCGGCCCTTGGCCTATGAAATAGGCCTGCCCGCAAATGGGGGAGGCTTGAACTAGCTTTTCAAGGGCCGCCTTATGGGCACTGACCGCATTGTCGACATAGACAACATCGACTCGATTCTGGCCATCTCCTACAATTTTGAGTTTGCCTTTCTTTGCCGCTGCAACAAGTCTCGGCACAAGGTTCTGGTCCCGTGGCCCAAAAATCAGATGGGGTCGAAGCGAAACAGTTAATAGGCCAGCAACTCCATTGGCCTGCAAAACACTCTTTTCAGCAAGGGCCTTTGACTTGGCATAATAGCTCAAATACTCGGTGGGGTAGGGTTGAGTTTCGTCAACTCCATGTAGCCCATTTTTTCCGTAGACGACACTTGGAGTAGAGGTGTAGATCAGTTTCTTTATGTTATTTTTTTGGCAGGCCTTTATAATATTTTCAGTTCCATTTACATTTGTCCGGTAGAAATCTTCCCACTTGCCCCACATACCAACCCTTGAGGCGACATGGAAAACAGCTTCTTGGTTCTCAAGCGCTTTTTCAACTTCCTGGTAATTATTTAAATCACCTTTTATGGAGATGACTCCGTGTTCTTCTAATTCTGGATAAGACCCTCTTGAAAAGTTGGTGACTTGATGACCGTCTTTTAAGAGGGATTCAGCAAGGTGCCTTCCCAAAAATCCACCGGCTCCAGTAATTAGAATTTTCATAGTGAAGCTCCTGCGTTGGCGCGGCTTTTTAACTTAAGGCGGTCAATTTTAATATTGTGGCGAACATCAACCGGGAAATTCTTAGCAGAATAAAATTTGTTAATTGGTAGGGTGTGAGAGTGATTTTTTCCAAGTTCTAAAAGTTCTTTTTTAAACCGTGATGCCTTTTGACCTTTTAAAATTCTGCCATCCTTTCTTTCGACAAATAACGCCGGCTCTTGAAGACCTAGCTTACCAAGACCTATCAATGCGCTTCTTTTGACTTCGGGATGCTGATTGAAAATGGCTTCACATTGGATCGAAGAGTAAAGTGTATCTCCGTCTTCTACGCGATGGCTTTTGCGACCACAGAACCAGAGCTCACCTTGTTCATCGAAATAACCAATATCTCCAATTCTATGCCAAATTTCTTCACCATCATAAATTTTTGCCTCTACTGTTTTTGAATTCATTTGGTGATAGGCCTTTGTAACAATCGGACCCTTTATAATAATCTCACCGATTTGATTGGCCGGAAGTTCAGTTACTTGATCGTAGCGAGCAAGAGGGGCGTCGCTGATTTTAATAATTTTCATATCAATGCCCATAACAGGCCTACCGAGACTCGTTCCACTACCACCTAGCATTTTATCTTTTGCACTCTCAAGTATTACTTTTCCCGAAGCATTGGCGACCGGCAGTGACTCCGTTGCGCCATAGGGAGTATAGGTCGTTCCATTTGGTAAAATTTTAGAAAATTTCTGATGTAACTCGAGGGAGACAGGAGCGCCAAACATCACCAAGAACTTGACGGAGGGAAGTGATAATTGGTGCTGATGGCAATAGTCGGCCACTCTCTCCCAAATAGCAGGAGATCCCGCAACAAAGCTTGCTTTATGGTCTTTGATATTTCGAATTAAATAGGCGGGGTTTGATTTGGCAGGTTTTGACGGGTCCATATCTGGAATGACACTTGTCATACCCATACTCATAGTAAAAAACGAAAATAGTGGAAAGCCCGGAAGATCAACATCACCATCGGTTAGGTTAAACATCTCTTGCAGCATATCAGTTTGATGGTTAAAAATGGAATGAGTGTATTCGACACCTTTTGGAACACCGGTTCCACCGCTAGTAAAAAGAATGGCGGCCAGGTCTTTTTTATCGAGGTCCTGAGTTGTAAAGAACTTGGATTGATCGCCAAAACTAGTTAGCGACTGCATTTTTCCCCAAGTTAGCTTTCCTGTTGTCAGTAGAATTTTTAGATTCTTAAAGGAACTTCTAAAAAAGAGTCGGATTAAATGAACTAGAGGGATTCCGATCAGGGCCTCAGGAGTGACTTGTTTAATGGCGGCCAGAAGATTGACTCTGCCCATTCCGGGATCAATAAATACCGGTACTGCACCTATTTTGAAGAGTGCAAAAGTAATCGCCGAAAAGTCGAGGCATGGTTTTACAAAGACCAAGGTCTTCATGCCTTTTTTAATCCCGGCCTTAACTAGCCCATTGGCAATTTGATTAGATCGTTCGTCAAATTGCTGATAGGTATAGTGGTGATAGGTATAGCTTCCGTCACGGTGGCGTTTAAGCGGGAAGACGACAGCTTTCTTAGAGGGATTCCTCTTAACGATATCAGTTATTCGATGGGCGATATTCAAGAGAGAAACTCCCGAGTTTTTTCTATTACTGTATCTTTGGCATCTTCCAATACGTAATGTCCGGCGTCCTTTATGTAAGTGTATTCGGCTTCCGGATAAAAACCCTTCCAGTCTCTATAAAAATGGTCATTGAAACAGAAATCTTTCCCACCCCATAGGAATAATTTAGGGACTTTCAAGTCTGGCAATCCTTCTTCTATTGCTTTCAAAGTACCGTAAGAGGGATGACCTTTGGTCAAAGGGATATCTTTAACAAAGCGGGCGGTGGCAATTCTATTTTTATAATTATTATAAGGCAGTAGGTAGCCGGCCTTAATGATTTTAGAGAGTGGCTTTTCGACAGACATAAAGGTCGCCGGCCAAGCAAAAGCATTGAGGTGTCTTACTAACCTTTCGCCAAAGAATGGTATCTTACAAATGGCGATGCTCTTTGGCATATGCTTGGAGCGATAGGCAGCGGTGTTAAGCGCCACAATTTTTGAAATATTTTGGTTATGTCTAGTGGCATAGCCAAAACCAATTGCCCCTCCCCAATCGTGAACTACCAGAGAGAGCTTTTTTAACTCTAGCTTTGAAACTAAGGCCTCAATATTTTGAATATGGTTTTCTAAACTGTAGTCATAATCTTGGGGTTTATCAGACAGTCCACAGCCAATATGGTCTGGAACAATTACTCGGTGAGTTTTTGCCATTTCCTTTATCAAATTACGATAATAAAAAGACCAGGTTGGATTACCGTGTAACATTAGTATCGGTTCACCGCTCCCTTCGTCGACGTAATTGAGCTTATGGCCAGAATTTAGCATTAAGGAGTTTTCTGAAAAGGGATATTCTTCTTTTAGATTTTGTGGAATCACCATTCTACTCCCAGCATAATGGAACTCAGCCCAGATCCAATGCCTAATAGGGCCAGTTTTTGACCTTTGTTGATTTTCTTTTCCTCTCTATCGAGCATTGCCAGAGTTATGGGAAGCGCCGCTGAACCGGTATTTCCTAGGAAGGGATATGTTTTATAAGTGGGTCTTTCTATAAGCCCTAGCGCTTCCAGTACTAATTTCTCGTGAGCAATTCCTACTTGGTGACCAATCACCCAGTCAGGAGTTTCATTGTTCCAAGCAAGTTCTTCCTTGGCGGCTTGCCAGGTTTTTTGAGTCAGGGGAATTCCGGCCTTTAAAAGCGCTTCGGAATCGGTTTCCATAGTCATGGAGGTGGGGTTGCCATCTCCTCGACAAAGATTAACAGCGCTCGAGTCAGTCAGGACGGCACCCCCAAGAATTTTAGGTGCTTCCGGAGCATGTCGTTTGTGGGTTAAAAGATAGGCGACTCCAGCACTTCCAATAGTTAAGTTGGCGATGTATTTTTTTATATTTTTACGATTAAGGTTCGGCTTCTTTTTGAGTTCTTCGAGTGTATCAAATAAAAGAGGTCCGCCATTTTCTCCAGAGACAATTAAGGCCTTTTCAATTTGACCTGACTCGATCATATTTCCGGCGACAACGATGCTGTTAAGAACTCCAAGGCAGGCATTGGAGAGATCAAAAATAGTACAGGAGGGACTGAGCCCAAGTTTATTGTGAACAGCCGCGGCAGTACTTGGTTCAAGGCAATCTCTGCAGACACTGGCATGTATTAAAAGGTCAATTTCTTCTCTTTTAATATTTCCTCTTGAAAAAAGTGCTTCAGCGGCCTCAGCTGAAATAGAGGAGGGGGGTGTACCAAGTTCCCAAAAGCGTCTTTCTTCGATTCCCGTCATTAACTCGAGGCGCCCTGTCGGAAGTTTTAATTTTCCGTAGACTTCTTGTAGCTCACGCTCGATTCCCTCAGAGGTTAGTTTTTGAGGGGGTAGGGTATAGGCAAAATCTTGTATAACGACATTATTGAATTTCATTAAGTGGACTCCATTAGGCCATAGAGATTGGCGATGGAGATTCCACTAAGCATGGCGCCAACTATCCCAAGAAATCCCTGGTCGGTACCACAAATATTTAATCCTTTTATTCCGGTCCTGCCATCCCGAGCTTTGTCTGGACTGCCATAAACACAGCCTCCCAGATGACCGGTGTAGCGTTTTATAGTGGTGGGGCTGAAAACATCATTAAAAATCACTTCTCCACTGAAGCCTGGGAGAAGTTTTTTTGAAAGCTGCAAGGCCTCATCAAGTACTAGCTTTTTCTGCTCTTTATATTGCTTGCGTTCAAGAGCAAACCATTTCTGACTATTGGCGATATGAGTGACTCTAATAATTCCGTTTTGATTATCATTCTCTTTGAAATTATTGGGAAGGCAAACAACCGCACTTTGCTTGTCGATTAATTCATCAGGACAACGGTAGGCATACTTGGGGGTATTATTATAAAAAATAATAGTGTTATCAGATTTTGGAATCGAATCAAAGAGTGCAATCGATTCAGTAAAGCTCATTTTCCCAATCCGAGACTCGTTTTTGGGACTTTCTAAAAGACTCTGAGTTTCCGGAAGGCCTATCGACGAAATAATTTGAGAGGTTTCCCAAAGCTGACCGTCAGTTGTAATCAGGCCAGAGGTTTCTCCATTATGCGAGAGAACTTCCGCAACCTGAGTCTTGAAGTGTAGCTCGCCTCCTAGCTTTTCAAATTTTTCTAATAAAAGGTCTATAATAGTCCGTACTCCGCCGCGCGGCCGGCTAAAACCTTCGAGATAAATACTTTTAAACATGATGACGAATTGTGAAAAATCCATATCATTTTCCCAGGCGCTTCCATAGATAAGTAGGGGAGCAAAGAGCATTTCTAATAGATTTTCGTCAGTGATAAATTTCCGGACCACTTCTTTGGCCAGGTAAAATGGGTTGTCTAAAGCGACTTCATTATAAGCGTTAATTTCTTCGACTAATTTATTAAAACCATCAATTTGATTTGGAAAATTTTCTGTGACTTCGCTTCTAAGCAATTCAAAGTCGTTATTAAAATGCAATTTTGTTTCAGGAAACCAGATCTGAGATTGTTTTTGTGGAATCAGTTCCAATTGATCATAGGGAATACGCAGCTGTTTAAGAAGCTTTGAAAGAGGCTTACCCCTTTCTCCTTTCTCAATAAAATTTGTCATGGCATGTAGCCCGACATCAAGCTGGTGCTTTCCCCTTTGATAATAGGAGTTAAGTCCACCAGAGATGGAGTGCTTTTCTAAAATACATACTTTTTTATCAAACATCGCAAGGCGAATACCAGCAGCTAGCCCACTCATTCCCGCGCCAATGATGATGGCATCGTATTTTTTACTCATTGAGCTTACTGCTGAAACTTTGGAGTAAGGTACTCTACGCAGCTTTCCATGCTAACAAGTCTTGGGTAATCCTCTTGAGGAACGATAATTTTATGGCGCTTCTTCAGTTCCATAACAATGTCTAAAAAGTCCATTGAATCTAAGTCGAGCTGGTCTCTAAGGGCCAATTCATCTTTAATTGTCGTTACATCGTCGTCAATCGCCACATCGGCGATAATGTCTAATACTTTTGCTCTTACTTCAGTTACTTCCATTTTATTCTCCTATTTAATATATTTTTGGACTATTAAACTTGAATTAATTCCTAACATGCCAAAAGAATTATTGAGAATTCTTTTAACATCACTCTTTATGGGCTCATCTTTAACTAGATTTTTTAAGTCGCACTTAGGGTCGATCTCTTGGATATTTTTACAGGGGTGGACCATACCATCCTCAAAGGCCGGTAGATTACCTGCCAGTTCTAGGGCACCAGCTGCGCCCATGGCGTGACCAATAAATCCCTTGGTGGCATTGATATAAGTACTATCAGAATAGCCGAACACATTGCTAACTGCTTCGCATTCATTTATATCACCAGCACCAGTTCCAGTGGCGTGCATATTTACAATATTAATATCGTCAGGAGTAAGGTCAGCTCGCTTAAGAGCGGCGTTCATGCATTCGATCTGTCTTTCGGGGTTTGGTAGAACGAAGTCCGAGGCATCAGAGTTTGTATGGTATCCAACAATTTCGCCGTAAATCTTTGCATCACGTTTAAGAGCATCTTCTAATCTCTCCAAAGTATAAATGGCCCCACCTTCGGCGACTGCAATACCATTTCTATTAACATCAAGGGGTTTTGTCGCCAGCTCCGCACACTCATTTTCTCCCAGTGCTCCTTGGCTTTTAAAGGCGGCAAAAATTCCAAAAGTATGGGTACTTTCTGAAACACCTCCTGCTAAGGCCAGGTCAACTTCTCCCAATTGCAACATTTGGAGACCCTGAATAAGTCCCATATTTCCGGCGGCACAGGCGGCCCCGATAGTATAGGCAGGACCAGTAATTCCTAAATTCAAAGTCACTTCGCCGGCGGGACTGTTGGCGACAGTCCTTGGGTTATGGTGATGGGACCAATAACTGGTATCTAGATTATTCTGATAGAGTTCATGAATTTCATTTTCAGTTTCGACATTGCCATGTTCGGTAATTCCTATATAAATTCCAACCCGAGTTTTATCAACATTGTCCCATTTTATTGCTGCATTTTGAATCGCCTCGTTGGCGCAATAAATAGCAGTTGCTCCAGCGCGGGTTCCTCTTTTTCGCGCCTTGCGACTCTGGTATTTAGTTTCGTCGTAATGACAATTACCGGCGGCTACCTTACCCATGTGGCGAATCTCAACATGTTCTAGACCTGATTGATTATTGAGAAGTGCTTGGCGGAATTCCGCTAGGTTGTTTCCGTTAGGCGCTGCAAGTCCAATTCCTGTTATTACAATTCTAGAAGTCATAGGTGGTCTCCGGTCAAGCGTGATAATTGGTTTTTAATATTTGATTTAAGGTTATTGGTCATTTGGGCAAGAGGTTCTTTGGCCGCCAAGGTAGACGCCGATAGAAAATCGAGTGCTTTTGGCAGGCGCCTGACAACCGCTGAGTAGTCGCTAGGAAGCTCGAGCTTTGAGACATTGAGTACAAAATTCATTACTGATTCAGCGATCTCACAGGTTGAAATAATTGATTTGAGGCGCGATACACGTTCAAGATTAGCTGGGGAAGAATTTCTAAGAACTCTCTGGGCCATTTTTCTGAACTCTTCGATAATTTCTTGTTCCCTTTTTCTAAAGACGGTGGAAACAATGCTGAGACTGTCTTCCTTGGCCGAATGAAACTTTAGGCGCGGCTGAGTGGCATCACTTTTTGACTCGATGGCACCGTAGTGATTGAGAACTTTAATGGATTGGCTAACTGCACTTTGCGATAGGCCCAATGTCTTCTCGATCTCTTCGGAATTAAGCGGTCTTTTGGCCAGTACTAATAGTCCGTAGATGGCGCCTTCGATTCGCTTAAAGCCAATCTTGTTTAAAAAAACTTCGAAAATGTGAATCTCTTCGAGTAATTCCTTTTCAATTGGTAAATCAACTTCGTTATTCATGTAAATCCTGGAAAGAATTGAATTATTACAAAAATAAAATATTTAAGATATTGATCAAAAGAGTATGGCTAAAGCCCTCTTCCGTAAACAGAAAAGTACCTAATTTATTTTACGAATTGCATTAGTTTTTGAAATTAAATGTGGCAAAAAGAGGGAAGTGGTCAGAAGCAATAGGGCGATCAGCAGGGTCCGGATAAGCAATGCTGCCTTCTACTAACTCCAGTCCACGACTGTAGGCAATATAATCCAAAGTGAGCTTGAGTTGCTCACCATTTGCTCCTCCACTCTGGTTTGTATGGCCCGGCGCCTCCATCCAGAAGGGAAGTTTAGTTTTGAGTCTGCGAATCACGGCACCACCAAGACTGGACTGGTCTCTATAGTCAGCATTCCAATCCCCAACCGCTATAAATTGCTCATCGGATCCAAGTGGGGCGATTCCTGGTAGTACAATCTCGATATCGCTCTTTCCGGTTAGGTACCATTCCAAAAAGCGCAATTGATCGCGGTTCCTAGCGTAATTAGGAGAGCGCTCGTTTCCAAAATCGAAGGAGGGAACAGTGTGAAGCAAGATGAGATGAACTTTTCGCCCCTCTATCTCTAAAAGTACATCGGAAAAATTCTTGTCGAATAATTGCAGGTCGGAAGGGAAGGGCCTACCACTAGCGCTACGAAATTTCTCTAGAGAGATACTAGGGTTAAACTTCTTCCAAGATAAATTACTTATGACGGTTTCACTTAGCTTTTTAAATGAGAAAAGAGCACCAGTTGAATACTGGCCAGGAAAAAGCCCAAAATTATTAGGGTCGGCGTATTTCATTGCCCCTTTGTCTTTAAAAGTTTGCAGGAATTGGCCCTTTTTGGTCCTCTTGGCCTCAGCTCCGGTATTGGCGGGATTAAAGCTTTGCTGCCAACTCTTTTTCTCGGGGTCGAGGTAGTGGCCAAGTTTGGTTAGGTTTTCCCCAAGTGTTGTGGCGTCGCCATTTGGGACTCCTGGCAGGTCGAATTGGATTTCATTAATTGAAAGGATATTGTAATCAAGCTTATTCAAGTTAGACTTAACCGCCTTCAATTGGTCCCCTGGAAATTTTATTTTTCGCGAATCAAGTTCCTTAATATTGTAGTGAGCGAGGCGAATTTGTGCTTTCTCTTTCATTTGATGAGAACAACCTAGGTTAATGAGAGTCAGAATGAATATTATTAAAAGTTTCATCTCTAATTACCATCTTTTATAGTGCTAAATCAAAATAGTGTTTTGGGTCGTGAAAATCGGCTTTTTTACTGGGGTGAGATTTTGCCCAATATTCTAGCTTAGGGGAATTTTTCTCTCTTATCACAGCTGTTAGGCCAAGTTTGTCGCTGCCTTTAAGTAGGATTTCAAGGGGAATATCAAACTCGAGATGAAAGTGACCTGAATCTTCATTTGATCTAATTTCTAGATTCTCAATTTCAGTATAGGTTTGCATACCCATTCTCTGACCCGTGAAATGGTAGACATTCCAATCTCCAATGGGCGAGAGATTAAATTCTAGGTACTCGCCGGTATTTGAGTTGAGAGAAAAAACCTCGAAGCAGTTATCCTGCCACAATTGATCTCTTCGTGTGGGGGGAGCATTTTTTCTCTCAAAACTGAACTGAGAGAGGTCTCCTTTTAAATCAAAGAAAAAATTAATTTGCTGGTGGGAAATATGATAACCCCCACTGACAGTATAGCGGTGTGAGGGTTTTGAAAAAGACTGCAGTATGTGTTCTTCCATTAGTTACTTACAATATTCCATAATATCCTCTTTAAGTTCAACTAAGATTTTATGTTTTTCTAGAGGGGCCGGCTTTTGTTGGCCAAAGAGAGGGGAGAACGCAATAATAATTAGCCATAACATTATTATAGATTTAGTTATTTTTGGAAAAGGCATGAGTTCACCCCTTTATAAAATTTTTTGTTGCTCTTATCTCAACCCGTTGAGTGACACTCGTTGTGAGTGGATCAGAGTTGGCGCTATCGTTTTTAAACGCACTGCCAAAGGATATCGGATTCATGCACATGGACCTCAAAAGGATATTCTAAACCAGTACATTCGTAAACGGTCTGTAGAGATAATCTCTAAGCCTAATTTGACTCTCTGTCCTGGTTTTTTCGATACTCATTTTCACTGGGTTCAAGATGAAGTGCGGCTAATGCCTAAGGAGAACTTACTCGACTGGCTGCAAGATTATACATGGCCCTATGAAGCAAAATTCATCGATAAAAAATTTAGTCAAAAAAAAGCAAAGGATTTTGCAAAAGAATTACTACAGGTTGGAACGCTTGGTGGGGCCGTTTACGCGTCAATTCACACTCATTCAGTTGATCACGCATTAAAATATTTTGTTGGCGATTATGTCGTGGGCAATGTTTTGATGACGATGAATTCGCCAGAGTACTTAATTCAAAGTGAAAGAGAGGCGCTAAAATCGATTGAAAAACTCTCGTCTAAATATGGCGAGCGCTACGCTATGACTCCGCGATTTGCGCCAACAACTTCTCCCGAGGTAATGAGTGCTGGTAGTAAAGTTTTAGCTAATAGTGAGTCTTATATACAAACTCACCTTTCTGAGACGCCAGCTGAAATTGAATATGTATTATCTATCTACCGAGAGTTTAAAGGTTTTGAAAAAATAAAAAGTTACACTGATATTTATAAGAAGTGTGGGCTATTGGGAAAGAAAACAATCATGGGACATGGTATTTACTTAAGTCCTAAAGAATTGCGTATGCTTGGTGAGAGCTCAACAAAAATCGCTCACTGTCCGACTTCTAATGCCCCAGTAAAAGAGCTTGGATTGGGGTCAGGTCTTTTTGATTTTAAACGGGCCGAGCGCTACGGAGTCCATTGGTCTTTGGCCTCTGATATTGGCGGAGGACCTTTTCTGTCGATGTTTGATGTGATGCGATCATTTGTAGCTCAAAACAAAAAAAATAAAGTCAGTGGAGCCACCTATATTAGAGCGCTATACCGCGCAACTTTGGCAGGGGCTGAATTATTAGGGCTTTCAAAAAATACTGGAAATTTTGAGATTGGTAAGAGAGGGAATTTCGTAGTTTTGGAAACACCAAAATTTAAGAAAGGTGAATCTGCCGAATCAATTCTAAAGCTACTTGTAAACTCCAATCAGAAAAGCCGAATGGGTTACCAAGACTTAGTGGCACAGACTTACTTTGAGTCTAAACTAGTCTTTTCAAAGATCTAGTTCTAGTACAATTGGGCAGTGGTCAGAGCCCATAACCTTTGGGTCTATATAAGTTTTCTTGGTCTTCTTACGTAATTCCTCTGAAATAAAGAAGTAGTCGAGCCTCCATCCTATATTTCTTTGGCGACAATCTCCACGATAGGTCCACCAAGTGTAATGACCTTCTTCCTCGGGGTGTTTTTCTCGAAAGATATCTATAAAATTTTGAGAAACAAGTTCGTCGATCCATTCTCTTTCTATAGGTAAGAAGCCAGTTGAATCTTTATTTGACTTGGGGTTCTTTAAATCTATTTCAGTGTGGGCGGTATTAAAGTCTCCACAAAGAACTACCGGTTTTTTCTTTTCTTTAGATAATTTCTTGGCCTTTTTAACTACCGCTCTCGAATATTCTAATTTGAAGGGAACTCTATTATGATCTCTTTGACCGTTAGGATAGTAACCACAGAAAATTATAAATTTTTCAAACTCAGCGATAATAGTTCGTCCCTCATCATCAAATTTCTTTATTCCAAGTTTAGGAATAATGGTGGGGTCTCCGAGCTTTTTATGAAAATAAATGGCCGTTCCAGAATAACCTTTTTTCTTGGCCGAACTAAAAACCGAAGTGTAGTTCTTAATCATTTTTAAGCTTTCATCTAGTTGTTCGGGGGAGGCCTTGGTCTCTTGTAGACAGACGACATGGTTTTTTTCTGAGTTAAACCAGTCTAAAAAACCTTTTTTTTGGCAGGCCCTAATTCCATTTACATTCCATGAAGCTATTTTAATTTTCATACGTCACCTATTTTTTATAAATAAATTATCTAGATTAATATCAGCTTATTCTATGAATAATGTTCTTTAAAGAAACTAGTCAAAAAATATTGTTTACAACAATTCGATAGTCCTTATCTAAAACTTTTGATAGCTTAAATAACAGTTTGGGAAATGCGAAGGAAAATTAATGCGAAATTTTGAGAATGTGGCAAAGCTTTTTAAAAGCAAACGCCTCGAACACCCTAAGAAGTATTCACAAGCAGAGCTATCTGCACTTCTTGGTTATAAAAATGGCCAATTTATCAGTAATGTAGAACGGGGCTTATGTAGCATCCCTCTTAAAATGTTGGCCAGAGTCGCTAGTATCCTTGATATTCCTTGGGAAGAGATGAGAAAATCACTTCTCGAAGATTATGCCGTCACTGTCGATGCCCACTTCAAAGCCGGCGGCACCGGTCCTGGTAACTCAACTAAAGATAAAAATTTTGGATCTTCAATTTCTTCAGAAGTAAAAGTCGAATTTAACTAAGACCTTTATAACTTAGATAATCTTCTATGGAGCCTGAAGACTCTTCATTGTCTTCAGCATAATTGGCTTCTTCCTGTGAGGCTAAGTAATGAGGGTCCGAAAAGACTCCCTCTGCAACACTCGCTGCATCAAACGCAAGCTCATGGTTTTCAGAATAGGTACTGTCAACCTTGAGACCATTATTCCATGATTCAAATCTTGTTTTGTCTTCTTCGCCTAAAGAAGATTCAAATTCTCTTATTTCTTTCAGGCTAGAATAAAATAAGCGCTCGAGTTTTTCTTTTTGGCGTGGATCTGCTCTGAAGAAGAGACCATAGAATTTTTCTCTGGCCCGTAAGTGTTTTTCAACTAAACCAAGGTACTTCATTTGAGTGGCTTCAAAACCGTGAAATTTTGGGCCTTTGTTTCGATTTCTTCCAGAGCGATTGCGGTTGCGATTATTTCCACTGGCCGATCGATTTTGTTGATTTCGATTGCCTCCGCTATTTCTGCTCTTAGTATTTTTTTTATTGTTATTGTTGCTGTTACTGCTATTGCCGTTGCTATTACTACTATTTTCCCCGCCGGAGCGTGGGCGGTTTTTATTATTTCGCCGCCTGCGATTATTATTACGGGATTTGTTATTTGAAGAGCGGCTTTGGCCATCTCCTCCAGAATTATTACTTTCAGACATGAGTCGATCATAATTGCGCCCGCCCATGAGTGTCAACAATAACACAGCATGACTTCTCCCAATTGCACAAAAATGCTACTTTGTGTTGTTTTAATATAAACCATAAGGAGTCCCCATGGCCGCTAATCGCGTTAAAGTTGCAATCACAGGAGCTGCCGGTCAGATCGGCTACGCTTTACTATTTAGAATCGCCTCAGGGCAAATGTTTGGACCTGATACAGAAGTAGAACTTCAATTACTAGAATTAGAACAGGCGCTTCCTGCACTAAATGGTGTGGCGATGGAATTAGATGACTGCGCTTTTCCTCTGTTAAAAAATATTGTTTGTACTAGTGATATGGGCATCGCTTTTAAAGATGCTAATTGGTCCGTTTTAGTGGGCTCAGTTCCTCGAAAAGATGGAATGGAAAGATCTGATCTTCTCAAAATAAACGGTGGTATTTTTACCGGTCAAGGTAAGGCCATAAACGATAATGCAGCAGACGACGCGAGAGTATTTGTAGTAGGGAATCCCTGCAACACTAATTGCCTCATCGCTATGAATAGTGCCCCTCGAATTTCGAATGACCGTTTCTTTGCCATGACCATGCTTGACGAGAAACGAGCAATCACACAATTGGCGCAAAAAGCCGGTGTCGATTCAACAGATGTAAAGAACATGACAATTTGGGGTAATCACTCTGCTACTCAATATCCAGATTTTTATAATGCTCAGATCAACGGAAAGTCGGCAGCAGAAGTAATCAATGACGAAAAATGGCTTAAAGGAGAGTTTATTTCAACTGTCCAAAAAAGAGGGGCGGCAATTATTAAGGCCCGTGGTCTTTCTTCGGCGGCTTCAGCTGCTAATGCCGCTGTTTCAGGAGTCTATAATCTAACGCATGATACTCCAGCAGGAGAGAGCTATTCCATGTGTTTGGCCTCGAATGGTCAGTACGGTGTAGAAGAGGGGCTTATTTTTTCTTACCCTTGTCGAACAGAGGGCGGAGTGACGAAAGTCGTAGAAGGGGTTTCACATAATGAATTTGGCCAGGCTAAATTCGATGCCACCTTAACAGAGCTAGTTGATGAGCGGAATACTGTTAAGGAAATGGGACTAATCTAGGAAAAACTATTTATAATTTAAATAAAAAAAAAGCCCGTTAAATAAACGGGCTTTTTTTTTGGAGAGAGAGGCATTCAATTCTGTTCCCGATGCCGAGAGTAAAAATACTCTTTGCCACCAAAAATTCCTTTGTGGGGAGAATCCTTGTTAGGGGCCCGAGATAATGCCGACTTCTTGGCCTTTGAAGAAGTACTGCTACATGAAGAGATAAAGAACAGAATTCCAACAACGGCCGCAAACGTGAACCAAAACTTGGTCATAAAAACCTCCTTGTCTTCTTGCGAGGCCATCCTTGGCCTCCCTTTGCTACCTTTTATTAGTACAAGAGCCGTGCCAAGTTTATGGCCTAGATTTGGTGCCAAAAGGTTTCTAAAGAGCTTTTTTGGGGGCATTTGGAACCCGCAGTCGGGCCAGCCTGTCCCCGACCATTTTTGTGACCTATTGCATGGTGTTAAAAATTAGGGGTTTTAAAGCCTATCTTTAATGATTTGGAAGTAGTGAGTCTGTTCTTCAATACTGAGGGCCTTCATGCTCTCAACATTTTGTTTGCGAATACCCTTAACCCGAATCAATTCTCCGGTCTTACGCAATTTTGTAGTGATGGACTTTGCCAGAGTGATGAGCCAGTCGGGGAATTGCTTATTGAGCTCTGTTACTGGAACCTTAATGAGACTGGCATCTTCAACACAGACGACGTGAGCGCTCCGTGATTGGCCATCAAAAAAGGAGAGCTCTCCCAGGTATTCCCCCGGCCCTAGAAAGGCCAATGGCGTGATTTTAGACTTTTCATTTACAAATACCAGTAGTTTTCCCGAGTGAATTATATAGAGGTCACATTCGGAATCTCCCGCGGTACATACTAATTCATCCTTTTTCATACTTAACGTAAGAGGACCGGAAACTTCACCACCCATAATTTTCTCCTAAAGGTCTAAATATTTTTTTATCTCTAACTTTAAAACTTCTCTCAATTCATCATAGAAGAGATTTTGAGGGAATATTTCATCTTTAAACAGGACATTTTGCCCAAGCTGTTGATTTATCAATTGATCAAAATCTATTAAGCTTTGGCCCTGATACTTGGCTTCTTTGCGCATAATAATATTGAAAACAGCATTGCCTCTCCAAGTTTTACAATCTAGTGCGGCTGCCTTGTGAAGGTTGAGCCTGGCCTCTTTGAAACGTCCCAACTTTAATGCAGCTAAACCATAGAGGTGGTAACTTCGGGCATTTCCGACCGTCTTAATGGCAAGTTCCTTCAAGGGTCCATAGGCCTGTTTAGATTTTCCCTTTTTTATAAGTTGCTCTAAATCTCGCTGTTCGATCAATATCGTGTTTGTTTCTGAATTATCACAAACCGCCCTTGGCATAATTTCTAAATTAATTGGAGTAGTAATAGTAATTAAACGAGAGTCGTTGCCTTTAATATATTCCATCATCGTTTTCATTTCTATTTCGTACAGCTTAAAGGCCAATTCCATCTGCCACTGTTTAGCAAAAGAAGGGTAAACCGTTTTATTTTGGATTTTTTTGCTAATTGGAATATAGGTCACTTTTTTATAGAGAAAGCGAGAGAGTAGAGGAAAAGAGATTAGTAGTGAGGCAAATTTCTCGTCTTCGAACTTCCTGATATTATCTAGAATTTTTTTTCGTTCTTGGACCAGAAATTTCTTTTCAAAAAACTCCTGACTGGCCCCATGATAGATAATAAGTGAGGGAAGTTTCGATAAGCTGCGTAGCTTATGGAGTGTTCTATGGAGCCCCTCTCCCTCTTCCGACCAATTAAAAATTTTAAGGGGTTCCATCAAGTCCCCGGAAAGATCCTTAACAATTTTCGGAATGAGTCGTTTTAATGCCAAACCCATGCGATCTCCAACGATCAAGACATTGGCCTGATTGGCGTCTGTTGCGCCGTGTAAACTGGCAATTTTAAGGGTATAGGGCAATGGTTCTATTTGACCGGGCACCGTCAGCATAATGAAGCTGCCGTAGCCGATTAGCCCAAGAAGGGCCAAACCTGTCAAAACTAAGAGATTTTTAAACATTTGTGAACCTTCTCCAATCTCTCTTTATTGTATAGGAGATTTCTGATAACACAAAGCCTACAAAGGTATTGAGGATAAGAGTATGGGGACTCCTGAGCTATTAGCGCCCGCAGGAAATTTTGAAAAACTAAGGACTGCGGTGCTGTACGGTGCTGATGCAGTCTATTTAGGAGGTCAAAATTTTGGACTTAGGGCGGCCTCGGAAAACTTTACTGATCAAGAGCTTGATGCAGCTATTAAGTTTGCCCATGATAGAAACTGCAAAGTTTTTGTTACATTGAACAGCTTCTTTCATCAGAAAGACTTAGAAACTCTTCCAGAGTTTTTACAATACCTAGAAGCTCTTGGAGCTGATGCCGCTATCGTTTCAGACTTGGCGGCGGTAAAGTTAATAACTCGCACATCTCGAATTCCGGTCCATCTCTCCACTCAAGCATCTTGTAATAATTCACAAGCCGCTTCTTTTTGGAAAGATCAAGGTGTGCAAAGAATCGTTTTAGGCCGGGAAGTTTCACTTTATGAGGCCCAGAGTATTAAAGAAAAAAGTGGACTCGAAATAGAGATGTTTGTCCACGGCTCGATGTGTATGAGCTATTCTGGAAATTGTGTCATTTCAAATTATACCCAAGGGCGCGATTCAAATAGAGGGGGATGCGCTCATAGCTGTCGCTTTGAGTACCAAATTGAGGACCCCTCTACCAAGCAAAAGAAAAATTCTTTTTTTATGAGCTCAAAAGACTTGAACGGGATTGGAGTGCTTTCGCAATATATAGAGGCCGGAATAGACTCATTAAAAATAGAGGGAAGGATGAAATCGTACCACTATACCGGTACAATTTCTAAAGTTTACAGAGAAGCTCTTGATTACTATTCACTCCATAATTCCTTTAGTAAGTCCCCCCGGGAATACTGGGACCGAGAACTAGAGAAGGTATCTCATCGAAGCTATTCAGAGGCCAATCTACTTCTGCCTGCTGGTCCCGATACCGTCTACGATGAGCGCGAGCACGTTGATAATGAAAGCCAGGTTCTTGGACGGATCTTAGAAGTTCATTCAGATTTTTTACTGATTGAGGTCCGTTCGGCCTTTGAAATCGGAGATACACTTGAACTGGTGCCGTTTATAGGAGCAGGAGAGTCGGTCCTGTTAAC
Organism: Halobacteriovoraceae bacterium; assembly: GCA_018646195.1. Classification (GTDB taxonomy): domain Bacteria; phylum Bdellovibrionota; class Bacteriovoracia; order Bacteriovoracales; family Bacteriovoracaceae; genus JABGVH01. The sequence goes on from JABGVH010000079.1 coordinate 18,066, forward strand.
TAGTATTAAGTCGGTATTAGATCTAGAGGTTAAAAGAACCAGGCCAGGAACCACCGTCAAAATTCCTCTGATACCCGGAGCCGCTCCCTACAATCTATTGCGGGGCTTATCTTGAAACTAGTAACTTATTGCCAGAGTCGAACTGATTGGGACCTTCTGAAGGCAGGGAAACCTTGTGAAGTAATCCTAACGCCAAAAGCTTTATCTCGTTTCGGAAAACTCTCATTTGAGGAATGCGTTCAGCTGGCAAATGAAATGCGAGAGCTAGGATTTAGGACACTTTTAGAATGGGACCTTTTAATGGTCGAAAGCTCATGGAACTCTCTTCGTCCGAACCTTACTGCCTCATTCTTGGCCAACTTTAGCGCCGTGAGAGTTCAAGACTTAGGCGCCCTTAATTTCTTACATAAAAATTTTCCTGAAGTTTTGATTCAGCCTATTTTAGAGACAAGTTTTCATAGCTATAGCGCAATTGCCGAAATAGTTGAGTTTTTGGGAGAGTCTCTTGATAGAGTTATTCTCTCTCTTGAAATCCCGAAAGAGGAATTAAGTAAAATTTTAACAAAGCTAACGGTCCCAACAGAGCTTTTAGGCATTGGTCCGTTGCTACTTTTTTATACTCCGCGCTCATTATTATCGGCTCAGTTCCAAAATGAAGATATTAGAGATCGACTCTTAGTTGGAGCATCTCAAGAGAGCCCACATAAAGGATTCCCTCTACTTGAAAATGACCGGGGAACTTTCATGTTCAACCCTAAGAATCATTGTCTTTTAGAAAACTTTAATGAGTTGCAAGAGTTTGGTCTGTCTCATCTGCGAATTGATTTGCGAAATAAAATGGAATGGTATTCCTTAGCAGCGGGATTATTTTCTAATTACTCCCGAGAGAATGTTGAAAAATTGAAAGAAGGAAGTGGAGAGAAATATCTACAAGGCTATTACCGAGTCAATAAAAGTGATGTGCTTTTTAAGAAGTTAAAAAACCAACGTCTTATTCCAATGGATCAAAATTACCTAGGTGATATTTTAGATGTCGAAAAAAAGGCCTATATTGCACTTCATTTAAACTCTTCGGAAAAAACAATAAAAATAGGTGATGAGCTAGAAATAAAAACCCCCGAAGGAAAGAGCAAGGTTTTTAGAATTAGTGAAATGATGGATGCGAATAGGCAGTTTTTAAAAGAGGCGAAAAGCGGAATGGTTTATTTTCCTCATCTCTCTAGTATTAGTATTCGTTCTAAAGTTTTTCTCCGTGAAAAAACTTAACCCTGATACCACCATTTTTAAAAGAAAGACTGTCATAATTTAAGTTTTCGCTGGAGGGAATGAGCATCCCCCAATGCGCTGGTGAATAATTCTTTAGCATACTATTGAGTAAGGTTGAGAATTTAAAACTCTGTTTAATCCTTATACCATATGGCGGATTACAAATTACTAAAGGCCTTGGGTATTCTTCAATTTTTTCATCCAAGGCATTGGCAGTAGTTAATTGAAAATTTTGTAATTTTGCCAACTTAAAATTTTCTTGGCACAACTTGATGCATTCTGGATCGAGATCTTTTCCTACTAGTTTCATATTAACTGACTTAAGTGGAAGATGATCAAAGTTTAATTTTTTCCCCATCGGAAAATTTTGGTAAGAAAAACTTCGATGGGTATTGCAGTGGTAAAATAGAGCAGCTTCTAACAGAAAAGTTCCAGAGCCACATAGTGGGTCGACAATGGTTTCAAATGGTATTTGATCCCTGGTTAAAAAATAGTAAAGAGCAGCGGCTAGGTTTTCTCGTAGTGGAGCTTCATTGACGTATTTCTTATAACCTCTCTTACTAAGATGCTCTCCTGAGCAATCGATACTAATGGTGCAGAGATCTTCCTCAATCCGAATGAAAACTAAAGTGGTTGGAATTATATCTAGTTCTTCTTTTGAAATTGCTTTCGGTGGGGAGCCTTTATAGTATTTGGAAATTCCATCTACAACCGCTTTTTCGATCCTGGTGGTGTGAATAAGCCGGCTTTTATGGCAGCTGGCCTTAATCGTCGGCATTTGACCTACTAACCATTTCCTCCAATCCATTTTAGAAATTTTTTTAAATAGCTTAGGAAAATCACGACACTTAAACTGTTCGAGTCGTACTAGAATCCGATTAGGGATTTTGAGGTGATGATTCATCAAAAATCCATGCTCTATTGGTAGATTAACTTCAAATCCACCTTCTAAGCTATTTACCTCTGGAACCTCCAAGTCAGGGAAAAGCAGGCAATACTTCTCTTTGAACTCTTGTAGAGCCAATTCTTCAAAATTTAATGGAGTTGCGATAAAAAATTGTTCCGTCATGATGAGATTTATTATATGAATATTTACAGCACCATGAAAGGAAAATTAGTACTTATACCTACTCCTATTGACGAGGCTACGACATTAGAAGGCACCGCCTTAAAGTGTTTGCTGGCCTCATGTTCTAAAAAAGAATCAAATGTATTCTTGGTTGAGGACATTCGTCCCTGTAGACGGCGTTGGCTGCGCTGGGGTTTGCCCAGGGACTTGGTGGACGATTTAGTTGAATACAATGAACACACCAGAGCAGGATTAATTGACCCATTGATCAAGCAGCTGAAATCTGGAAAGACTATTTATCTTATGTCCGATGGCGGGCTACCTGCATTTTGCGATCCTGGACAAGAGCTTATTGATCAATGCCATCGTAGTAAAATAGTGGTTACTGCAACACCTTTCTCAAATAGCGTGGCCTTGGCAGTTGCACTCAGTGGCTACAATCACCAACAATTCGTTTTTAACGGATTTTTGCCGGTTAAGAATCCTGAACGAGAACAGGCCTACCAAAAATTAGTAAAAGAAAAGCGAACCCAAATTTTAATGGATACTCCCTATCGATTAAAGAAAACTCTAGAGGAGCTTGATCGCCACTGGGGCAAAACAGAATTTTTTCTGGGTCTAGATTTAAACAATCCTACTGAGCTAGCAACCAGGGGAAATGCAGCTAATTACCTTAAATCCTTAAAGGATTTCAAGCGAGAGTTCATAATCGTACTCCCTGCCACCGCTAGCATTTGAGACCATCTCGGCCACGGTAGGGGATTAAGCTATCCAAGACCTTTAATTTCAATGAGTTACCTTTAAAATAAGTTGAATTATCCTATGACGAAGGGTGGCGAATGTGTTAAAAATTTTGCTCTTCTACAGGGTAAATTAATGCAGCCACAGAGCGACATACAAGAACGTAAGAATCAGCACCTTGATCTGGCCCTAAAGGCCCAGATGGCCAGTGCACTAAAAGATCAACGTTTTAGTTACGAGCCTTTACTCAAAGGCCACCCAACGGAAGCTCAAATACTAAAAGAACGGGCCTTCCTTGGTAAAAGTATTTTGGCACCTCTGTGGATTTCAAGCATGACCGGCGGAAGTGATAAAGCGCAAACAATCAATAAGCGCCTGGCACAAATCGCAGGTGAGTTTGGTTTAGGAATGGGGCTCGGTTCATGTCGAGTACTTCTCGAAGCGCCTGAGCGTTTTAATGATTTTGACCTAAGAGGATTACTTGGAGACGCCAGGCCATTTTATGCCAATCTTGGGCTGGCCCAAATAGAGCAAATGTTAGCGCTTGGTGAAACTGATCGCATTAATAATATGGTGGAGAAGTTACGCTGTGATGGACTTATAATTCATGTCAATCCTCTTCAAGAGTGGTTTCAAGTAGGTGGCGATCGTATTGAGAGACCTCCTCTCGAGACAATTGAGGGCCTTTTAGAGCACTTTAAGTTTCCGGTTGTAATCAAAGAGGTTGGACAAGGAATGGGGCCAGCGAGTTTGCGGGAGCTTTTAAAATTACCAATACGCGGAATAGAGTTCGCGGCCTTTGGGGGTACAAATTTTACTCAGTTAGAGGCCTTACGGAGTGAACGGCCAATGCCAAACCGCTTAAATGAGCTGTCCTGTGTTGGCCACACTGCTGAGGAGATGGTAATTGAAGTTAATCAACTACTCAGCACTTTTGAAAATGATAATACCTCCCCTAAGGGTGGGCACGAATTCATAATTTCAGGGGGGATTAAATCTTTCCTTGAAGGTTTTTATCTAATGAAAAAATTAAACGCGCCCTGCATTTATGGTCAGGCTAAGGCGTTCTTAGTGGCGGCTGACCGTGGAGAAGAAGAACTGCGCCAATTTGTACGGCAACAATTAGAAAGCCTAGCATTAGCTGAGCAATACTTAGTAGTAAATTAGTAGAGAGGAATAACGTTGCAACCAATTACTGGATTTTCAAAATTATCAAAAGTCGAAAAAATAGAATTCTTAAATAAAGAATTATTTAATAACTCAAAGGCCATTCCGGCGCGCTTTGAGAGCTATTGGCATACCTCTGAAACAGAACAAAAAATATTTGATGAGTTTAGTGAGAATACTCTTACAAATTACTTCTTCCCCTACGGCGTAGTCCCTAATTTCCTTTTGGATGATGAGTTGATTTGCGTTCCCATGGTTATAGAGGAGAGTTCGGTAGTCGCGGCTTGTGCTAAGAGTGCTAAATTTTGGCAGACCCGAGGAGGGTTTAAGTCGCAAGTAATTTCGACTTCAAAAGTTGGACAAGTTCATTTTTCGTGGGAAGGAAACCCTACAGCTCTACGAGAGGTCTTTGATCGCGAAAAAGCAAATTTGCTAAACTCCATTAAACCACTTCTTGCGAGCATGCAAAAACGAGGTGGCGGACTTAAAACACTAGAGCTTATCGATCGTACTTCAGACGAGCCAGATTATTACCAGCTCTTTGTGACTTTCGAAACTTGCGATGCCATGGGAGCAAATTTTATTAATTCTGTTTTAGAAGGCCTTGCGACAGAGCTTCAAAAACGAATAGAGAATGTTAAAATAATAATGTCGATTCTCTCAAACTACACGCCAGACTGCCTGGCCAAGGCTTGGGTAGAATGTCCTGTCGAGCAATTGAATGATCCCTCATTAGATATGTCTCCAGAAGAATTTATCGAGAAATTTACAAAAGCAGTGAGAATTTCTCAGATTGATGTTCACCGGGCAACTACCCATAATAAAGGGATTTTTAATGGCGTAGATTCTGTCATTCTGGCAACTGGAAATGACTTTAGAGCTGTGGAAGCTTGTGGACATACCTTCGCCGCCAAAGACGGCCATTACCGCGGATTAACCAAGGCAGAAGTTGTAGATGGAATGTTTAAGTTTTCAATCGAACTTCCACTCTCGCTAGGAACTGTAGGAGGTTTGACAAGCCTTCATCCACTGGCAAAATTATCATTGGATATGCTTGGGCAGCCTGATGCTGCTAGATTAATGACTATTGCCGCAGCCGCTGGGCTTGCTCAGAACTTTGCCGCTCTGAGGTCCCTGGTAACTTCTGGAATACAAAAAGGTCATATGAAAATGCACCTAATGAATATACTAAATCATCTTGAGGCCAATGAATCAGAGGCCAATGTTATAAAAAAATTATTCGAAAATAAGACTATTTCCCACCAAGGTATTAGGGATGAATTGTCCAAATTGAGGAATTACCAATAATGATGCTAGAAACAAATACAACCCAGACCAGTGGCCAAAAAGTTCAACCAGATCATAAATATTATGGCCATGGAAAATTATTATTAAGCGGTGAGTACTTTGTTATGGATGGGGCACATGCCTTAGCATTGCCACTTAAACTGGGGCAAGAACTCTCGGTAAGCTATTCACACTCGTTTGACCCTAAGTTGACCTGGAAAAGCTATGATGCCAATGGTGAACTTTGGTTTGAAGGGACTTATGAATTCTGGCATTGCCGTTGTCTAGATGAGAACCCAAGCGAAATAGCACTTTTTTTAGAAAAAATACTCCAGCAGGCTCGAATTCAAAACAAACATTTTTTAAGAGAAGAAATGGATGTCCTAGTTGAGACAAAATTAGACTTTCCCTATGAATGGGGCCTCGGTAGCAGCTCAACCCTAATCTACAATGTCGCCCAATGGGCCTATATTAGTCCGTTCGAATTGGCCTTTAATACTTTTGGAGGATCTGGATACGACATTGCCTGTGCCCAGTCAGACGGACCAATTCTTTATCAGAGAAAAAGCAATGGTCCACATTGGTCACCGATAAGCTTTAACCCTAAGTTTACTGAAGAGCTCTTCTTCGTTTATCTGGGTAAGAAGCAAGAAACTTCGAGCGCAATTAAGTACTATCAGCAGAAGAGGCCTTTTGAAGCTAATGTTATTGAAACTCTTTCAAAAATTACAGACGATATGAAAACGGCAGATAGCCTAGAAGAATTTGAATTTTTGATTCAGGCCCATGAAAAAATTGTTGCTGATAACTTAGGCCTTAAACGAGTAAAAGACGAAATGTTTCCTGACTACTGGGGAGAAATTAAATCTCTCGGTGCGTGGGGAGGAGATTTTGCGTTAGTGACCAGTAAATTGGGGGCTAAACTAACAAAGAAATATTTTGAAGAGAAAGGGCATCAAGTTTTCTTCAAATACAACGACCTAATTTTAACCTCTCCAGATTTAACATCAAAGTCCTCAGGCCATGACCTTATCCAATAGAACAAATGATTCCACTCAAAGTGCATCTGGCCGGGTAATTTGGAGTGCTCCTTCAAATATCGCGTTAGTAAAATACTGGGGTAAAAAGGAAAATCAAATTCCTTGTAACCCTTCGATAAGTTTTAGCCTCGATTCATCTCGAACAGAAATGGATGTTACTTGGAACTATCAATGTCACCAAAATAATCCAGTAGTGAATTTTAAGTTTGAAGGCGAAGAAAATAAAAACTTTGCATTAAAAATTTCAAATTATATTGAGGCGCTAACGGATGACTATTCGTCTTTAAAGGGCCTAAGTTTAGATATCTCAAGTAAGAATACATTCCCACATTCAGCAGGAATCGCCTCATCTGCCTCAAGTATGGCGGCTCTTGGGTTATGCTTAAGTTCAATTTTAAAACAACTAGGGCATACAGGAAGCCTGCAGGAAGCCTCTTCCTTGGCCCGCTTAGGCTCAGGGAGTGCTTGCCGCTCCCTATATGAGGGTTGGACGCTATGGGGTGAAACTGAAGCCTTAAAAGAGAGCTCAAATGAATATGCGACGCCTCTAAAAGGACTTATTCCCATTCATCCAAATTTTGAAAATATCCAAGACTCCGTTCTGGTTGTAACTTCAAAACCAAAACCTGTTTCAAGTCGAGTAGGGCATGCATTAATGCATAATCATCCCTACGCCGAAGCTCGTTTTAAGAGAGCAGTTGAAAATACCTCGGCCTTATTTGAAGCATTAACTGAAGGTAGTTGGGAAAAATTTGGCTCGATTGTTGAGGCAGAGGCCCTCGATCTGCATGCTATGATGTTGACTTCAGACCCATCTTATATCCTTTTGCGACCAGAGAGCTTAGCAATTATCGAAAAAGTTAGGAAAGTAAGAGAAGAGAGAGGCTTATGTGTTTACTTTACTCTCGATGCCGGGCCAAATGTTCACCTTATTTATCCTGAAAAATCTGCTAACGCTGTAAAAGAATGGATAAATTCTGAATTATTGAATTTACTTGAAGCCGGTTTATGGCTCGATGATAAAATCGGTCTCGGACCTGTTAATAAGCTGGAGTCTCTCGATGAGTGAAAAAGCTTTTTACTCTAAGATTTTACTATTTGGAGAATACAGTATTATTAAACACTCTATGGCCTTATCGATTCCTTACTCATTGTTTGAAGGAAAACTCAAGTTCCAAAGAGAAACGCAGCCACAAGTAGATAATGAACTTAAAGCACTGGCCCGCTATTTAAAAGATCTAAAAAATAAGAACCAATTGAATTTTGTTTTTGACGTACATGCTTTCGATTTTGATCTTGGGCAAGGTCTTTACTTCGACTCTTCAATCCCCCAAGGATACGGAGTTGGCTCCTCTGGAGCATTAGTCGCCTCACTTTTTCATCGTTACGGAGATGCAAAGTTAAAAGATATCGCAGAACTAAAAAATATTTTTTCAATTATAGAATCACACTTTCATGGCTCAAGTTCTGGAATCGACCCTCTCATTTCTTATTTAAATAAAAATATATTAGTACGCGGGAATGATGAATTAGGAACAGTTAGTATTCCTAATTTTAACGAGGGAAAAGGAGGAATATTTTTATTAAATACTTCTCGGTCCAGAAGAACTGAACCCCTTGTGAATTTATTCCTAGAAAAATGTAAATCAAAACTTTATGAAGATAATATTGAGAACGTTTTAGTTCCAATTAATAATAACTGTATTTCAAACTTCTTAGAGGGATTGACAGATGAGCTCTACGATTCTTTTGAAGTGCTTTCAAAATTTCAATTAGATAATTTTTCACCCATGATTCCTAATCTTTATCTTGATCTTTGGAACAAGGGGTTAGAGAGTCGTAAATTTTTCTTAAAGTTATGTGGTGCCGGAGGGGGAGGTTTTCTCTTAGGAATTACTAAAAACTTTGATGAAGCACAAGAGCTTCTAGGCCAACACGAGACACGGCTACTCTACAAATTCTGACTACTTATTTTTTCGCTTCTTTTTGACTTTTCGAGGAGTGATTCTAAGAATTGAAAGTTCCATGTCACGAAATTCGTTGTAATAGAAAGGGTAGGTGGCATAGAGTTTTCGATACCTAGACACCGCCTTAAGTCTTCTTATGAACGGGTAGCGCGAAAGACAGAGCTTAGACCTCTTACTACTTCGGCAAGCAAAATCAATACTTTCTGTGACAAGTCTTAATATTTTTCGGTATTTTCTGAGTCGGTAGTGTTTAAAGTTTATCTGGGGAAAGTCGTGTAAAAACTTCCAGAAATAGTCATGAAAATACATCGCAAATTGTAATCTCTTCTCAATTTTAGAATATGATCTCTCGAGGACGTTTCCACAATTTATAATATTTTGATCGATCAATTGGTCCTTAAATACTGTAACATAATTAAAGCTGGGAATCATGGCCTGGTAATCATTTTGTAAAAGCTCTACTAATTCTTTATTACACTTAAGTCCTTTTCTAGCAGCAAGGTAAAGAGCTCCATTTAAGATAGATGAGTCTTTACTGGCCCTAGTTTTAGTACGTCTTGAGACTAAACGGAGAATTTTATTGGCCCCACCTAAATCTCCATTTTTTGCCGCAAAGGCCAACTTCTTGGCATTTTCTTGATTTATCTTTGGAATAACATCGTAAACCTTGATGCCCTTTCCGGTAATTGTAACTCCAGTTTTTAATTTATAGGCCTTTTCAAAAATAAAGCCATTTCCACCACATTTTCTCACTTCTTTTTTTATGTCACGATCTTTGACAATAATTTTATCGTTATAGGTACGAAAAATTCGAACCACTCTAATTTTGCAGAGAACTTCATATTCGAATGGAGGTTCATTATTAAATAGCGTTACTTGTGGCAAATCGCCTCTGATGTTAAATAGCTTGTTAAAACTGGCGCAAGTAGAGAGGTTGATTAGTAAAAATAGAAGAAGAAAATTTTTCATCACTACCAGTATCGCCGTTTCCTAAAAAAATGGCAAATTGCCTGACTAGCACACTCAGATACTAATCAAAGCGACCTCAAAAACCGATAACCTTGCGATGAAATATCGAATAATAAGCTCTATTTTATTTTGCCTACTTCTAGTGGCAGAAACAAGGCATGCTAGGCATCCAGCGGGAACTGAAGCGAGCACTGAAATAAGGCATATTGTCTTTGATATCGATTGGACTTTAGTTTCGAATCTATACAATCAAAAAGGATTTGTGGGCGGAAATGTTGTTGGCGTAGGGGACGAACTTTATAGAGTGAATGACTATGCATTAGAGTTAATCGAAGAGCTTATAAAGCATGAAAACGTAAGAATCTCATTTTATAGCGCTGGTAAAGAAGTACGGAATATAGAATTGTTAAAAAAATTAAAACTTCCCAAGCAAAAGACTTCTCTCTTCGATTTGGCCTTTAAAGTATTGCACTACGATGATTTAGCCCCTACAGGGATACAGGATGAATCTGTTTCGTTCGCGCTACGGTTTAAAAAAGACCTAAGTAAAATATCTGAAGATTTTCAAAACATGGTAATGATTGATGACGATATTCGCTTTGCGATCAAAGGTTCGCAAGAGCGAAGTTTTTTATGGACGGGAACACAATTTCTTCACTTTGATTCATTTTCTAAGGCGCAAGCTGCTTCAGTGCTAGATCCAAATAATAAATTTATTCCTAAAACTTATCAAGAATGGAGCCAGTCTCGACTTAAGCTCGCGATGGTTGGCGAAATATTAAATCGTAGCCTTGAAGACTTAGAGGGGGACAGAAGTTTCGCTGAGAATGTTTTTGAGTTAAGTAAGGAAATTGAAATCTCTCAAAATAATTACTCTACTAAAAAAGCTGAGTTTTTGAATGCAGGAAATCAGTGGCTAGGAGCAAAGAAAAGCCTCTTGCATTCACTTGACCCGGATTTAAGTTGTAGAGGTCTGTTGCTTCCTCTTCTCTGAAATTTCTCTCGCCAATTCTAATGGAGAGAAAAAAGTAGGTCGCTCATCTCGTTTAAGAGAATCAAGATAAGTTTTCCAATCTAATACTGTAATTCCAGCAAGTGTAAACTCTTTTTCATTTCTCTCAATTCTCTCAAATTCGGGTAAAAGTGAATCGAGAAGAGCTCTCTTCGTTTGAATTCGAGAAATTGGAGATTGCAAGGCAATTGATTCACATAGGGAAGAAGTATCAAAATTATTTTCTCTATAAGTTTGGAAAAGAAAGCCACTATTTTCTAAGGTCTCTATAGGAATGGGTGTTGAGCTTAGATTCCAATTTCTTGCTAGGTTATTTCCTACTAGCGCTGCCAATAAGCCAATTCCACCGGAGCTAGAGATTAATCCCTGGTGTAAATGATTAAAAGTAATATCTGCAGATTGATTGGCCAATCTTAAGTCAGCCCCAAGAGTAAATTCTGCAGCTAAGCCGAGAGCGCCCCCCTTAAGGTCCATAATAATTGTCTGTGGAAGAAAGAACATCGACAACGATAGTTTTTGAAATCTTAATAATGTCTCGTGGAGTTTCTCTGGAGTGAAATGTTGCATTTCTTCGCTATCGAATCCTGTCGAAAAATATTTATTTGTATTGGAGATTACAACAGAATTAATTTCAACATGAGTCGCGAGCCAATTAAAAAACGTCTCCAATTCAAAGAGTGTTTCGAGATTAAAACTAGGTCTCAAAAACTTTAAATCAACACTTTTAGTGGAACTGTCTAACTGTACTCTAAGGGTATTGTAGTTGAAAAAAGAGGTCATTTTTCCATCCTTGGATATAATCGACCGATCGATTTTGACAGCATCCATACTGTCTTGATTTATTTTTTCAAAATTGGTTAAAGTCTGTCAAAGGAAAGTAGAGAAAGTTGCTGGTCCGACGGTCTTTACAGTAGCTTAGGTGTATTACTGGTAAGCTTAACTCGGTTTATAGAGGAGTTTCTTCTAGAAATTTTTCTGCCCGTATGGCCGCCATACAGCCACTACCTGCTGCCGAAATGGCCTGGCGGTAGTAAGAATCTTGGACATCTCCACAAGCAAAGACTCCAGCGATATTTGTATCGGGATGAGGAGAATTGCTAGGGATTATGTAACCTGCATCGTCTAGGTTTAGCTGGCCGTTTAAAAAAGAAGTATTTGGACTATGACCAATTCCTAGAAAGAATCCGTCAGTTTGTCTCTCAGTCACTTCACCGGTTTGGGTATTTTCTACTTTAATACCTGTAACACCCGTGTCGTTAAATAAAATTTCATTAACTTGAGTATTCCAAACAAATTCAATTTTGGGATTATTTAAGCAACGCTCTTGCATTGGCATCGAGGCCCTCAATGTGTCTCTTCTATGAATGACATAGACCTTTGAGGCGAATTTAGTCAGGAAGGAAGCCTCTTCCATGGCGGTATCTCCACCACCTACTACATGGACAACTTTGTTCCGGTAGAAAAACCCATCACAGGTAGCACAGCCACTGACACCTTTTCCGATCAATTCCATTTCATTGGGGAGACCTAGGTATTTTGCAGTAGCACCGGTAGAAATAATCACAGTCTTTGCTAATAATTTATCGCCATTTTGGCAGCTAATTTTAAAAGGTCTCTCAGAGAGGTCTACTTCGTTTACCATTGTTGGAACGTACACAGTTCCGAAGCGCTCGGCTTGTTTTTTCATAGAGATCATAAGATCAGGTCCCAGCACGCCATCAGCAAAGCCGGGGAAATTTTCTACGTCGGTTGTAGTTGTGAGCTGACCACCTGGTTCATCTCCCTCTAGGCAAATAGGTTTTAAATTGGCCCTTGAAGCATAGATAGCGGCGGTATGCCCGGCAGGACCGGACCCAATAATGACGACTTCATGAGTTTCCATTTATTCCTCAGTCAATTTTTGTTTGATATGATCAGGCCGATCATCTTTGTCAGGATTTAATTCGTAATAGGCCTTTATTGAAATAAGCTCTTCTGGATTTGGAGCTTCTTTAGTGGTTTTGAAGACTTCATCTGTAATAGTACAATTGTAGTTATAGATCTTTTTAAACTTTTTGCGGGCCATTTTTCTTTCCTTATAAAATTCAACAGTATTTATAATGCAAAAGGACGAAAGCAGCAAGTTTGACGCGTCGCCTCATGGTACTTTCTTTCGCCCTTCCTCACCTAATTGCTAATATGTGTTAAAATTATAAAAGATTGAATTTATTCATAAAAGTCATGGAGGACGGCATTTTGAAAGTAGGGCTACTTAGCTTTTTGCTATTTTTTACCGGTCAGGTAATGGCCTTTAACGGCATTCAAATAGTCGGAGTAAGTGAAAGTAAAAAATCTGTCATAGTAGATAGAGGTTCGCTAGAAGGCGTCAAAACCGGAGACAAGGCACGTTTTCTTATTCAAAAAGGAATTGCTAATCCAAAAATAACCTATGTTGCTAGAGGGGAGGCAATCAAGGTTCATTCAAATTATTCTTATTGGTACCTTTCTTACGTAGAAAACCCTTTTTTAATTCGCAGAGGAAGCAAGCTATTGATGTCCCTTCAGTCGGAGGTTTTAGAAGGTAGCCGTCGCTATAATATTAAACAAAAAAAAAGTATCTTATCTGATGGCAAATCTTTTGCGCCATTCTTACTCGATCGCGAAAATATTCCTCGAGAGCTTGTTTTTTCTGAAAAGAATTACGAGCCATCAGAAATCATAGTCGATACGTATTCCAAAAAAGAACAAGATATTGAGACAACAAATTTCGATAATTGGGTTAGGAGAAAAGACCCTGAGTTTGTCGAAGAGTATCTCGATGAATACCCATTAAAGCATGTCAACCGTGCCAATCAAGTCGTTCCAGCAGATAAGGTTCGTAGAAACTATAAACAAGCAGAGTTTGATGGCAGTCTAAAAGAATCGGTAGATAAAGTTAATGGGCTTAGATATGGCCTAGCGCCGATGTACCACGAGCAGAAAAAAGATAGCTTAGGTGTCCGAGAAAAAATTACTACTGATAATTATTACCAACGTTTAGTACAAGACAAAAAGGGCGAAAATTTTATAAGTCCCCGGGCAGTTGCAAAAATTAGAAAGGAAGGACCTGGTTGGTCGGCAGATATGAATGATGAGCAATTACGCCGATTTTATAATCGCAGCGGAATTGAAAGAGAGCTTGTCAGGCAGAAAGAAGCGCAAGGCGAGAAGGCAGGGCATGAATTGAATTTTCGCTATGCCACTGGATTAAATCAAAATACTACTCAGGCAGACGATAATCACCAGAGTACAAATTATTCTTTGGCGATTGGCTACGAGTTAATGCTGATAAGAACGAACCCAGCACTGAAGAATTTCACTGTAGAAATGGCTTTGGAGAGAGGAATAAATTTTTATGACTTAGATGGTATAAACGGTAGGTTTGTAGAGGGTACCGCTGGTTTTGCCGCCAATTGGTATTTCTATAATCCTCCAACATCAATTCGCCAATATATGTTTTTTCTTGGGGTAGGTACAAAAAGGGGAAGTGCCAGTGTCACTTCAACTAGCATCACCAAAGATTATACTTACTCGGTAGTTGCCTTACCCGTGCTTAGGTTTGGCATGAAGTACCGATTTAAGGCGGGAGATACCCAAGACGAGTCTGTCAAAATTGGAATGGGTGTAAATTTCTTATTTGAAACAGAGTCGGTAAGGCTCTCGGTGGAAGACGCACTCAATGATGATATTGCACCAGTAATTACTGCTCAGAACGTAAAATTTGCAGTTGGAATGAGCTTTTATTTCTAGGAATTTATATGAAAAGAATCTTATCATTTTTTCTACTTCTTTTTACTTTGCCAAATATTTGGGCACTTGAAATAGATGAAAAATTAACTACCCGGATTATTAAAATATCAGCTTCTAAAAAAACTTTATTGCTGAATAGGGGACTAGAAGATGGTTTGGTCGTTGGGGATCACGCAAAAATCTTCTTAACTACAGGCGTAATTGCTAGGGGAGTTATTGTAAAGGCATCTCCCACCCGCTCTATCTGGTCAGTTTATAGGATTGTAGATGGTGCCCAGCTTATTCCAGACAAGGTTGTTAATATTAAAGTGGCAACTGCTCTGAAAATATCTGAAGACCCAACTAAGCAAATCGCCATTGATAATAATGTTGCAGGTTCAGATCGAATAATTATCCCACTTGGACCTGATGCAAATAATGGGCTTTCTGCTCAAGACCAAATTGATCTTAAGGGTCTTCAGAGTGGAGGCGTGATGGTTAGTTCGGGAGGAAAGCAATACTTCTATCGCAATATGGACACCCGAGACTCCTCAGTCGGAGCCGGCAGGGATGTTCTTTACGGTCAAAGCCGCTCGACAGAATTTACAGCACTAATCTCTTGGTCTAGTCTAAGCTTAACCGAGGAAACAAATATTGAGAATACGGATTCTACAACCAGCTCGGTAAGCTCTTTGTCGGTTGGATTTAGCTTCGAGCGCTATTTTCCTGAGGATGACGGTATTTGGAGAAGAATTTCTTTACTGGCATTCCTCGACCTATCAAATGCTACCTCGGAGTCTGATAATGCCAATGTTGAAGACACCTCTACTTCAAAGACAACTTTTGGAGGCGGGCTTAATTATCATTTCTCTGATCCCTACAAGTTTGAACACATGATCTTCTTCATTTCTGGCAAGCTCGGCTATGTTAAGGCCGACGCTTCTACAGGAGGAATCGATACCACCGGTACCGGTCTTCAAATGTCTGGAGGAATAGGGATTAAGTTTTATACTTTATCGGGATTCGGAATGCGCTTATTGCTCGATTTACATAGTGAGAGCGTTAAGACGACAAATAGTTCTGATGATACAGAAACAACAATTACTTCTACAGGCCCGAAAATATACGCAGGAATGTCATATCGATTTTAAATGCTATTTTTTGCAGGCCTTTGATACCAGCGAATTGTATGAGGATTTTTTCTTTTTAATTTGCAGATAATAAAGGTGCCCGCTCCCTGTTGGTACAACTATCGTTCCATCGGCAAGTTCAGTAGCCGTGCTCTTTACGGTAGAGCCTGTAACAATTCTTTTTACTAATTTTGCTTTCTTTGTAGTTATGTATATAGATCCATCGTTGGAGCCAAAGACCAATACTTGCCCTGATAGTATAGGAGATGATTCCGCCCAACCTCCAGTAGAATAAGAGGCCTTGAATTTTCCGCCAGAGGAAAAAATATACAATTTTCCATCATCAGAAGTCACTGCAACTTCCGATTCTCCAATGGGAAGGGGATGAGTTTCAATCCAGCCAGCCGTTTTGTAAGTATTCAGCAATTCTAATTTATCATTAAAGAAGTAAACTTTGCCATCATCAGCGCCCACTACAATATTGCCATTTGGTAACCTGGCTGGAGAAGACCAGATCCTTCCACCAGTAGGGATAGTTTTTTCCAACTTGCCCCGACTATTCAGTAAATAGAGGTTCTTGTCGTCGCTTCCAACAATAATCTTTCCGTTCGGTAATAGAAGGGGTGTTGATTCAATAAGCGCCTTCGATTTAAATTGTTTAATTATCTTACCTCTTGAATTTATATAATATAGCCCACCATCATCTGAACCAATAATAAAGAGATTAGGATTTATAACTGTAGGGGAAGAGTCGACAGGACCTTTGGTTTTAATTTTATTTAGAATTTTTCCTTTAAGAGAGACTAAATAGATATGTCGATCTGAAGATCCAAAGACTATTATTTTAGAATTAAGTAATTTGGGAGAGGAGGATATTTGTCCCTTTGTTTGTAGACTCCAAAGAACCTTTCCATTTTTTGAAACTCGGTAGAGCCGCCCGTCATGGGCCCCAAAGACGACACTTGAGTCAGGAAGAGCTAAAGGCCTAGACTCAATTGGTCCCGAAGCAATTAATTTCTTTGTTACAATGACTTCTAGTTCTTGATTCTCTTGTAGCGTAGAACATTTTTGAGAGGCAGCTCCTAAAGTATAGCGAGGACCCTGAATACATTCAAAAAGGTCACTTTTTATGATCTTTTTATCTTTAAATCTGAAGGCCCCGTCATTACAGATTGAGCAAAAAGCACTGAGTTGAATACAGTTATTTTTGGTATTTTTTTTAAACTTTTGCACACATTGGTAATTTGAGAGATTACTTATCTGGGTCATCTTCCCACTTTTTTGATATCTCCACATGGTCCGGTCATTACAGGGAATACAGTCATGTGACATATGTAGGCAAAATACATTCTGATTCATTTTTACAGCGGACTTTTTTTCAAAGAGGACGGATGTGCTGGCCATTGAAAGTGCTGGAAAAAAAATCAGTGCAATTAAGCTACTAAGAAAAATTTCGAATATCTTCTTCATCAATTTCAAAATGCTCTTTTAGTAAGGGGAGTAGATTTATAAAAAAATCATCAAAACAAACTGATTGTTTCCAATGACTTTTGCCAGGGACTCCTAATCTCCTCACAACGAGGTCGTGGAAAGTCTTCACTTTTTCATTTTCTAAAATTCCATTTATTACTTCAGTTCCGATTTCATCATTTTTACCTTGAAGGGCATACTTTTTTTGCCGAAGGGGTCTTTTTGTAAGATTTGAATTATAGCTAAACCCTTTTTTAAGCACTAGATTTCTAGTAATCTCTTGGCCCATAACTCTGAAGGTTGTGTATTTTCCACCAACGATCGAGTAAATATTTGAAAGGGGTCTAAAAACCTTATGATCTCTAGTTGTCTTACCTAAATTACTCGAGCTATCTTCTTTGACCAAGGGACGGACGCCTGCAAAAGAGGAAAGGATATCTTTTTCAGCAAGTAAAACATTTGGAAAATACTGCTTAAGGCATGACAGAAGGTAATCTATTTCGCTTTGTTTTGGTTTCATATCAAAATAATCTTCTTCTGGTAAAACTTCAGTTGTTCCGACAAGCACTTTGTTATCGTGAGGAATTACAAATATCACTCGATCGTCTTTTGTATTGAGAACCATTGGACAATCGATGGGCAGCTTATTTTTATCAAACCATAAGTGACTTCCCTTTGAAGGGAGTAAGCAGTCTTTCCAGTCAAATAAGTCAATTTTCCCCAAGACTTGATCGGTAAAAGGTCCCAGTGCAAAGACAATATCTTTTGCAATAACTTGCCATTCCTTGGCATTCATTTCGTCTCTAAGTGTACAAATCAAATTACTTCCGTCTTTTTTTACATCTACCAACGCAGTATAGTTAAGTGCCTCAACGACAGGATTTCTTAAGGCATCGAACAAAACTTCTAGGCCAAGTTGGGCATCATCAATAATTGCATCATAATAAACCCCCGCTCCTTTGAGACCAGCTTGCTGAATCTTAGGGAGGGCCTCGATGACCTGATTTTTATTCTTTATTTTATGCGGAGAGTTTTGATAACCAGAAAGAAAATCGTATAAGGCCAATCCTGAGCGAATCATCCAGAGAGGGCGTTTAGATTCTTTATAAATAGGAAGGTAAAACGCCTTCTCCTGACATAGATGGGGCGCTAAACTTAACCAAAGGTTTTTTTCGTGTAGCGCTTCCCAAACTAAAGCGAAGTCTAAGTTTTCGAGATAGCGAATCCCCCCATGGAGCATTTTGGAGCTGGATTGACTGGTTTGTGATGAGAAGTCTTTTTTTTCAATTAGCAGCGTAGAGATATTATGCATAGAGAGGTCACGAAAAATTCCGATTCCAACAATGCCTCCACCTACAACTAAAACATCGACAGTTTTAAGAGACAATTTAAAAATCTCCCTGACCTACTACCCAAACAATATTTCCCGTACAGGTAACTTTATATTGTCCAACTTTCTTGCCTTCAGAATGGTTTAGTAGTGGAGTTAGTTGATAAGTAATACCTACAACAGCATTGCCCTGCCTTTTAAAGGCCATGGTTCTCAATTCCTCAGCTAGGTCTTGATATATTTCAATCAGGCCCATACCATAGGTAGAGACCAGACGGTGGCCATCATCATCTTCTTGATGAAGATGTTGGGTAAGCCCCATATCTTCACTTTTAATTTCGTCTTCCATTTTTTTAGAGAGATGCATTCGCTCTAATTCATCTTCATCTACAATTGTATGTTCTGTGGCCAACCCTATATAGTTTTGAATTATATAACCTTCAAGGCTTGGGGTAGTGGTTAGAATTATTGATTCGAGTTCTATTTGCTTTTCCTCTATAACAAGTGCCTCTTTTTGATTTTGTTTGAGGTTTTCCTTATTAATGAGACCTTTCTGATCACCTTCATAAGCCTTTGAGGGATGTAATTCCTCTGAGAGACCCAATAGGACTTCCACTTCAAATCGCCTAATCCTATGCGCCAGGTATATGGCAGAATACTCACTAATTTGTGAAATAAGTATGCAACCATTAGCTAATGCTTTTTCCATTTCGGCTTCATTCTCGTCGGTAACAAGGCCGTGCTCTCTCAATATTATTAAGATATCTTCGGAGTCTTCTAAATATTTAATTCCTTTTATGATAACACTAAATGGTGGGTTGCCTCCCAGCGCCATCGAACCGTAAGAAATACTTTCGCCAAATTCCTTTAGGTCTTTAAAATTTTCTCGCGAAGCAGAACTGACCGCTTGGGGAGCGGGGCTTTCTTCTACTTTCGCAATGGGGATTAAGGTCTCGGCCAACTCTTGATTTTGGTCACCCTGTGTTGCCTCTACGACTTCTTCCTCAATTGGCTGGATCTCTGTATCGCTTTCTTCAAATGCCGTAACTTGCTCTTCTTCCTCTTCTATTGCCTCAAACTCTTCTTCTGGTGCTGTAAAATCATCATCGGATGTGTCTAACGGCTGATCTTCTTCAAAGGATTCAGAGTCGAAGGAATCGCTCTGCATATTCTGATCGAGGGGTGATTCCTCAGCTATATCTTCACTTTCTTCTGCAAATTCTTCGGCCAACTCCATTGTCTCACTTTCATCAATTGCTTCCGGTTCCTCAACGTCACCAAAACTAGACTCGCCCAGGCTTTCTTCGGAACTTTCATCTTCTTCGGTTTCTTCATCGCCAAAGGACATATCTGGTTCGGTGGCCTCGAATGAATCTGTCTCAGCCTCAGTTTCAAGTTCTGAATCATCTTGTGAGTCATCTAATGTAGGAAAACTGTCTTCCACATCTGTATTTTCATCGAATGCTTCTTCTGGGAGTTCGGGAGTTTTATCAAAGGGAGGAGGGTCCGATTCTTCCTCTGTTTCTTCTTCATCTATCGCAAAGCTGTCTTCTGAATCTTCGAGGTCATTAAGTTCTGCTAAGGCCTGATCTTCACCATCGGCAGAGTTTCCATCTAGTTGAGCATCAAGATCGGGGTCATTTTGGTGTAGGAATTCGCCTAAGTCTTCCAGGCTAGTTAAATCTCCTGCATCGTCATTGTCATCTTCACTCATAGAGCTCCACTTTGCTAGTCTCTAACCTCCGTGGCAGTGCTTAAACTTTTTACCAGAGCCACATGGACAAGCATCATTCCGACCGACTTTATTACTCGATCTTTTTACAGGTGCAGGACCGGCCTCGGAAGTATCTTGGGCCCTTTTATGCGCAGCTAATTGCGCCTCTAATTGGTCTTGCTGGCGGCGCTTGAGTTCTTCAACCTCTGCCTCTGTGTATAATTGTACACTGAAAATATTGTGTATGATTGCCTTTTTTATCTCGACGCGCATATTTTCAAAAAGGTTGAACGATTCAGACTTGTATTCGTTTAGCGGATCTTTTTGAGCATAGGCCCTTAAGTTAATTCCTTCTTTAAGATGATCCATTGAAAGCAGGTGATCTTTCCAAAATTGGTCAAATATCGACAATAGAATTTCTCGCACAGCTAATTTTACTTGTTCAGGCTCATAGGTGGAAAAATTCTTCTTGATCAACTCTTTTGCCTCAGCGGCAAAGTATTGCTCGATTACCCCATCGTACTTTTGAGAACATTCCAATGCTGTGACTTTAAGGTCCGAGCTAAAGGTTGTTTTAAAACTATTGTTGAGCTCATCCCAAGGCCATGAATCAAGTGGAACCTTTCTTTGCGGCCTATTGGCATCAACTAAAAAGGCTGACACATCCTCAATCATGTCGTCGACGAAATCTAAATTAGCTTGATCGCTCAGAATTTCGCGCCGAATACGATATATGACACGTCTTTGCTCATTCATAACGTCATCATAATCCAATAAGTGCTTTCTAATTTCAAAGTTATGGCCTTCAACTTTTTTCTGGGCCTTAGCTATAGCATTAGAAATCATTTTATGTTCGATAGGCTCATCTTCTTCCATGCCTAATGTATTCATAAACTTCTTTATTCTATCGGAGCCAAAAATTCTCATTAGATCATCTTCTAGAGATAAGAAGAATTTCGACCGTCCTGGATCACCCTGCCTGCCTGAACGCCCTCGAAGCTGGTTATCGATTCTTCGAGATTCGTGCCGTTCAGTTCCTAAGATGAAGAGTCCACCAGCTTCTAACACTCCGTCACCAAGCTTAATGTCGGTACCACGGCCGGCCATATTGGTGGCAATCGTAACAGCACCTTTCTGTCCGGCATTTTGAATAATCTGTGCTTCCCGTTCGTGTTGTTTTGCATTTAAGACTTCATGGGGGACTTTTGCCTTGTTTAGAGCTTGCGATAAACCTTCAGAGCTATCAATTGAGATGGTGCCCACCAGTACTGGTTGACCCTCTTTATGCCGTTCTCCAATTAATTTCGCGACAGCTCGGTATTTTGCTTCGGTATTTTTATAAATGACGTCTGCCTCATCTGCTCTAGCAAGAGGAACATTCGTCGGTATTACTGTGACATCTAAATTATAAATTTTTCTAAACTCTTCTGCCTCAGTGTCGACAGTACCAGTCATTCCAGCTAACTTATCGTAAAGCTTAAAGTAGTTTTGAAAAGTTATCGAAGCAAGAGTCTGATTTTCCGATTTTACCGGGACCCCTTCCTTCGCTTCGACAGATTGGTGTAGACCATCAGACCAACGTGAGCCTTCTTTTAGTCTTCCTGTAAACTCGTCGACGATAATAACTTGTCCTTCTTTAACAACATAATCAACATCTCTCTTGAAAAGCTGATGGGCCTTTAGTGATTGGTTGAGGTGGTGAAGAAGCTCACTATTTTGGACATTGAAAAGATTATCTATTTTAAGGAGTTCTTGAAGGCGGTTTATTCCCTCGTCGGTGTAAGTAGTAGATCGGGATTTCTCGTCAACAGTGAAGTGCTTAATTTTTTCAAGCTGAGGAATAATCTTATTGGCAACTCCATAGAGACTTGTATCACCTTCACTTGGCCCTGAAATGAGGAGAGGTGTTCGAGCCTCATCAATTAGAATTGAATCGACCTCATCGACGATACAATAGTGATGGGCCCTTTGAACATAATCGTCCAAGTCAAATTTCATATTGTCTCTGAGGTAATCAAAGGCAAATTCATTATTTGTTCCGTAGGTAATATCAGAATCGTAGGCTTTCTGGCGCTCTTCATCGTCCATATCGCCTAGAATACAACCGACGGTTAGTCCCATCCAATTGTAGATAGTTCCCATCCATTCAGCATCTCGAGAGGCAAGGTAATCGTTGACTGTCACACAGTGAGCACCCTTTCCTTCAAGAGCAATTAAATAAAGGGGGAGTGTGGCACATAGGGTTTTACCTTCACCAGTTTTCATCTCAGCAATTCGACCGCCAACAAGGGTAATTGCGCCCATCAATTGAACATCAAAATGCCTCATTTTGAGGGTTCTTACTGATGCCTCTCTAATCGTCGCAAATGCCTCGGGCATAATTTGATCAATGGTTGAGCCATTCTTTAGCATTTCTTTAAATTTTGGTGTTTGTGCCTTAAGCTCTTCGTCTGATAATCCCTGAATTTTTTCTTCTAGGGAATTGATAAGCTTAATGATGGGCTTCATTTTTTTAATATCACGGTCGTGTTTAGTTCCAAAGATGGACTTAAAGGGATTCATATTTTATTTCTCCTAATCTAATACGTAATAGAGGGGATCAACAGGAGTACCATTCACCCGAATTTCATAATGGAGGTGTGGTCCTGTTGAAGAGCCGGTGTTGCCGATACGAGCGATAAAATCACCCCTTCTTACTCGGCGTCCTTTTTTAGTATGAAGTCTTTTGGCATGGGCATAAAAGGTTTCTACTCCATAGCCATGATCAATGTGTACAAATTTTCCAAAACCTGGTTTTGTTCCAGCATAAAGCACAATACCATCTGCAGAGGCCACGATAGGGGTACCTGTTCGCGCACCTATATCAATACCTTCATGCATTCTAAGTCTTCGGGAGGTTGGGCTTATTCTTGGACCGTAATAACTAGTTATCCAACCTTTCGTCGGCAACAGAGTTGGGGTTGATTTTAAATAGGAGTCCTTATCAAGAAGGAATTGATCCAATTCGTGGATATCGACTTCAAGATTTTTGACGAATGATTTTACTTTATTAAACATATAGTCAAACTTTGCGTACTGCCCAGCTAAACCGAAACTTTGCTTAGTTAATTCAGACCACTCTTTTGTATAGACATAACCAGTTTGCAGGCCAAAGGTAGTCGCTATTTTTTGTTCGTAGAGATTTTTTAGTTTTTTATAGGCCTCTTTAGATTCAATATTTTTTAGGTCGTCTAAATTTTCGAAGAGAATATTAGATGGGGAAGGACTTTGATTGATAAAGCCACCTTTTGGTATTTCTTTATCGTTCTCTTTAGTCTCATTAATTGGAATTTTTTCTTCTTTCTTTTCTTTAATCTCACGAGTCATATCGATTTGTTCAATACCTGTAATAATTCTTAATTTTTTCTCAAAGGTATGAATACGCTCAATATCTTCTGTTAGTGCATTTATCTTCATATGAAAGAGTTGAATTTGCTCTTTTAATTGGCGGTTTTCTATTGAAAGGTGTTTGTTTTCATTAATTTGCTGCAGAATTTTATAATAGTCATAACTAAGAATAGAAAATAAAACGAGTGACACTACTCCTAAAAATACCAGAGCATGAAAAATTACCCGTGGAATTCTGAAGGACTTAACGCCTTTTTCCCTTTCGGGAACTATCATTATCGTGAAATACCGATCCAATGCACTACTCCAAACTTAAGCAACTAATCTTAAGATTTTAAGGAGATATTGTCTATGCTGCGAAGGGTTACCTGGCGACAACTATAATGACGGAAATATTGTCATTTCCTCCATTGTCATTGGCCTGTTTAATAAGCGCATCAACTGCTTGGTCAACTTGCTGTTGGGTCGCTGCGCTAGGTTCTGGAATATGTTTATTGAGAATAAAAAGTATATCGGGGTCAGAAACTTTTCCATGAAGACCATCAGAGCAGGTTAAGAAAATATCGTTCCGGCTGACTTTATAGGTAAAAACATCGACTTCAATATCCGATTCAAAGCCAACGGTTCTGACTAAAACATTTTTCTGTGGATCCTGTTTGGCCTGTAGGCGATCGTAAATGCCTAAGTTGAGCTTTTCTTGCACAAGTGAATGATCTTTAGATAATTGAAAGAGACGATTATTATTGACCATATAGCCTCGTGAATCACCGACATTTGCCAAGTATAAATTTGCCCCACGAAAAAGCATTTGGACTACTGTGGTCCCCATCCCAACTAGGTTTGGGTCTTTTTCGCCGCGCTCTTTTATACTGTTATTGGCAAAATTAACCGATTCTTTAGAGAGTTCTACTGGGCCTTTTTCAATATTTTTGATTAGGTAATCAGGGATAAATTCGACAGCCATTCCAGAGGCAATATCTCCACCATTATGACCGCCCATCCCATCTGCAACAATAAAAAAATTGCGCTCTTTATTCAAGTAGATCGAGTCCTGATTGGTTTTTCGTTTTTGGCCGATATCGGTCTTGCCGGAGGAAACTAATCCCATTTTCTTTCCTTTAAAGTTTTCTTTTTATTATTCTCCATTTACCTAAAATTTTTGTCAATTAAGAAAGTTATAGCCGGGCATAATTGTCGGGTATCGAAATGACTAAAGTCCCCTTGTAAATATTCCATGGGGTGGCGTATAGTTCTTTAAATGCCCGCTTCAATCTGGGTATAATAGAAGATAACAACTCGGGCCCCCGAGGCCTCTTTCAAGGACGGAAGAATCATGGGACATATCGATATCAACCAATTCGTTGAAGAGAACTTCAAAGTTGCCGATTTCACACATTTAAATTGGAGAGGAACCTTCCAGGAATACGTAGACAAGGTTTCGGAAAACCCAACCATCGCAAGAAATTCGTTTCAAAGAGTTCACGACATGATTCTCTCTTATGGAACAAGTAATTATTCTGAGTATAAAAAAGAGATCACAAGGTATCACTTTTTTGATGATCCCATAGAAAATGGAAAGGATGCGGTTTTTGGAATTGATGTTCATCTGATGAAATTAGTTAATTTCTTTAAATCGGCTGCCGCCGGCTATGGTACTGAAAAACGAGTACTCTTGCTTCATGGGCCAGTTGGCTCAGCAAAGTCTTCAGTGGCCCGGCTTTTAAAGAAAGGTCTTGAGCATTATTCTAAAACAGACGATGGCGCACTCTACACTTTTGAGTGGCGCGATGATGAGGCCACTCCTATTTTAGGAGAGGCGACCCAATTTCCCTCTCCTATGCATGATGAGCCACTTAAACTTATTCCGTTAGAAGTGCGTTCGGCTTTTCTTGAAGAAATTAATAAAGGCAGAAAAGAAGGTTTTAAAGTAAAAATAAAGGGAGAAGTCTGCCCAGCCGATCGTTATATATATTCTCAATACATGCATAAATATGAGGGGGATTGGACCAAAGTAGCGAATCACGTAAGAGTGAAAAGGTTAATTCTCTCAGAGAAGGATCGAATCGGAATTGGAACTTTTCAACCAAAAGATGAGAAGAACCAGGATTCGACCGAACTGACTGGAGATATCAATTATCGAAAGATTGCCCAGTATGGATCAGATTCCGACCCTCGTGCCTTTAATTTTGATGGCGAATTTAATATCGCAAATCGAGGCATCGTAGAATTTATCGAAATGCTTAAGTTGGACGTAGCTTTTTTGTATGACCTGCTCGGGGCCTCTCAAGAACAAAGTATTAAACCAAAGAAATTCGCTCAAACAGATATTGATGAAGTCATCCTTGGACATACCAACGAGCCTGAATTTAGGAAGCTTCAAAATAATGAATTTATGGAAGCACTTAGAGACAGGACCGTAAAAATTGATGTTCCCTATATTACTCGCCTAAGCGAGGAAGTTAAAATTTATCAAAAAGATTTTAATGCAGAGAAAATTCCTCATGTTCATATTGCTCCCCATACCATCGAGATGGCATCGACTTGGTCGATTCTAACCAGAATGGAAGAGCCAAAGAAATCTGATCTAACTAAGCTTCAAAAACTAAAGCTCTACAACGGAAAAACACTTCCTGGGTACAACGAAGATAATGTAAAAGAGCTGAGGAAAGAGGCAATACGTGAAGGGCTAGAGGGAATTTCTCCTCGTTATATTCAAGACAAGATTTCAAATGCTCTTGTCAAAAATAGTCATTCAGGCTGCCTTAATCCCTTCATGGTTTTTAATGAATTAGAAGCAGGGCTAAAACATCATGGACTTATAAGTTCCTCTGATCAGCTAGATCAATATAAAGAAATGCTGGCAGTTGCTCGGCAAGAGTATGAAGACACGGTTAAAAATGACGTGCAAAAAGCAATAAGCGTCGACGAAACGGCAATTCAAACTCTATGCGCTAACTATATTGATAATGTAAAGGCCTACACTCAAAAAGAAAAAATTCGTAATAAATATTCAAATAGACTTGAAGATGCTGATGAGCGTTTTATGAGGTCTATTGAAGAAAAAATCGATATTCCTGAGAGCCGAAAAGACGATTTCAGAAGAGAAATCATGAATTATATTGGCGCCCTTGCGATTGAGGGAAAACAGTTTGATTTCAAAATGAATGAACGACTGCACCGCGCTCTTGAACTTAAGCTATTTGAAGACCAAAAGGATTCAATTAAGCTAAATACTATTATTTCTAAAGTAGTGGATAAAGAAACCCAAGAGAAGATTGATGTCGTTAAATCACGGCTGATAAAAAATCATGGTTATTGCGAAATCTGTGCTACAGATGCTCTCAATTTTGTGGCCAGTATTTTTGCAAAAGGCGACAGCGCAAAATCTTAAATAGTAGGAGGTTGAATGGATCATCCTATTAAAAGGGACCATTCGCGTTTTAGGAAAATCGTAAAAGGTAAAATCCGAGACAACCTAAGAAAGTATGTCTCTAATGGAGAGATGCCTTCGCCGAAAGGGGATGGGACTTTTAAGATTCCTATGCCTCAGATTGATACTCCTCGTTTTAAATTTGGCGACCGCCAGCAAGGTGGAATGGGTCAAGGCGAGGGAGAACAAGGTGACCCTGTTGATGGTCAACCTGGAGAAGGTGAAGGGGAAGAAGGCGAGGCTGGAAATACTGAGGGCAATAAAGAGCTTGAGGTGGAACTTTCCTTAGATGAACTGGCAGCAATCCTGGGCGAAGAGCTTGAACTTCCTAATATTGAGCCAAAAGGAAAGAAAAGTTTAGAGAGCACGACGGATCGATACACCAGTATTGGCACTAGTGGGCCAGACTCCTTAAAACATTTCAAAAGAAGCTATCGAGAGGCATTAAAGCGGCAGCTTGCTACTGGGTCCTATGATTTCGATAATCCAGTAATAATTCCCCATAAACATGATATGCGTTATCGTTCAGCAGATTCAAAAATTGAATTTGAGAATGCAGCGGTTGTGATTTACATGATGGACGTCTCTGGCTCTATGGGAGATGAACAAAAGGAAATAGTCCGTACCGAATCGTTCTGGATTAACCTCTGGTTAAAGAGCCAATACAAAGATATCGAAATTCGTTATATCATTCACGATGCCACTGCCAAAGAAGTTGATGAAGAGACATTTTTTAGAACTAGGGAGAGTGGCGGAACTCTAATCTCTAGCGCTTTTAAATTATGCCGTGAAATAATGAAAGCAGATTACAATTCTTCCGAATGGAATATATACCCTTTTCATTTTTCCGATGGAGATAATTGGTCGACGGATGACACAAAACTATGCCTTGAGATTTTGGACAAAGATATAATTCCAGAATCTAATGTTTTTTGCTATGGGCAAGTAGAGAGTCGATACGGATCGGGACAATTTTACAAAGACCTTCATAGTAAATATGGAGAGAAGAATGATGCTGTAACACTTAGTAAAATAAAAAATAAAGAAGCAATTCTAGATTCCATAAAAGACTTCCTCGGGAAGGGTAAATAATGAATCGAACAAAACCGATTGATGGCGAATTACTGAGATTGAAAGAAGAAATTCGTCAATACGCCGTCGATTATGGACTTGTCTTCGACCCTGTAATTTTTGAAGTTTGCGACTACGACACGATTAATATACTGGCTGCCCAAGGGGGTTTTCCTGCACGCTATCCTCATTGGCGTTTTGGAATGGAGTATGACCAACTTTCAAAAGGTTATGCTTACGGCCTGCAAAAAATTTATGAAATGGTTATAAATACTAATCCTTGCTACGCCTATCTTTTAAATGCGAACCACTTAGTTGATCAAAAAATTGTGATGGCCCACGTTTATGGACATGCTGATTTTTTTAAAAACAATTTTTGGTTTAAGCACTCCAATAAAAATATGATGGATGTAATGGCCAATCATGGAACTAAAATCCGCAGGTATATGGATCGTTACGGGCAGGATAAGGTTGAAGACTTTATTGATAATGTCCTGTCACTTGAAAATCTTCTCGATATAAATGTTTTATTCGAAACTCAAGAAGTTCGTGATAGCCGACGCGAGGCAAATCGCCAGGCAATAGCGGAAATGGGGAGCGAGCATTCTGAGTCAGATGAGAGAAGCCAAGCGCTGCGTTCCTTTATGAAGAGTAAATTAAACCCCAATAGGGAAGCAAAGAAAAATCTGAGCCCAGACGAAGAAGAGCAGCTTCAAGAAGGTGTTACGACTGAAAATTCTTCACCTCGCGATATTATGCGTTTTATATTAGAAAATGCTCCACTAAAAGAATGGGAAGCCGATATCTTAGCGATTTTAAGGGAAGAGGCTTATTATTTTCTTCCACAAAGACTGACTAAAATTATGAACGAAGGATGGGCGAGTTATTGGCATTCAAAAATCATGACGAAGAAAGTACTCAAGGCTTCTGAAATTATCGACTTTGCCGACCATCATGCCGGTGTCATGGCCATGAGTAAGCAAAATATTAATCCCTATAAAATTGGAATAGAGCTCTTTCGTGATATTGAATATCGATGGGATACTGGCAAGTACGGCAAAGAATATCAAGAATGTACCAATATGGCCGCCAAGCAGAGCTGGGACCTGAAACTCGGTGGCGGGCGCGAGAAAATATTTGAGGTTCGAAAAACTCATAATGATATAACTTTTATAGATGAATTTTTCACAGAAGAATTTTGTGAACGTCAGCAGCTTTTTACTTATAAGTATAATCCTAGAACTGGGCGCTACGAGATCGATACCAGGGATTTCGAAGACATAAAATCAAAACTACTTTCGCAGCTTACAAATTTTGGACAACCCCTGATTGAAATCGAAACAGGAAATTTCAGTAATAGAGGAGAGCTTCTGCTCAAACATATTCATCAAGGCGTCGACCTCGACATGTCATTTGCAGCTGAGACGATGAAGAATGTGTATGCCTTATGGAAAAGGCCTATTAACCTCCTGACAGTTCAAGAAGAAGTTGAGACGACATATGTCTTTGACGGAAAAGAATTAAAGCCTTTAAGCTAAAATATGAAATCTATCTCTATTATGCTATTGACCTTAAGTACCATGCCCCTCGTGTATGCACGTCCGACTGTGGGGACAGTTAAAAAATTGAGAGGAAAAGTTACCCAGCTTGCCCCTGGTGCCTGGACAGCGCGAAAAATAAAACTAGGGGATAGGCTTAAAGAGGACACTTCTATTGTTACTGGTAAAAGTTCATTCGTAAAAGTTGTTTTTGATGATGGCTCACAACTTAATCTTGGGCCACGTGGTAAAATGGTTATTGTTAAGGTGAAAAGAAGTAGTAAAGCAGGAGTTATAGCTCTTCTTAAAGGTAAGATGAGAACCACCGTTAAAAAAAATCAAAGAAAGAATAAAAATAAGTTTTATATCAAAACTCGTACCGCTGCGATGGGAGTAAGGGGAACCGATTTTCAAACAATTTATAATCCAGATAATAAAATTACGTCTCTGGTGACTTTTAAGGGCGAAGTGGCGATGGTAAAAGTGAATGAATCGGAAAGCCTGGCGGAGCTTACCAAAAAAACGATTCATTATAAAAAGAGAGTCATTAGAAGAAATGCAAAAGAAATCGAAGTAGAGAGGACGGTCTATAAGAAAAAACCAAATCTAACAAATAAATTAGACCAATTATTGGAATCAAAAGACTCCGTATTGGTTAAGCCTGGCCAGTATTCAGGAGCAGTTGATGCCCTTGGAAAGACAAGTAAGCCAGTAAAGCTTTCTCCCGTCCAGCTAGATACACTTTATAAAAACTCAGAATTGAAAGAGAAATCTCGACATAAGAAAAAATCTCTTACGATTAAAAAAGATATGCGATTTGTCTTAAAACAAGCCGAGCAGGAGGCTCCACCAGAGGGGTTCTTCAATAAGAAGACAGGGGACTATGCTCCAAAATCTGGAGGAGTTATTGATCTTAATACAGGTATCTATATTCCGCCGAGTGCAGAAAGTAATTTTGATGAAAAGAAAAAAATATATATTCCTAAAAATATAGGGCAAATTGACAATGAGACTGGTCAATACATAGCACCGAAAGGCTTGAAGTTAGATTCAAAAAAAGGGTTTGTGTTAAAGTCTGAAAAAAAGGGAAAAAAGAAAGTGTTATTAGCGCTGTCTAATAAATTAAATAATAATATTGCAAAAGACGTAGTGCTGGCCAGTAAAAAGAGTGTTTTGAGAAATGAAAACCTCTCTATAAAAGTGGCCAATAATAAAGAAAAATATGCCCGAGATTCTATTAGCTATGTAGCTCAAAGTGTGGAGCATAATTATAATACTACTGGAGACCAACTTTCGGGAGATCGCCAATTTAAAAAATCAAATGCACTAGGCTTTAAAATCGATTGGAATATTGCCTCAAACTCAAAATGGCAGCCTATTGTAGGGCTGGGTGTGAAAAATGTTAAATTTGACGATGCTGAATCCCAGAATATTGGTCATGGTTCAGGAACATTAACCACTTTAAATGTTGGTGCTCGCTTCTACTATAATCAACGTTTAAATTTCAAGTCGTTGCTCTCAATGGAACAAGAGCATGTTATGAACCACGTACTTTTAAACAATTCAGTAAACTCCGAGCTAACAAAAGTGAATATCCCTAAATTGAAACTTGGGCTTGAGTTCATACTTATTAAAGCCGGACGATTTTTTGTCGACACAGAATTGTACGGATTCTATACCGCTTCAAAAAAATCGGGAGAGCTTAAAGTTGATCCTGGTCTTGGGTACGGATGGAAGCTTGGTATTGGATACTGGTTTAATTCTAATTATTCTTTGTCGTTGGGGATAAGGCAACAAGTCGAAGATCATGATATAGGAAATTCTAGTTTTAGAGCAAAGGATCATCGCGAAGAAGGTGGTGCTCTACTTTCTCTTAATTACCTATTTTAGCTTTACAAGCGCACTATCTAATTCTTCAATGTCTCTTTGATCTACTATTATTCTCTCTTCCAAAGGAGTGATGGTAGACTTCTCCTTTAGTGCAGCTACCGTAATTTCTTTCTGTGAAAAAGGTGTCTCATCCCTTTCGATTGTCTTGCCAATATTTTCCCAAATTTGCAATTGCCCTAAAATCCAGCAATGAAGGGCATCAAAACGTCTACAGGCTCGGCTAGAAAATTCTCTAAGACCATCCATATCATAGCGGCGCAAGGCCACATAACTTCTCATCTGATCGAGCTCAATAGGTCCTCGGTTTCGAAAATTAAGATCTAAGAGGCGAAGCTGCTCTTCCGCTTTATTGAACTGATTTAATCTGATACGAAATGCAGTATCTAAGGCAATTTTTTTCTTATTATCTAAATCGAGTCTTACGATTCTTTTTAATAAAATCACACCATCTTTCCATTGCCCTAAAATCCAAGCTAGTGGTATCGCTCTTTCCATAGCATTGATGGAGTTTTGCTTTTTCTTCAACGCCAATTTAAAATGACCAAAGGCGAGCTCATATTCCTTTTTTTCAAGGTTAATATTTCCTTTTATATTTTCGGCGTTTGGAGATGTGACGTCTTCTATAAATTCTAATGCTCTTTTCTTTTTACCCTTCCTGTAGAATGCAAGGGCCAATAACTCTCTAACTCTTTTTGAACGATAGATTTTCGGAGGCAACTCGCTAAGGTTTTTAATTATCAAGTCCTCTCTATTTAGATAAAGCCCTAGTTTTATCCATACTTTTATAATTTCTGTCGTTTCAAAAGTCACCCGGTTGAGAGCAATTTGATCCCCACGTAAGGCCCACTCTTTTTTGAGTTTTACATTTTCTAAAGTTTCTAGCCACATTTGATCATTCTTAGAATAGTTGCTGGTTAGTGCTCTACATCCCGCGAGCTCTTTAAGTAGCTTTTTATCTGGCTTTTTAGTCATAAGGTTAATGATACGTAGTAGGCAAACTTCTACGTAGCTAACATTTTCATTAAATAATGCACCAGAAACCTGCTGGTAACTCTTTTCAAAATCCTCTCTTATAAAATGAATTATTCCCTGGTAGCGATGTTTAATAATGGCCAACGGGCTAACTTTTTCATCAATTAGCTTTAAATAAAACTCGGACATATCTAAGTTTCCATTGATTAAAAATTTCTTGGCCTTTGTAAGGTAGAGTAGGTCTGCCGATCGCCTTTTCACCTGGTCCTTTTGATTAATCTCGTTAATTTCATCCCGTGTATAAGATGACCAGTCGAATTGAATTTCTCCCTGTCCTGCAGGTGAGTAACTGACCAACAAGATCAGGAATGAGTATATTATTATCGCTCTCATATTAAGCCCTTCGGAAAAAATTCCGATAACTTAACTGAAGACCAAGGAAATCAGATAGGTAATCAACCCTTCAAGGAGAGAAGGCCATTGAATTTTATAGGCCAAGGCCACATTAAACTTATAATTACAGTGCTGATGTTATTAAGCGGCCGCTGTTACTCACTGGTCCCATTAGAGAGCTTAATGCTTGGAGACTTAACCCAGGATTACGTCGAAGCGTCAGATCCAATTGAATACATTTTTAGAACTGATGTCACGGTCGATAAAAATGGCAAGCAAGTTGAAAAAAAATATAAAAGGGCAATGGGCGTTTATAGAGGCTTTATTAACGAAGGTGAAAATTTAAATAATTTCTGTAAGCAGAAACCAAAAGTAGAATATGCTGAGCGCTGGAATAGGGAGCAAGTAAAAAGGTCACTTGCGGCCACCTTGCAGTTTATAGGGCTTGATTTAACCGTAAGAGCACTTGCTGCCTACGCCAATAGTTTAGAGTTCAGCAAAGCTGAATATGGAAATTTGGTAGATAATTTGACTGGAAATTACTGCTCGCAAAATATATCAATAATTAGTTTAAGACAGCTTAAAAAAAATATGCTTTTGAAGTTTGATAGGAAAGAAAAGTTTCCATTTCCTAAACTACAGGGTAATTCGCTCTATCCTGAAGGAATTAGAAAAGGCACCTTTAAGGATCAGGCAGAAGAAAAAGAATTTATTCAAACAGTACAATTATTTAAATCTTTCTGCTCTTGGGGTAATGATGTAAGCAATTACCGCTTGCTCGTTCCCTTGCTGAGGCATCCGATAGTTATGAGTTTCGTTATTCGCCAACTTGCTAACTTGAGACTCGATTGGGAAGAGCTTGATAATAAAATTGTCTTACTAGATACTCCTAGTTCTATTCAAGTCTTTTGTGAAAATCTCATATGTAGAAAAGTTACGACTGACACTTTCAGACGTAAAATACATAGGGGAGTGGGGACCAATGACTTACAGGATGACTTTAGAAGGCTCTATTGCCAAGATTTTCGGGATACTGATTTTAGGATTAGGAAGCAGGAACCTAAAATCTTAAAAATAATTGATGGATTAAGCTTTGATGAGCAAAACTTAATGGTCTCACACTTTATAAGTCTATTAACTGGTCAGCCGGACTTATTTGTCAGAGCAGGTAAATTCGAAGAAGGAAAAAAATTCATGCGAGCAAGTATGGACCAGGCCTGGGAGCAATGGGCGGTGGGACAAAGTCGAAACTTTGATAAAAGTTTATATTACGAAGAAGCACTTACGGTGGAAAAAATAGATAATAAACTATATTTTGAGAAGGCCCGGAAAAACTTCAGTGTGGTTTTTGATGTCAATCTAGGAGAGTTTGATCGAATAAATCAAAAAGTCGGAAAAATAAAAACAGCCTTTAATATTCAGGTTCCCAAAAAATTCCTTCATTGGGCGAGAAGGCAATGGGTGAGTTTTGAGCCGAATCAGGTGAAAGAGCGTGCCTGGATAATCAATGTGTTCAAACGAACCATTAAGGAATCGGTTTTTCAGGCCAAGAGTAAGTTCAGGATTGCTCCATGGACTGCCAACCTTGAAGCCTTAATAGTCAAAGAACTCTTGCTTCAATTGGGCATGTATAAAACCTCTCCATTTGATATCACTGACGAAGGATTGCAAGTTATCCCAATAGAGCTCAATTACGCACCATTTGCGCTCAAATACATTCATTACCAACATAATGTTCTTGAAAATGTGAAGGCAGATAAGACGCTTGCAGATCAAGATGCAAATATCAAAAGACCATGATATAAGACGCTAGTATGGTCAAAAAGAAGAAAAACTCAATAGTTACATCACCCGAAGTGCTTCCCCCCCAAGCTGAAGAAGAAGCAGGGGTTCCGGCCTTACTTCCCGAAGATATCTTAGCAAATAGTAAAGAAGTGGCGCTGATTGAACCAAAAGTAGGCGATCCACTCACACAGTATATAAAGGAAATTAGTCGTTACGAACTACTCTCTCCCGAACAAGAAAAGGCACTGACGACTGCTCTTTTAGAAACGGGTGATATTGAAATAGCCAAGAAGTTAGTTGTTTCGAACTTAAGACTAGTAGTCAAAATTGCAATGGAATACCGAAAAACCTATCAGAATGTAATGGATTTGATTCAAGAGGGAAATATCGGCTTAATGAAGGCAGTTTCTAAATACAATCCGGAGAAAGGCGCTAAGCTTTCTTACTATGCTAGCTGGTGGATAAAATCTTATATTTTGAAATTTATTTTAGATAATTTTCGCTTAGTTAAGATTGGCACTACTAATGAGCAGAAAAAATTATTCTATAACTTACTTCGTGAAAAAGACCGCCTGGCGACGCTGGGCATCAGTCCTGATACAAAGCTGATTTCTGAGAATCTTGGAGTTTCCGAAAAGGCGGTTCAGATAATGGACCATCGTCTTGGAGGTCATGGGGGAGAGGTTAGTATCGATAGGCCACTAACCAGCGACGCCGGCTCTTCCACATTAGGCGAAACACTGAGCGATCAAAGCGCTGCCTCCTTAGAAGACTCGGTGGCAGAAGGGCAAGGACTTGGAATTTTACAAGAAAACTTAGAGAACTTCCTTGATGAGCTTAAGCCAAGGGATAGGGAAATCTTTAAAAAACGCCTACTTACGGAGGTACAGCCCTCTCTGCAAAGTATTGCCGATGACTATGGTGTTTCACGGGAGAGAATTCGCCAAATTGAAGAACGTTTACTCCTAAAATTAAAAGTTTACATGTCTGAGTTTATTCGCTAAAACCCTAATAATATTGAAAAACACCTTGGTCTTGGGGAGTCGGAATGGCTTTTCTAGGGTCTTGGCAAGGAGCAACAAAATGATCACAAAAGAAGAAACATCAGAAATTGTAAAAGAATTTGGCGCAAAATTTGGTAAAAGTGAAAATGATTCTGGTTCAGCAGCAGTTCAAGTTGCCTTACTTACAAGAAGAATCAAAAACCTTATGCCTCACTTTGAGAAAAACATCCACGATTACCATAGTAACCGCGGTCTTTTAAAATTGATTGGTCAAAGAAAGTCACTTTTAAAGTATGTCCAAAGAAAAGATAAAGATAAGTACCAAGGATTAATTAAATCCCTTGGACTAAGAAAATAATTTATAATGAAGATTGGCCCCATAAGGGGCCTGTTTTTTTAACGGTTATTTGAAAGGAATTGAAGAAGAGAATTTGAGGGATATCTGAAGCTCTAAGTCGATAAATTAGAGTTTGAAATATTCTTTAAATTCCCAGCAATATCTTTTAGATGCCTTATATTCAACGTAATAAAAGTTTTCATAACCTAGGAAAACCTAGGAGAAAACTATTTGGAGAACACATGTTAAATCAGAAAAAAGAGTACCGTCTTAATTACGGCGGAAAAGAAGTCACAATCGAAACTGGACGAATTGCTAAACAAGCAGATGGTTCTGTCTTGGTTTCTTGTAATGGAACAACTGTTCTTGTAACTGTCTGTTCCGCAACATCAATGAGAGAAGGAATGGATTTCTTTCCACTTCTCGTTGAGTACACAGAAAAGTTCTATGCTGCCGGGAAGTTCCTTGGTGGTTTTATGAAACGAGAAGGACGTCCAAGCACTCAAGAAACCTTGAATGCCCGTTTGATTGATCGTCCACTACGACCACTATTTCCTAAAGGGTATATGTTTGAAACAGTCGTTTCTTGTACAGTGATGTCTTATAACCCAGCAGGTGACCCAGAAGTTCTGGCAGGTATCGGTTCTTCCGCTGCTCTATCGATTTCAAATATTCCTTTTGAAATGCCAATTGCGACTTGTAAAGTTGCTCGAATTGACGGCAAGCTTTGTATTAATCCTGACCGCGAAGATTGGGAAAAATCAGACCTTGATATTTTAATAGCCGGTTCTGAAAATGCAATTTTAATGGTTGAAGGTGAAGCTGACGTTGTTCCAGAACCCGAAATCATCGAAGCTATTAATTATGGTCATGACCAAATTAAAGATATGGTTGCCTTGATTGCAAAAATGCAAGCTGAAGTAGGTGTTCCGAAGAGAGAATTTATCTCTGAGGCCGCAAACGAAACCATGATGAAAAAAGTTGAAAGTGATTTCAGTGGCGACGCTCGTAGTGCTCTTAACGTCGATGACAAAATGGAAAGACAAATTGCTGTTAAAGCAATTGAAGCAAAAGTTAAAGAGGCCATGGCCGCTGCTCCTGAATCCTTTGGTTTAACTAGCGATGATTCTTTTGGAAAAGAGTCCTATAAAGGCGTTGATGAACTTCTCTATCAAATGATGAGAGGGGATATTCTTAAAGAAGAAAAACGTATTGCTGGAAGAAAAGTCACTGAAGTTCGTGAAATCGAAACAGAAGTTGATATTCTTCAAACACCTCACGGTTCTTCACTATTCACACGGGGTGAGACACAAGTTCTCGCGACTGTGACTGTTGGTGGAGCAAAAGGTGAGCAAATGAGTGACCGAATTGTTGGTCTCAATTACGATAATTTCTACCTTCACTATAACTTTCCTCCCTACTCTGTAGGTGAGGCCCGCGGTGTTCGTGGGGTTGGTCGTCGTGAGCAAGGTCACGGAAATTTGGCGCAGCGTGCGCTTAAAGCCGTTATGCCTGCCAAAGAAGATTTTGCTTATACAACAAGAATTTGTTGTGAAGTGATGGAATCAAATGGTTCAAGTTCAATGGGTTCAGTTTGTTCTGGCTCAATGGCCTTGATGGATGCCGGTGTTCCTCTTAAATCTCCAGTGGCCGGAATTGCCATGGGACTTATTACAGATGGAACAAATTATAAAATTCTTACGGATATCCTAGGGGATGAAGATCACCTCGGTGATATGGACTTTAAAGTGGCCGGTACTGCAGATGGTATCACCGCTCTTCAAATGGATATTAAGATCAAAGGACTAACTCGTGAGATCGTTGAGGAATCAATGGCCCAAGCGAAAGAAGGGCGTCTTCATATCCTAGGAGAAATGGCAAAAACCATTTCTACTGAAAGAAAAGAATTTAAAGAAGGTGTTCCAAGGATCCTTACTTTTAATATCGAGCCAGATAAAATTGGTGGCTTGATTGGTCCAGGTGGGAAAAACATTAAAAAGTTACAAGAAGATTTTCAAGTTGATATGGAAGTTACGGACGATGGACTTGTAAAAGTTATTGGAACGAACACTAAAAATCAGCAAGATTGTATTGACCTAGCGAAACTACAATTAACTGGACCTGAAAAAGGAAGTATTTACGACGGAACAGTGGCCACTATTAAAGAATACGGTGCCTTTGTTGATATCGCCCCAGGAGTATCAGGACTTGTACATGTTTCAGAGTTTTCTAACGATAGAGTGAATGATCCAAACGATTATGTATCAGAAGGCGATGTGATTAAGGTTAAAGTTGTAGATATTGATAGAATGGGACGTGTAAAACTTTCTGCTAAGGAAGTAGAGTCTCTTCCAAAGAAATAGCATGATCAATATTAAGCTTAAAAAATTAGAACATTTCGATACCTCTCTACCTCTGCCCTCTTATGAGACGGCAGGGGCAGCGGGGGCCGATATCAGGGCCTCTCTCGGTCCCGGTGAAAAGATGACGCTCAAGCCAGGGGAGAGAAGTTTAATTCCCACAGGCCTTGCAATGGAAATTCCACTAGGCTATGAGGTTCAAGTAAGACCGCGTTCTGGATTATCTTATAAGACTGGCTTAATGGTCGTGAATAGTCCGGGAACAATTGATTCCGATTATCGTGGTGAAGTTAAAATAATTTTAGGAAATCTTGGAAATAAAGATGAGGTTATTGAGCATGGAGATCGAGTTGCTCAAATTCTAGTAGCACCGGTTCTTCAGGCAAATTTTCAAGTTGATGAAGAACTTTCAAATACAGAAAGAGGCGCTGGCGGATTCGGTTCTACTGGGCGTTCTTAAACACGAGATTGAAATGGATTTATTAGTAAATTATAATTCCTGTAAAACGAAAGAAGAAGCCTTTGCAGCGGCTAAAGCAGAAATTACTCCTGAGTATATAGCAAAATGGAAAGTCAGTGCTGAAATAAGCTATGACCACGATTCGGGAATTATTGAGGCCGATGGTAAGGGATTTACCTTAACTATCGCATTTGGTGCCTCTTCAGCAGACGTAAGTATAAAGTTATCTTTTCTTTTAAAAGCATTAAAAGGGAAAATTTTAGAAACTGTAGAGCGAAAGCTAAACAAGCATTTATAATATGAGCAAAGTCATCTTACTTCCCTCAAAAGAAGTACTAGATATTCCCGAAGACAAAAACCTTCTCGAGGCCTTGAGAGAGAAGGGGATTTATATACGTTCAGGTTGTGGTGGTTTTGCTTCATGTTCTGATTGTAAGATTAAGGTTACCTCGGGAGAGGACGCAACGACTCCTCCAACCTTTGAAGAAATCCAACTTTTAGGAACAGTTTTTCATATTACCAAAGAACGCCTGGCCTGCCAGACAAAAGTATTTGGAGATGTGACAATTGATATTTCTGGGCATGACCAAAAACGTGACGAGGAAACTCGCAGTAATAAAAGTCCTAGAAACTTTGGTAAAAAAACAAAAGTTCGTAAAAGAGACGAAGTTGTTGAAATAGAGAAAGAAAGAAAAGAGCAACGTGATGCTAAAGATGCAGAAGTTGACGGAGACTGGACCCGGCACTGGGAGAAAGATCAAAAGCCAGACTGGGA
The DNA here is from genome assembly GCA_018646195.1 of Halobacteriovoraceae bacterium. Classification (GTDB taxonomy): domain Bacteria; phylum Bdellovibrionota; class Bacteriovoracia; order Bacteriovoracales; family Bacteriovoracaceae; genus JABGVH01. Next base: position 57,377 of record JABGVH010000079.1, read on the forward strand.
TAAAAGAAAGAAGTTAGATGGCGGTAAACGACCTCGACCTTTTAAAGATGCCGAAGAGCTAAGTGAAGCGGAAAAGAAAGATGAAGCTGACGAGGCCAAGCCTGATAATGAAAATAAAAATGAGTCTGATTAGTACTTATTAAAAATCTCTATAATTCTATTTAAGTCACTTTTACGATTGTTCCTATCCAATAAAACCTTCGATCCATTAGACAAGTTTCCAAACAATTCGAAATAACCTTGGTTTTGAAAGGCCCGCATTTCTGGCTCGTTATGAATTTTTGCCATATTGGGAGTTTCTAGTGAGTGTACGATAGAGAAGGGATTGGAGGTACTTAGCTCCAGCTCCTTTTTTTGAAAGGGCAGGCCAAATACTTTCTGCTGTATAGAGAAGAGATTTTTTCTTTTGTAAAAATTTTTCTGATAAAAAAAGAAGCCTATCGCTATGAGCGGAAGCGATACAAATGTAATGATCATTAAAAGTGCTAATTTCTGATTGATGTAATCATCCATTGTTAGCATTTTATAGAGAGGGTTTTTGACGGCCAAAAACATAATAAGCAGTACCGAAAGAAAAGCCGCAAGATAGCCCCAGAAAATCATTGGGAGGCCGTAACTTCCGAGTGAGATGCCGCCCTCTTTCTCTTCGATTTGAGGGCTTTCTCCTTCTTTAATAGGAAATTGGTAAATGAGTCCCACTATTTTATCGCTGCTCTAATCTTAGAGGAGGCGTAGTCCATCATCCAGACAATGAAGGCAATCATAATCACCAGCATTCCCACTTCATTCCATTTCGCCAGACCTTGGTATTGCATAAGCAGTGTACCGATTCCACCGCCACCTACAAGTCCAATAATAGTCGCCATTCGGACGTTAATATCCCAGCGATAAATAGTAAATGAGAGGTAGGGAAGTACAATTTGTGGCACAACCCCGTACCAGATCACTTGAAAGGGGTGAGCACCTGTGGCGGTGATCGCCTCGATTGGTCCATCGTCGATATTCTCAATCTGTTCGGAGTAGAGCTTAGCAAGGGAAGAAACAGTATGCAGGCAAAGCGCCAACATTCCAGCGAAAGGTCCAATTCCTACCCATACCGAAAAGATAATCGCCCAAACAAGAGGCTCAATAGATCGTGTTAAGTTCAAAAAGAAGCGCACGGTACTATAGACGCTGAAGAGTATTGGAGAGCTGTCCATCAAGTTTCGGGCGGCCAAGAAGCCAAATAGAAAGGCCAGAGGTAATGAAACTGTGGTGGCAATAAAGGCCATATAGATAGTTTCTATAGCTGCAAAAAGGGCATCCTCAAAGATCCCCCAATTTGGATCGAGAAGCGCCAGAAAAATTCTCTTGGCACCACCGAGTCCGCTGGAAGAGAGAAATTCATAGACTGAAACTTGGGAAACGAAGAAGCCGGCAATGAATGTAAGCACCAGAACCAGGTAGCCAAAATAGGCAAAAGGTTGGTTCATAACCGTTTCATTTTCATCTAAATTATAGAGGCCTGTTATGGCCTTTCCTATTGAAAGTTTAGACGTGAGCAGAAGGACTAGGGCCACCGCAGCGCCTATTGCGAGGGAGTATATTGGTTGAGACCAGGCAAACTCTGGAAATCTTAAATCTAGAATCAGCCTTTGATAAACGATCTTGTAAGTTACAAGAATTGAATAAGACCAGAGAAAAATATCTAGCAGAATCGCCCAGAAAAACTTCTTGGCATTTTTTAGTCTTATAGGTTGCTCAGGCATTTTCAGTGCTTGTGGCGTAGTATTCATTATCAGTTCCTCTTAATTAATTGTAACTTCAACAGCTTCTTCACCGTAAATTGTTCTGAACCATTCTTCATCTATATCTAACGGTTCTCCTTCGTATATTTTGAGTCCGTCTTTAAGAGCTATAACCCTTGAAGCATACTGGCGAACTAATGAAAGAAAGTGAAGATTACAGATGATTGTTACACCAAGTTCTTCGTTTACCTTTTTAAGGTATTGCATAACGGAGTGGGAGGTCGCAGGGTCTAAACTTGCCACTGGTTCGTCTGCTAGCAAGACTTTTGGATTTTGCATTAGCGCTCGAGCAATAGCAACCCGTTGTTGCTGTCCTCCAGAAAGATTGTCCGCGCGGTGATTTTCTCTCCCCTCCAGACCTACGATTTTGATATATTCAAGTGCTCGTTTCTTATCTTCTTCTGAGTACATTCCAAAGATAGACTTAAAAATACCTGTTCTGGCGAGGGCACCGGTTAAGACATTGGTCATGACTGATTTTCGCGGGACGAGATTAAAGTGCTGAAAAATCATCCCAATTGTTGAGCGGTAGTTCCTTAAAGGTCGCCCTTTTAGCTTAGTCACTTCAGTTTCTTCAAACTGAATTGAGCCAGAGCTAGAATCATGTAGTCGATTCAAGCAGCGCAAAAGGGTCGATTTTCCTGATCCGCTTAGCCCTATAATAACTAAGAACTCCCCTTTGGCGACTTCGAAGTCCACACCCCTTAAGGCATGTGTTCCATTAGGATAGACTTTCTGTAATTCTTTAACCTGCAGCATTTCAACTCCTGTAAAGCTATTTGACCATTTTAGAAGGATCTAAATCGATAGTCTTAATCATCTGTCTTAGTACATCGTAATCATTATCAGTGGCCGGAACAATTCCATCTACAGAGTAAATATCTTTAAATACTTTTTTGCCGGAATCCGTTAATAGGTACTTTTTAAGAGCGGCAATAAAGCTGTCTGCGATTTTAGCGCTAAGGCCTTTTCTAAAGACAAAAGGATCGTTTGGAATTTCATCGGTGATATCGATAATTTTAATTTTTTCCTCAACGTCAGGAAAGCGAATTTTAACACGTGCTCTGGCATCACGAATTTTACCGTCTGCGGCTGGGGGAGAGTAGTAGGTAGCGCCGGCATCTACTTGTTTTTGATAAATCATTGTCACTACATTGTCGTGCTTCATGGCAAAAACGGTATTACTTGGTTCTACTTTATTTTCACGTAAGATTTTAAGGGGAAACATATAGCCGGAAGTTGAAGATGAATCGGTGAAAGCAAATTTCTTGCCATGGATGTCTTTAATCGTTTTTATTCCGCTATCTACGTGGGCCAAGATTTGCCCGCGATAATGAGGTTCTCCGTATCTAAGAACCTTTAGTTTTGCGACGGCGCCATACTTCTCAGAGGCCATGATGTAACCAAAAGAGTTCATCACACCAATATCAGCTCTTTCAGACCCAAACGCTTCGACTACTGCAATGTAATTAGTGGGAATGCCTGTTTTAAAATAAAGGCCTGTTTCTTTTTCAAGAAAACGAATGAAATCTTGAGAATTAGTAGCAATTGTTCCAGCATCCACAGAGGGGGTGAAGTAAAGCTTAACCGGATTGTTACGGCTTCCTAGCTCAGAATCTTGCTGGCAGCTAAAAAGTGACAATAGTAAGGCGAGTATTAAGGACTTTTTCATGGGGGTATTCTCCTCTATAGTGCATTTAGTTGAAGTTCAAATTTGTCCCAATTTCTACCATAAAATTCCCATCCTTTTAAGTCGGGATTTATCTAAATAAAAAGTTTTAGCCTAACTTTGTGATGCGCGGAGCATTATTTGCCGCTTTTTTATAACCAACTCTAAAAGTTCAAAGCTGGACTTGCCCTGGTCGATAAGCAGGTACAGATAAATTTTAAAAGCAGGATGCTTATGAAAACTAGGATTGTTTTATTTTGGATATTTATCTTTTCCAGTCTTTTTCCCCAACTAGAAGCGAAAGTTCATAACCTGATTGAAAAAACAGGCCTGGCGACAATTGAGAGAACAGAGCAGGGTAATTCCTTAGAATTACAGTTCTCCATAAAATCATTTGAATCAAAGGAATTAAGAGAAGAGTCTCCTTATCAGGGATTCTCTGAACTCGACTTTGGAGAATTAGATAAAACACATACTGTAGGTGAGCCAGCACTCCCATATTATTCGATTGTGGTAGAGGGAAGACCAGAATTCATTAGTGTTACAACAGAAAAAGGGACAGTAAATAATTTTAAAAACTTAATGCCAGGTCCCGCCCAGGAGCAACCATGCAGGTGCAAGAAGGTCGCGAAGAAGGGTTTCCAAGTTTCTTGGAAGAGTTATCAATCCTCCCAAAAAGAACTGGTAAAAGTAGAATACCTAGGTGATTTCAGGGGAGTTCCACTTTCTCGCGTATTAGTTAAGCTAGCGACTTTTTCTGAAAGCGAAGGGCTTTCAGTCTTCTCAAGTTTAAAAATTAAAATTGAAGGAAGTTCTAATTTTCACACGGACCTGAATCAGTTCCTTTCGGGCCAAAATAATAATAAAAAATACCTAATTATCACACCTCTTATTTTCAAGCAGGCCTTAAACAAATTTGTTTCGTGGAAAGAAGAATTAGGCTTTGATGTTACAGTAGTGACTCTAGAAGAAGTGGGAGAAACATTCTCGGCAGTTAAGGAATATATACATAGAACTTATAAGCAAGAGCAGTGGAATTATTCCTTATTAGTTGGACATGAAGGTAGTTTTCCAACTGAATATGTAGAGACGTCTTCCGATCCTAAGACGCCTTCAGATTTACATTACTTTACCATGGGTGGGGAAGATGACTTTATTCCCGATGTGTTTTCTGGAAGAATGGTAGTAGATAGCGTAGAAGAAGTACTACGCCAAACCTCTAAAATCATGGCCTACGAAAAAGGCAGTAATCAGAAAGGAAAGGAAAACTATATAGGAATTGCATCGGATGAAGGTTACGACCCAACGGATGTAGAGTATATAGAGCAAATGGCAAGTCCACTAAAAAATGAGCACCACTTGAAAGTAAATTATTTCTTTCAAAAAAATACTGATTCTACCCCTCAAAATATTAACAATGTACTTTCTTCGGGAGCTTCTTGGATGAACTATATTGGGCATGGGGCAGGTGATTCTTGGCCTTCACTGTATGGCAAAGAGTATCATTCAAAGGATATCAAAAATATCGCGCCCGGAGCAGCTAAGCCAATAATTATAGATGTGGCCTGCCAAAATGGACGCTTTTCTTATGAGGGGCGACTTGGTGAAAGGTTTTTGAACGAGGAAAACTCAGGACGACCGGTTGGGGCAGTTGCCTACTATGGTGGAAGTGTTGATATTTCCTGGCACCCTCCAGCGATTATGGCGGTGGGACTTAATAAATTATTGGTGAAGAAGAAAATCAAAGTGCTTGGAGAGGCCTTGTTGGCCGGCCAGATGTATCTCTATAATAATTATGATGAGCAGAGCTCTATTCGTGAAAATTTTGTTTGGTACCACCTCTTTGGTGACCCATCTTTGAAGATTAAATTTTAGTTTTCTTCATTAACACTCTAGATCTCTCTCAGATCATAGACCTCTGATAAGACAACTCCTTGCCTTATATTTTGGATGACCCTACGCTTGCCTTTAAACTTTGGGCAGTTTAGATTTCTCGAATAAACAATATAAAATCGTGCCCCATTAATATTGCCATGCCATTTTAATCTCTTTGAAAAGAAACGAACGGTACTGATTGGATGACCACAAACGGCCACCTTAAATGGTTCTCCGTTATTTTCATAATGCTCAACTTTTTTGTTCAACAGCGTTACCGTCTCTTTAAACGAATTACCCCAATAATCTAACTCGAAATTTCCTTTTGCAGCGGGGAGGCTTCCAAAAAGCTCGTTGTAGTAGACGTATTGGTTTGGGTGCAGGTGAATCATCGCCGGCAGAGGCAGCAGCAAAACCACCGCCCAAATTAAATAAGATAATTTGGCGAACTTAATTTTAGAGCAGGTGTGAGCTATTAAATATATAGAGACTCCGGCAATTAGGCAGAGAAAAGGAATAAGAAAAATAAAATGGCGTATTCCATCATAAATGGTTGACCCTGAGAGGATGACGAAAATAAGTGGAAATAAAACTGCAAACAAAAGATAGCTTGTTGAGCTTTTAAAATTATCAGGAAATTTTATTTTTTTAAAGAGTAAGTAGCAAAAAGAAAATACTCCTAGATGATAAATAATAGGTAGCTTGACGCCAAAATAGACAGGTAGATAATAAAAGGGAACTTCTTTTCCAGCCACCATACTTCCCATGAATAGGACTTTTCCGCTCCAATTAAAGCGAGAGATTTTTAGCAAGGCCTCTATCGGGTGAACCAATGGGCTTTGTTGGGCCCAAGGCCAGAAAATTAACATAATTACATAGGCCAAAAGCAATGCTGAAAAATAAGCTTTCCAATTAAAGCTGGAAAGCTTCTGCTTCCTTTGAATTTTGAAATTATATAAAATGAAGAGTAGAGAATAAAAGACTACGAGTGCCCCTCCAATTCGAATACTTAGTAATACTCCTGTCGCTGCACCCCAATACAACCAATCTTTTAGCGATGGATTATTCGATAATAGGTTTTTATTTAAAAAATAAAAACTTGCCAAAAAGGCGACAGCAAATGGCATGTCTTTGCTATTGATAAAACTATGCCCCCAATAGGTGGGAGTAAGAATGAGAACCAATAGGCAATAGAAGGCGATTTTTGAGTCTGTTAGGAGCTTTGCCCAACGAAAGAAAAAGAACCAACCCAGTAGTCCCCAGAGAGCAGTATAGAGTGCTCTCCATTCAAAAGGGTCCATGAAGGTCAATAATTTAGTCCCTACCGTGGACCAAAAGTCTACAAAGCCTCCATATAGGTAAAGATTGGGGCCAAGTGTGAGGGCGGTCTTATCGTTAAAAAATGTCAGGTAATAGTTGTATACCGCCACACCATAATCATACTGGGCCGCTTGGTCCCATGTAATTCCATAATCTTTGTAAGTCGATAGTACGATCAGAAAGCCTATGGCGAGAACCGCATAGAAAAGTCTGTCGTAGAGCTTGGTCTTGGAATCAATTTGCTGCATAGATGGTAGTTTAACCTATTCTTATAGGGCCAGTCTAGGATTTGAGCTCAAATTAAAAAAGCGTTAGAATAGATTATGTCTAGAAAACAATCTTATTGGGTATTACTGTTTTGGGGCCTGGCCTTTCTGGTTTTGGTGAATCTCATATCTAATTATTGCCTAACTTATTTTCCAAATACAGGAGATGAGTCCTCTGGATTATTTCAATCTAAAATATTTGCAAACCTTAATCTAACCGCCGCTGCCCCGCCATTACCATTCTTTTTTAAAGGGCATTATACAGAGGTTCTTAATGGACGTTGGTTTAGCCAATACCCACCACTTTTCTCGCTTATGATTGCCCCGGGACATTGGTTAGGTGGGGTAAATTTTTGGATTTCAATATATTCCTGTCTTTCTTTGTTTATAATATTTCAAATATTGCAAGAATTAGAGTTCTCTAAGAAACTATCACTAATTTTTTGTATTCTTTTTTCAATTTCTCCCTCCTACCTCTTTTATTCAGCCTCACTTTATAACCATATCGGGGAATTTCTTTTCTACCTATTGGGGATGCTTTTTTTCATAAAGTATTTGAAGGATGAACAGAGACGAAATCTTGTTTTGGTTGGTTTATTTATTAGCTTGCAGTTTGGAATTCGTCCATACACAGCTTTTCTTCTATCATTACCCCTACTTGGCATCTTATTTTCTCAAATTTTCCATTCGAATAAGAAGTGGCAGGGAGTGCTTTCCTTGGGCCTACCCTTTTTAGCAATTATGTCTCTTTTGCTACTGTATAATTTCAATCAACGCCATGATTTCTGGCAAATTTCCTACCTTATGGCGGGAGACAATAGTGGTAAACTAGGCTTTCATAATTTAAGCTCCGCCGGATTTAAAAGATTTGGTCAAATGATATACGACACTGGCCAATGGCTCTTTCCTTTTGGCTACTTTGAGAATGGAAATTTAAAGTATGCCTTGGATTCAAACTTCAACTTGGGCGCCTTACTCATGCCCCTTTCAATGTTTTATCTTTTTTATCAGAGCTTTAACTTTAAAAATAAATGGAATCAAATTCAGCAAAAATTTTTATTGGTAGGGCTGCTCTCTATTTTTCTACTAATGCTGGGACACCTTTTTTACGATGCAAGTGGCGGGCGCTATGGTGAGAGGTATTTTTTCGAGATTACTTGGTATCTATTTCTTCCTGGACTTCTTTTAGTTCATGGATTTATTGAAAAGAGACAAAACTTTGCCCTGGCATTTGGCAGTGGGGTTATGCTTTTATTTACAGGCTTTTATAGTTTTAATACGGCAAACTTTTTTCACCAGGCCAATAAATTGAGGATGGATCCTTATTTAAAGACCGCAGGTCTCAAGGAAGCCGCACCCTTGGTATTTTTAGAAGGTGTTCCTGAGTTCGATCCGGCCTTTTACACTCTTAATTCTCCTACATTAGAAGGAGCGGTTTTCGCAGTTTCACCGACTCTATATGCCGGTCAAATAAAAGAGGGAAAACCTATCGATATTATGCGAAAAGTCGCCAAAGACTTGGGAAAGCAGCATTTTTATCTCTATAAGTATTCCCATCAGCAAAAGAAGTCCCAATTACGTCCAATGCAGTAGCTGACAGTTAGACTTTTAACCCCCTTTCTATGTAAAATTTAAGGCCATGCGAGACTTTATTTTAGTTTATATTAACGGTGAGCGTCGAGAACTTAAAGGTGATGACGTATTCTTATCCCTCTCTGATTTCCTGCGAGAACGGGCCGGTCTATCTGGTACCAAAGTTGTTTGCTCAGAAGGAGACTGCGGTGCCTGTACGGTTTTGCGAGCAAGTCCACAGCAAAGTGAATTTAAATTTAAAAGCATAAATTCTTGTATCACTTTTATGTATTTATTGGATGGGTGCCATCTTCTTACCGTCGAAGGACTTTTAGAAAATGACCGGCCTTCTGAAATCCAATATCAAATGGTAGAAAATAATGGTTCCCAATGTGGTTTTTGCACACCTGGATTCGTAATGGCCTTAGCTGGCCTTTTTGAAGAAAAGAAAAAAATAGGGGAACAGCAGATCAAGAATGCGCTGACAGGTAATCTCTGTCGCTGTACTGGTTATGCTCCTATAATAGACGCCGGCTTATCAGTGCGGCCTAAGGAAGTGGCGTCGCTAGTTAAGCGTTACTTAACCAATGAATGCTTGGCCGATCTACTTGAAATTCGAAAAACTCCAGTTGCAGTAGAGCTTCGTGGAGTAACATTTTTTTCCCCAGTTAGTCTAAAGGACGCCGTCGATTGGAAGGTCAAAAATAAAAAGGCCAAGATCATGGGAGCGGGGACCGATCTAGGGGTTTTGGTAAACAAGAATAAATGGAATCCAACCCAGATACTTGGCCTAAACCAGATCGAAGAACTCTACACTATTTCTGACTCACAAAAAGCTGTTAAAGTTGGAGCACGAGTCACTTTAACCGACCTTGAGAACTCTCTAGAAGAAAAAATTCCAGAGCTGGCGCGGCTATTAAAAATTTTTGCGTCACCCCAAATTAAAAACAATGCCACCTTGGTTGGAAATATTGCAAATGCTTCTCCAATAGGGGACACATTGCCTTATTTGCTTGCGATTGGGGCCCAGTTAGAAATTCAAGGTCCGACAGAAATTCGAATTATAGATATCAATAATTTTTATACCGGTTATAAGAAATTTGATTTGGCAGAAAATGAGATAATTACTTTTATCCATCTTCCCAAGCCAGCTGAAAAAGAAATTCATAAAATTTACAAAGTTTCTAAGCGAAAAGATCTAGATATTTGTTGTATTAATGCCAGTTTCGTAATGGGCCTAGGTAGTCAACAAAAAATAGAGACCATTCGGGTCGCTTTTGGTGGTATCGCAGCAACTCCTATTCGGCTAGAAAATCTGGAAAGTTTTCTGCATGGGAAAACCTTTGATAGCGCTACGATAGATGCGGCGGGAGTTGAAATACTTAAAGGACTTAGTCCTTTAAGTGATGTTAGGGGCACCGCAAATTACCGTAAATTGTTAGCGAAGAATCTTTTAAGAAAGTTTTTTGCCGAAGTTTCGAGTGAGCGAGAACTATGACGAAGCGAAAATATCAAACTCGCTTGGGAACTTCTTCCCCTCATGACTCGGCAATCACACATGTCAGCGGCCAATCTGAATTCATAGATGACAAGCCTCCTATTAGAGGAGAGCTTCATGTGGCACTGGCCCTTTCACCCTATGCAAATGCTAAAATTAAAAAAATCGACTTTAAAGAAGCTTTGGAGCAACCCGGAGTAGTGGCAGTACTAACTGCAAAAGATTTAGCTGCCAATCTTTGGGGACCAATTACCAAAGACCAACCACTTCTTGCAGAAGATATGGTTTCTTACTGTGGAGAGCCATTTGCAGTAGTGGTTGCAAAGTCTCATCGAGAGGCCTATCAGGCGCGCGATTTAATTAAGTTAGAAGTAAATGAAAAAACACCGGTTCTTTCGATACCCGAATCACAAAAAAGTGGGCTCTTCCTAGGGGAGTCTTGCTGTATACAAAATGGCGATGTTGAAAAGCAACTAAAACAATCGGCGCATATCCTCGAGGGGACTTTTAGCAATAAAGGGCAGGAGCATTTTTACCTAGAGGGCCAGGCCGCAATCGTTTACCCAGGCGAACAAGGCCAGTTAACGGTACATTCTTCTTCACAGCACCCCACTGAAGTTCAGCATATAGTCGCCAGTGCAGTTGGTATTGCTTTTAATAAAGTGGTCAGTATTGTTAAAAGAATGGGGGGAGGTTTCGGAGGAAAGGAGTCTCAATCTTCTCATATTGCGGCTCTTTGTGCATTAGCTGCAACAAAAACAAATTCTGCTTGCCGCCTTATTTTGGATAAAGATGATGATATGGCGATGACCGGGAAACGCCATCCTTTTTTAAATGACTATAAAGTAGGATTTTCGGAAGACGGAAAAATAGAGGCACTTAAGGTTAACTTCTTTGCCGATGGCGGGGCCTTCGTCGATCTTTCCCCAGCTATTTTACAACGGGCGATGTTTCATATTGATAATGCTTATTATCTTCCTCATTCGTATATAGAAGGGCGAATCTGCAAGACTAATACCGCCCCAAATACTGCCTTTCGCGGATTTGGAGGGCCTCAAGGTGCCGCTGTTATTGAGTCGATCTTAGAAGACATCGCGGTAGTGCTAAAGAAAGACGCTTACGTTATTCGTCGTTTGAATTGCTATCAGGGAACAGATCTTACAACCCCCTATGGTCAGGCAGTAGAAAATAATGTCTTGCCTGAGCTCTTTGACCGTTTAGGAGAAAGCTCTGATTATAAAAGAAGAAGACAGGCGGTGAAGTTACATAATTTGAGCGATAAATTTACTTTGAAAGGTCTAAGTATTACTGCCTGTAAATTTGGTATTTCCTTTACCTCCAAATTTTTGAATCAGGCCAGCGCACAAGTTAATATTCACACGGATGGGACACTTCAAGTCTCAACCGGTGCTACCGAAATGGGGCAAGGTGTGAATACCAAAATTGCAGGAATTGTCAGTGAGGCATTTGGTCTTGCAATGAGTTCGGTAATACTAATGCCGACATCTACTGAGAAAAACCACAATACCAGCGCTACTGCCGCCTCTAGTGGAAGTGACCTCAATGGCTCTGCGGCACTAAAGGCCTGTAATCTATTGAAGGCCCGTTTAGCAAAACTTTTTATACAGAAATTTGAAACCCCAACTATTTCCGCCGAAAATGAATATGATGGTGAAGGAGAGTTTCCCTTTGCCCAAGTCAGCTTTAAAGATGCTGTGGTCAGTGATGGAAAAAATTCGATGCCTTTCGTAGAACTTATTCAATTGGCCTATATGAATAGAATAAGCCTTGGTGAATATGCTCACTTTAAAACCCCCAAAATTTGGTTCGATAGAGAAACTGGAAAAGGTAGACCCTTTCTCTACTACACAAATGGGGTCGCCTGTAGTGAGGTAAGCATCGACCGATTTACTGGGGAGACTAAAATTATTCGAACAGATATTCTAATGGACCTAGGCAGGAGAATAAATGAGGGGATAGATTATGGTCAGGTCTCAGGTGCCTTCGTTCAATCTGCAGGTTGGGTTACTACCGAAGACTTATACTACTCCGAAAAAGGCGCCTTAATTTCTCACTCACCGACTACCTATAAAATCCCCAGTATTCAAGATCTTCCGAGAGAATTTAATATTGATTTTATAGAAAATGAAACAAATGTTTTGAATGTTCGAAAAAGCAAGGCAGTAGGTGAGCCGCCTTTTCTATTAGGGCTTTCTGTTTGGAATGCTGTTAAAAATGCCCTTTCCTATGTTAAAAAAGATCATACCGAAGTTAGTCTGCCGTTACCTGCTACCGCCGAAGTAATATTGACAAAAATCGATCAATTGGAAAATTCTTGAGTAACTCTAAAAGACCCTATGTAGAAGTAATTATCGTCGATCAAAGAGGCAGCGGACCGAGCTTAATTGGGGCAAGGGCAAAAATCTCTTCGTCAGGAATTTATCAAGGAACAGTCGGCGGAGGAAAGGTTGAGGCCAAGGCGATAGAATTGGCGCTCGAATTAATAGCAGAAAAATCAAATCAAAAAAAACTGGTAAAATGGAACCTACAAAAAGATATTGGCATGACTTGTGGAGGGGAAGTCTCGCTATTTTTTGACTGTATTAATCCTCACGCCTGGGAAATAGCTGTTTTTGGCGCCGGGCATGTTTCACAAGCTCTAGTACCACTTCTCTGCACTCTTGATTGCCAGGTGACTTGCATTGATTCTCGCTCGGACTGGCTTTCCAAAATTCCCGACTTTAAAAATCTAGTCAAAATTGAAGCGGCTGAAATGGCCGATGAAGTCGAAAAACTCTCTGAAAAAAGCTGGCTCTTATCTCTCACCATGGGCCACTCTTTTGACACTCCCATCTTACTTAAGAGCTATCAGCATTTTAAAGAGCTACCCTATCGTGGGGTTATTGGCAGCGCTCAAAAGGCCCAGGTTATAAAATCTGAACTTAGGGAGAAGGGTGTTAGCTTGGAACAATTAGAGTCGCTACACTGTCCATTGGGATTACCTATAGGTAATAATACCCCAGCTGAAATAGCCATTTCTATTTCCGCCCAATTGCTGTCTTTAAATAATAGCGCCGATCGCAAAAACTTCTAACTACCTAAAGACCGGTCCATTCTACCGGGGCTGGCAACTATTCTTGATAGTTTGCGGGAATAAGAGAGTTTCAAGAGAGTATCCAAGTAAGAGATAAGTGCCCGAAAAATCGGTGATATGGGTATATCGCAGAAGGGAAGCGCCGGAACGGTCTTAAAATAGAGTGGTTATGGCACTTAATATAAAACCTCTATTTCCCCTCGATCATCCCCCTGTCACTCATCCAGAGACCGGTCCCGAGATGATCAATCAAAGTGACCGCGACGACACTCCTCTTATGAATTCGAAACATTATCCTCAGAGCGAAGGACCTTATGACCTTTTAAAAAGAAAAAAAGAGCAGAAAGAAAAAGATGAAGAAAGTAAAAAAGAAAATAGAAAGTTAGATATCCTTTAAAGAACTTTATTAATCACCACAGAGAGTTCCAGTATTACCGGCCCCTTGTCTACCAGGGAAGCCGTTGCTGCCAGCACTTGGCCCGGCACCACCTCCTCCTGAATTAGCAAAAGGTGTTACCGGAACAGTCATTCCTGTACAGGCCTGTGAGAAAGCAGCGCCGCCGGCGCCACCGCCACCTTGAGCGTTAGAAGCGGATCCAAGTGCAGCGCCTCCATTTGAATTTATAGTGTAAGCTGTAGCGACACCTGTAGCATCGCGAACTCCAAAATAAACACTTCCACCGGCACCTGCACCAGCAGTTGCGTTTGTATTTCCATTTGTTGCTCCCGGAGAACCATTGGCCACCAGACTGCCGTCGTAGGTTGCCGCGAGACTCTTGGCCTGGACAAAGACGACACCGCCACCAGCGCCTCCACTGGCCACCGGAGTAAGGCCTGCATTTCCGCCGGCAGCTCCCATTTGCATACCGCCGGCACCAATTGCTACTGCGCAACCACTTCCTCCACAGTCGGGACTTACTAGACCACCAGTTCCAAAGGAGCCACCGCCACCGTTTCCGCCAACACCATTTCCACCGGTGAGGGTTGAACCACCATTACCGCCGCCGCCGCCGCCATTTGAATCGTCATTGGAGCCACCGCCGCCGCCAGAGTTTGGTGCAGTCGTAATAGTACTTGTGGCCGCCCAAGAATCCCCTTGGCCACCTTGAATAGCGTTGGGTGAATTAAAGCCCATCCCAGTGGCGTCAAATTTAGTAACCGCTTTCATATCTAAAATATTTTGAACTTTTAAAGCGAGAATTCCACCTTCCCCAACCGCATAATCCCAAGGGTCGGGTGATATGACAAAAGTGGTATTAACCGTTAAGTCATAAAAGTGAGGGACTCTTTGTACCTGAATATAACAGAAATCAGGATTGGAAGGAGTCAAGGCAAGATTGGCCTTTGTGGTAACAATGGTACCTGCACCCATCGGGGGATCGATTGTCATTTGGGTATGACTGGCCCCTGCTGGTGTGTCGACATTAATTATTTTTGCAAAGCCAAATGAGCCGCGCTTGTCGGTGCCGATCGGGCCGCAACTACTTGTTGAACCTGCTGCCATTACCACCCAAAGGACTTCATCTCCAATTAAAAATTCTTGGTCGCCCCATGCTGGCCCGCCAGTGATAAAGGTATCATCGCTGGCACCGGTAATATTGGTGACTCGTCTGCTATGTCCAAATTTTCTGCCACCGGCCCCTGGGACAATAAAGTTTCGAGTCCCGGTTACACTTGAAGTTATAGTTACATTATTTTGTACAAAATTTTCCGAGCCACAGCCCCAGGCCTGACTACAGAATTGAAAGGTAGAACTACCGCTATTGGTACTTACTGGAGCGGGAGCTCCCACCGGGCCAAAGATTGAATTGGTAACCGGGTTAAAACTAATTTGTTCAGTACTAGTGGCAATTCCCTTACTTGATAACCAAATTCTCACTTCGCTTTCTCCGCCGAGTAGGGCAGTGCCTCCCAAAGTGGTTAGGCGCCAAATATTAACGGTGTTGACCGGGCTTCCGCCATTATCAAAATTGACGGTAAAGTCAGCCGGAGCAATCGCCGAGCTTTGGGCATTGTCGCCCCAGACTTGCTGGTCAAATGCTAAGTCTAAGTAATAATTCCCAGGTACTAATGTAGGGGAAGTGGAGGCAAATACTGGAGGTGGCGGGGGAGTTACATTTAACAATGCAGTATCTTGACCAAAGCTAACGGAGGTTGCAGTTAAAACAGTTGGGTTAGCCGAGGTTGCTTTTTTGAATCTAAAGTAAGTCGAAGTGGCAGAGCCAATTATTGCGCTAGTTGAAACACTAGTAGCGCAGGCGCCGTCGCCGAAGGCATGAAAAGATCCGTCGGCGGTGCCACCAGCGGAACTGAGACCAATTAAAGTGGTGGTCGCCACTGCTACCGGTTGAAAGGCGGCATTTTTTGTCGCCACTTCAAATGGAGGTGAACAAGCGCCAGCGGCAAGAACCGTCGGTCCCGGTTGGAATGAGATATGGTCGATTACATTAATGCCACCAATTGAAGTGACATAGAGTCTGGTATTGGCGCCATTTGAAAAGTGTTTGTAGCTTGTAGTAGGCGTGTTGACGATACCATTTTGAATTACGAAATCTTCTTTAACTCCGGTACAGCCTCCACCGCTAAATGTCCGCACCAAAAGGCCAAAGGGAGGAGCGCCGGTCTTGCCAATAGGGATTTTAAAATTGGTGGCGGTATTTTGGGCGGGACCTGTTACATTGATACAGGCGGAGACTAGCCCTGGATTATTTAAGACCTGAGGAATGACCGGACCTGCAGCTGAGTTAAAACTGGGAACGACCACTCTAATAGATTGCGCCAATCCCATATTAGCGGCAGGGGTGTCA
>JABGVH010000225.1 GCA_018646195.1 Halobacteriovoraceae bacterium
CAACATATGCCTATTAATGTCGCTGATCTAGTCGGCAGCAGCATTGATGTTTTTCATAAAAATCCCGCCCACCAGAGAAAAATTATAGGCGACCCTAAAAATCTTCCTTACAAAGCGGTGATTGATTTTGCAGGAGAGAAACTAGATCTTCTCGTTTCTCCGATTTCAGACTCAGAAGGCAATTATATGGGGCCGATGGTGACCTGGGAAGTGGTGACAGAAAAACTCAAAAAAGAAGTCGAAAGTGCGCGGACCCAGCAGATGACTGACCTCTCGCCAATCAATACTTTAATGTCAAACCTAGACGGTGAGATTATTTATAGTAATCAGGCCAGTTTTGACACCCTCAAAACTCTTGAACAGAATATGCCAATCAAGGTCGCTGATCTAGTCGGCAGCAGCATTGATGTTTTTCATAAAAATCCCGCCCACCAGAGAAAAATTATAGGCGACCCTAAAAATCTTCCTTACAAAGCTGTGATTGATTTTGCAGGAGAGAAGCTAGACCTTCTAGTTTCCCCAATAAATGATAGCGATGGCAATTACCTAGGACCCATGGTGACCTGGGAAGTGATCACTGCCAAAGTTAAATTGGTTACCGATTTAACTGAGGCCTCCAATGCACTGGCCACTTCTGCTGAGGAATTACTAGCGGTTTCAAATACCATGAGCGCTAACTCAGAAGAAACCTCTGCTCAGTCTAATACCGCAAGTAGTGCTTCTGAAGAAGTCTCAAGTGGAGTTCAGACAGTCGCCACCAATATGGAAGAGATGACCGCCTCTATTAAAGAGATTACTTCTCAAACCAATGAATCTTCGCGCCAAAGTGAGGAAGCCGCACAGCTAGCGAAAGAGGCCAATACAGTGATCTCTGCCCTTGGTGAAAGTAGTTTAGATATTGGTAATGTTATAAAAGTCATTACTTCAATTGCTCAGCAAACCAACCTCCTGGCACTTAACGCGACTATCGAGGCGGCCCGGGCCGGTGAAGCTGGTAAGGGTTTTGCGGTGGTTGCCAACGAAGTGAAAGAGCTGGCCAAGCAAACCGCTAGTGCCACCGAAGATATCTCGCGCAAAATTGAGGCCATTCAAGGGGATTCTCAATCAGCTGTTAATGGTATTGGGTCTATCACTGAAGCAATTGAGAAACTTAATAATATTGCCAGCTCCATTGCCTCTTCGGTGGAAGAACAAGCGGCAACGACAGGTGAAGTCTCTCGCATTGTGATGGAAAGTTCGGACGGAATGAAGCAAATTTCTGATAACGTCCAGCAAGTGTCTATCGCTGCCGGCGAGACTACAAAAGGTGCTAATCAAACTCAGGAAGCTGCCAATGGCTTGAATAAAATTGCAGTAACCCTTAAAGACCTAGTCAAGCAAATCCAAGTTTAAGAATAGAATTTAATAAATTACTGAGAGGCCCCAGGATTAATTCTGGGGCTTTTTTTATTCAAGCCAGACGTGGTATCGTTTTGAGGGAGTTTCTTCTTTTAAATCGAAAATTGAACCGGGTAGGCAACCTTTTTGAAGACTGTCTTGGACAAGTGATTTTAAGCTAATTTGACGCTTCTCTAACTGCTCCGCAATATCATTTTCAATATAATCTTCGAGATCTAAAAGGGTAGCAATAGGAAAAGTCAGGTTAACTTTCTCAATGCCTTCTTTAGTGACACTTATCCGCAGTTTTTTAGCGATAGAATTAAAGGTATAGCTTTCTTTCGAGTAGCTAGTTACTGCGTAATCTTTAAGTGAGTCGCTGAGTGGCGCCGCAACTTGTTTTAAAATGCCGCTCCAAAATATCGGGACCTCTAGTTTTTGGATTAGATTCTTAACTCCTAAGAAGGCCTTTATCAGGGCAAAGAACTCGGTGCTGCCAGAGGAGCGGAACCACCATTTGGTTTCCCCTAAAATAAGTTCTATTTCTTTTTCTAATTGCCACTCAGAGATTTTATAGGCGTAGGGCGCTAAAAAGGGCGCTAGTAGACTCTTGCATAAGAGAGGCAATGAACAATGAATATGAGTTAATTTTTTTGGATCAAATCCCATCTCTATAAGATAGGGAAGCGGGTCCTCGTCGGTCTCTTGGGCGGTAATTTCAATCAATTTTAAGAGAGCAAAACGAAACTTTTCACTGAAAGTGGCGCAATTGCCAAAATCTAAAAAACAGATTTCAACACTGTCTTCCTGTCTATTGAATAGGAAGTTACCATGGTTACTATCACCTTGAATAAATCCGTGGTAGAAAAAATTGATCAGGAAGCTTTCTAATAATCGCTTGCCGAGTAGGCGTTTTTCAGTGTCGCTCCATTTGGCGGCAACTTGTGAGATATTGTCGCCCTTCAGATAGCTCTGAAGGTAGATCGTAGAGCTCTTGTACTGGGGAAGGATGTCTGAGGTGACCACCCAGGGGTAGTCCTTATTATTTTCTTTAAAGGCCAATTGGTTTTTGATTTCACTGAGATAGTCTAGCTCTTGGTCAAACACATCCCTTATCATTTGGCGGTACTCGTCAATTGGGATACCCCATTTTTTTAAAGGCCCTAGATTATTGGCCAGGGGTAATAGTTTAAAGAGCTTTAACTGTTGCTCTATCTCTTCGCGTATTCCGGGATACTGCAACTTTATGGCGACTTCTGAACCATCGAGTAAGACGGCACGGTGAACCTGGCCTAGGGAGGCACAGAAGGCCTTTTTGTCTATGCTCAAAAAGAGTTCATCCCATTTTTTATGATAACTCTCTTCAATTTTATTTTTGACTTGATCGAGGTCTACTGTATCTGAACTTCTCTGGGATAGTTCTTTGAGTTGCTCAGAAGAACTTGGGTTGGTTCCCATATATTGCGCCAATTTAAAAAAAAGGCCCCTTTCATTTTCTAAAATTTGGGTAAGGTATTTAGCCGCCAGTACTTCGCCGCGTTCATTTCCACACTTCTTAAGTTTCTTAAGACCACGGGCCATTTGAAAAGCTTTTACTCCGGCCTTGAGCATTAGAGTGTAATTAAGTTGAGGCGGCTATTTTGGACGGTTTCGAAAAAATCTTTAAAAGTAACTACGCCCTCATTCTTAGCGCCAAATGAAGACCTTTTTCTCATTTCACCAGAGTTCATTTTACTTTGGACGGCAGACCAAAACTTATTGCGGGCCTCGAGACTTAACATGGCACCTTTCCAGCACTCAACTTGCGCTTCATTATTGGTACAAAATTGCTCGAGAGCATTTTGCATCCAATTGCCATGGTCAACATCCTGCGCCATATGTAAGGAAAAATATTCGTATTCTTTTTCATTTAAGCCGGCCTTTTTAAGACCTCGGACAATTTGGTTGAACATTTTAGGGATCGCCCATTCATGTCCCGGTCCTAGAGCGCCAAGCCCTACCATAAAGGGCTCAGTAGAACAGATTCGAATATGTTCCTTTATAAAATTACAAACGTCATTATGAAGTTCATGAGCGAGTTCCTCTCCCGGAGCTACTCCACAGGCCTCTAAAAATTTTTTGTAAAAGGCCGTGTGATCAATTCCTTCACTCCGCTCACCATATTCATCGAGCAGAACTTTACTAAGCCAACGCTTGGTTTCAGAGTCAGGAGCACGCAGCAAGAGTAATTCTAGGTAGTAGGTGAAGTTTCCAACCAGTGGGAAGTGTTGCAATCCCATTATTTTAAAATCGTCTTTTGTATAGGGAAGATTGCTAAAGTCTCTTAGGAGACCGTGATTGACCGCGGGGTGTGTTTCTACTTCTTCTCGTAAATTACTTAGAAAAACTTTTGCCGTGGTCAATGATCACCTCCATGTGATTTTATTTTGAAACCGTGAACATTATTCTACACAGAAAGGTAACTCCAATTCAATATCGAAAAACAATAAATTTGATGAAGTTTTTTTAAGCAAAATTTCTAGATAAAATTTTCTTAAATTATAAATTTAAAGGTGATGCTTTTTCACAATTCTTAAGAAACCTTAAAGCAAAAACTTTTTTGCTACGATATAAAAATTAGATAATGCTCCCGTAAATAATTCTTGGGAGCTATGCGGACTAAGCACCGTAATTTTTCAGTAAATTAAAATTGCCATGTGTTTGCAGCCAGTTAATACTCTATGGATATAAAAAAACATAATAAGGATCAGTAGTAGTGGAAGGTAGACCAAAAGAGTCAGGATTCTCGATTACCGAACTCGCAGTTTCAATGGGAGTGCTAGCGATAATTATCGGCTCGATCTTTTTCTATTTAAAAAACTCTAAGAAAGAACTCAGCACTCTTGGAAAGAAAGTGGCCGCTCTAGAGTGTGTGATTTATAAAGCAATGGAGAAGAAACACAGCTGCGCCGCCAACTTTGTAGTCCCAACAGGAGGACTTGGGCTGGCAATAGATCCTAGTATCGGGCGAGATGGTATAAAAAAATTAGTTGTACAAGAAGAAGTAGGAGGGGCTTTAGAATCTCTCATAGAACTGAATAATGAGGGAATAACTAAGATTTCCCTTGGGGAATTCAATCAAATTGACACCATATATATTCTCTTAGAAGCGGTCGATGGGCAGACTGAAGAAAAAGTAAATGGTAAAGTTGGGATTTCATTTATTATCGATGGTAATGAACAAATATCGGAATGTTGGGCCGATAAGAAAAGCCCACTTAAAGAATCCTGTCAATAAAGAATTATTTATTTAGAGCGGTTGCCGTCAGCAGTTGTTCCGCCATTTTGTGAGTCATCAGAATTGAAGTCAGCGTCAGGATTGGGGTTTGCCATCACTTCAAAACGACCACAGGATTCAACCATCCAGTCGACATTCTTAGGATCACTTTCATCCCCTGGAATGAGGCCTCTAATATTATGAAGACTTTCTTCCGCTGGCCATCTGGCATAGGTGTGAGGCCCACCAGGTGACATCATTTTGCGTAACCTAGTATAGTTTTTCCTCTGCTCTCTTTGAAAGAGGTACTTGTCTTTAAAAACTTCCCTCACTTTTTCTACTAATTGTGGCTCTTCGTTGGGAATGGCCTTCTGATTGACATAGAGCCTGGCCTGAGATTTAGAGTTCTTATTGAGGAAATTACAAAAAGTCCCCGAAATAGTTTTGCAATAAAAATAAGACTGGTAGGCCTTTTTCACACTGCCTTTTAAGCGCAGGTAATGTTTGGGTAGCATCTCTTTTTTAAGATGACCCTCACATGTGGTCATGGATTTAAGTTTTTTATCGGGGTAAAATTTGGAAACCCGGGCCTTATAAAGGTCGTATCCCTCTACGCTTTTGCCACTAGAGAGAACTTCAGTGACATAGTTGAGTGAACCTTCTGGATAGCGCTCTATCTCTAGACTATAGCGAAAGCCATGGTCTTTATTCATACCAGCATAAACTTCATAAGGATTTTTGGGAATGAAATCTAGGAAGTGAAAATCATTCTTTGGCGCATTGAGAGCATTTTTTCCCTCTCTTACAGTGGGGTCAAAGACTTTTCTAATGCGAAAGTTAGCGCGGGGATGCAGCTCGGTTGAGTCGACATGGGAGATGCTCTTAATTTCCAATCGGTTGAGTAAGACATTGCTGGGATTATAGGCGGCATCTTCATTATTATAAGACCCTGCCAGCGCCATTATTCCGCTTGTTAGTAAAACTGTCATGAATAATGCCTTGAAAAGCGGCATGGGGAGTTTCTCCTTTAAATACCTGTCATTATAGATCGGTTATTAGAGGTCAAAACTGAAACAAATTATTGAAACTAGATTTCGAGTATTTAAGCCGTTGATAAAAGGCTACAAAGCGCCCCAATTCCCCGCCACTTTTCTCATTGGCCTTTCCGGCCACCTGGTCCAACTAGCTAATATTATGGTGACTTTTCCAGCGAGGCCCGGGAGCAATTATTATTAAGTCTGAAGCAGTATTTTGCCGATAAAAACTAGGACATTATGAAATTTATTAGCACAATTCTATTTACCTTATTACTGCTCGGCTCTTGTTCTCAAAAGGGCGGAGAAACCAGTAAGGCCAATTTGGTATTCGCCGGAAGTATTTCTGGCGACGGCGGTCACACTGGCGGACTTATGGTCTTTGGTTTTAACCGCAGTAATGGCGATAACTTTAGCTTCCTATTTGACGGTCTGGGCATCACTTTAAGTAATGGTGTTTGGGACTTTTATCTGGTTGGATGGCAAGGCGCTGCCGGTATGACTGGCAATGTGAATTGTGGTGCCGCTGAAAACTTTGAGCTCAGCGGGGGAGACGTCAATGTCCCCATTACAATGTCGACACCTAATTGCCATCATCCCATGTTTGGGCCGGCGGTTGCTAAAGAAGTCTCTGGCGAACCAAAACTATTAGATGTTAACTCTTGTTTTGGAGTCGAAGGGGTAGTTTTTAATGATTCAACTCTCTGTCCTCAGAGTGTTGGTCGCTCCTATCAAGTTTTTTGGCCCAATGCAGAGGGCGGAGCGGCAGTTGGTGGAGGCCTGACAAGCGATTGTATAAGTGTCGCCGGTTCCGCCGTAAACCCAGCAACTGGTTCGGTTCGTTTTCCTATGCTGACCGCTGGTGTTCCAATGGACATCATCTCCTACGATGCTCCAAGCTGCGCTGGCAGTTCGGTCACCTATAATGCTGAGAACGGTTTTCTATTTACCATTCCTGCGCTGCTTTCAGTGGATATAGGTGGCACAAATAATACGATGGTTTTAAGCCACGACCCTTGTGACTTTACGGCCGGCAATCTCGCGACTCCTGTTCAAGTCAATGTCTCTCCAGAGACACCACCACTTTTAGAAGTGGTCTGTAACGGCAACCAATTGGGGGCGATTAATGCTTCCCCCGGATTAAATTATCTACTAAAGAGGAATATCTCCCTAGCTGGGACAACTTACGACGATTCAGTGGTAACCACTATTTTCACCGGCCAGCTTTTAGGTGAAGGTCACGAGATAGCAGACCTAACCATAAACCAAACCAGCGGTACTTCAAGCATCGGTCTTTTTTCGGAATTAGATGGGGCGGAGATACGCGACCTTAGAATTCGAAATTTTAATATTACAACCGCCGACAGCGCAGACGTCGGGGCCTTGGCCGGTAGAATTAATGACTCAACAACAGGTTCGCGCTTAGAGTTTTTGATTGCCCACGATATCTTCATTGATTCCTCGGCAACTTCCCTTATCAGTGGAATTGGCGGACTTATCGGCTCGATGACAAATGGCACTGGCACTACACCAGACTCTAGTGTCTCTGGCGTCTTTATGGGAAATGTTAACATCAACGTTTCCGATGACCTCTTTGGAATTGGTGGCGCCATTGGTGTAATGACTGATAATATCAATATGCCTGTTGCCTTGAGGGGAATTTTAATAAAAGACCTTACTGTCACTCAATCAGAGCCTATCACCTCTGGCTACGGTCTTGGTGGAGTAGTGGGGAAAATTATTGGAACTAATAATAATGCCGAGCTTTTTGGCGCCACTGTTAAAAACATAAATATGGGTACCGCTGCCAACCGATTGGGCTTTCCTGAAGTCGGAGGTATTGTAGGCGCTACAGATCAAGGAAGACTACTTTTTAATTCTGCCAGTAGTGGCTCCATTTATACCAACCAAATTATGCTTGGAGGAATTGTTGGAAATTGCGACTCATCAGAAGTCGATGTGGCCATTTCGAACTTAACTCTCAATTCCTCTTTTGCTGGTGCTGGCGGTAATGTTGGTGGAATTTTTGGCACTGTTAATACTAAAAATACCATGAACTTAACCGTAACCAATTTGTTTTCAAACTCAATTATAACCTGCGGTCAAAATTGCGGTGGAATTGTCGGGGACTTTACCCACGTAGGAGCGGCGCCAGGGGGTGGTACAGGAATTACTGTCGATCACTCAATGTTTGATGGAGAACTCCACCATAATGGCTCTGCCCAACCCAGCTCATGTATGGGGGGAATAGCCGGCGCACTTGGTACAGGTACTGACAGTGTTAATCTTCATTTTGATATTACTAGGTCCGTTTCCTCAGGGGCCATTTTTGCTAATCAGGATGATATAGGTGGCGTTCACGGCTGTACTATCGGGACAAGTCTTAGCAATATTGACGATGTCTTAGTGAGTACCGAAATCTATAATGCAGGTTCTGCCGATAATATTGGCGGACTCTTGGGTGCTAGCGGTAATACAAATATGGCCGGTACTCGCAACATAATAGTTCCAGGTAATTTTCCTAGCGTCGCCAATTCAGGACCTGGTAATGGAGCTGGCTCAGGTGTTACCTTTTCGTCCACTAGGGATGATACACTTCCTATAACCGGAACTGGCGCCACCAGTGGCTCAGCAACGACTTCTGTTTTTACCTTTGGAGCTCTCTCAGGAGCACTTTCACTATTGGCCTCGGACTGGGGAGACCATCCGGATAGCTTCTTACTTTCTCCACGCTTCTTTATAGATTTCTCGCAAGTCAGCTTAACTGAGGTCGGTTCTTTTACTGACCCCATTTTGCTTTACGATAGAGACCAGTGGAATGCCATAGGGGGCAAGCCACCTTTTATGTCGCGTTCTTTTAAATTAATGGTAGATATTGATTTCTCGGCAGGAGGAACCGTTCCTACCAATAATATGAATCCAATTGGTGACGGTGCCAACGACTTTTTAGGAGAGCTGCTAGGAAACGACCATGTCCTGGCCAATATTCATGTTTCAGATAATTCAGGACTTCCTGTGGGACTTTTTAGAGGCCTTGGTTCAAATAGTGTCAATGGTGGCGCTAGAATTTCTCACTTTGATCCCACCAATACGGTGGACTTTGAGGATTCCTTTTCCCTAACTATACTAAATGGTCATTTTGAAGGAGCGGGCAGTGTAGGCGCTCTGGCCGGGAGTTCAACTGACTCGGGAGTTACTAATGGCCACCAGGCGATTGAACTTGAAAATATTCATGTTGTAAACACTGTTGTAACCCACACCGGGGGAGGAAGCGGTTCTCTTGGCGGGCTGATTGGTGACTTTTCGGTTTTTAACCAGCAGACAGAAGTTTCAGAGGTGAGTTTTGATGGCAATGTCTTTACTCCCGAAACAATTGCTGGGGCGACCACTGGAATAGGTGGGATATTTGGAACCGTTATCGGAACTCCACCTGGTGGAAATATTCGCTTTGAGATTTTGAAAAACTTTGGTGAAATCGACGCCGAATTTAGCGAAAATGTAGGTGGACTGATTGGAATTATCACCAATAATAATGTCGAAATTCAAAGCTCTGAAAATTTTGGCAGTGTCTTTGGTGATACTGACGTGGGTGGGCTAATTGGAGAGACTGATGCTTTCTTGTCTGAAAGTCGATCAATTGGAAACCCTACTTTTATTGGTGAAATTAGTGCCGAAACAGCTAACGCTGGAGGGCTAGTTGGAACTATTACTGGAGGTGCTATCATTCGCGGCAACTACGCCACCAATGTAGTCTATGCCGGAGACTTTGCCGGAGCAATCCTAGGAAATGATGCCGCGGCGACAGAAACAATTGAATCCAATTGGGCGGCCAGCCCCTCTGTCACAGTCAACACTAGTAGTGATTCTTATTTTGGTTTTAATATTACAGGCGGTACCTATAATGATAATTTCTATGTCAGTGCGGTAAATGTCGATGAAGGATTAGGTGCTACAATAAGCGTTGTCTCTTCAACTGACCTTTTTCAACCGACTGTCATGGCACCTCTTAATAATGCTGGTGGAAGTTTTGTCATCACGGGAGGAGATATTCCGCGCCTATGGTGGGAGGTTTTTCCTCAATTTCTAAAACACGAACCTTATTAAAAATGAACTCTAGTGGAGTTCGATTCTCTTAATACCTATTAGTAGTCCTGCAAATTTTTTGGCCACTAAACGCATTTTGGTAAATTTTCTATCCCCTGAATACAACCCCCAACGACCGTCCACTTTTTTTATCGCTGCTTTAAAGCGCTTAAATTTAGCGTAGGTTAAGTTATAGGGGTATTCGATTTCTATCGGGCAACCGGTCTGTGGATTAAAGTGCAAGCACTTGAGTGAAATAAGGGAAATTCCTAGCGCTTTGACTAAGGTAATTTCCTTACTAAGCATTTCTGTTTTATAAGTTTTAATTTTGTTTTTCTTATTATTCTTAGTTTTAATACTTATAATCTGTTTTTCTGAATTTAATTCAACCGAGAGATTATAAGTTTTTTTAACGTAATCTGAAGAGATGACTGCTAATAATTCTTCACTATTGATCGGCTCCTTAACTTCAGTTACCACTGGCGAGACTTTTCTCTTTGGGGCGGCCGAGAGCTTGGCCTGGGCCAATAAAACAGGCCTAGTGGCACTTTGAGTGCTGCTGACCTGGTCTTCACGCCACACGCCATTTTGGTAGTCCGAGCTTGAACAGCTGGAAATAATCAGAAGAATTGAGCAGGCGGTTAATAGGCTTTTCATGGCGGCATACTACCCTTTTTCGGCCTGTTAGGCTATCTCAGCGCCATTCAAGGTAAATAATACCTAAACTAGGAGAGGTATTTTGGATATTCCGGGGTAGGGCAGGGAATCGGCTCAACAACAGCTTCTGGACGCTGATGAATCGCCCCAAGCATATCTAAAATCTGCAAGGGAATATGATCGTCGTAGCGATTGATGACGGTGTAATTGATTTGCAAGCGTTCTAGAATTTCGAGTGTCTTTTGGTGCAGTAAATTGGCCTGCTTCTCATTTTCGTTGCGGCCAAATTCTTCAAAGGCGACTAATTTTCGGCTTACTAGGAAATGGCTGTAACGTTCTTTATGTTCTTTAGCGAGGGCGAACATGTCCCTGGCAATTTTATCGTCATTGCCGCGGTAAAACTCAGCGTAAATAGCACTGATAATTAAGGGCGCCTCGCAAATGGTTATATCAATATCCTGAGGATAAATATCTTCTAATTCTTGCTGCGCTTTAAATTTCTTATATTCGTAATCGTCGGCAGTAAAGTCGACGCCTTTGTAGAAATCCCATTTGGCGACTTCTGGCACTGAGTCGACTTTGAAAAGAAATAATTTTGAAAAATAGAGAAGGCCGGCACTTAGGGTCGATTTTCCTGAGCCTGGGGAGCCAAGGATCGCCAGTTTTAACTTTACGTCAGAGTTTGGCCGGTACCCATTGGTTAAATGAGAAAAAGTAGAATTCATGAATGTCCCTGCGTCTTTTTGTGTGTAGCATTTTTTACCAGGCCTCAGAGAGCTTGGCCCGATTAGGCGCGCCAGAATGCAAGTACCTGGCATTTGGTAGGGCCTATGTAAAAGGTGGTTTGGGGCCAATTGTCAGGGCACTATGGAGTGGAGCGAAGAAAAAAAGACAGATTAATCAGCGATTCTGTTGGTAGAAGAGTTGCCTGGCCTTAATATAGCCGTGCCGTAGCGGTTTGACCTTACCCAGAAGCTTGCGGAGTTTTTGCAACAGAGAGAGGTCAATGAATTCGGATAAATTGCCTCGTTTTACTATAGGGTCTGCAAAACATTTTTTTGAAAGCAACTTTTTAAATTGCAGGTGTTCGGGATGTTGCTCCATCCAGATCGCCTGGTCTAAAAATTCACTTTCAGTATAGGTGCCCCAGTTAATAATTTTTTGGAAAAAGACCCGGTCGACCCCGAGTTCTTTTCCTAGTTTTATAAAACCTGGCATATCGTGGTAATTGTTTTTTTGAACGACAAAGTCTAGCTGCAGGTGTTGGAGCGCTCCTTTTTTTCTCAAAGCGGCCAGAAACTTTAAGTTCTCTAATAGATCGGTAAAATTCCCCCCTCTGCGGACTACAGAATAAACCTCCGGGGTTGAGGCATCTACCGAGATATAAACATCCCCAATATTATTTTGAATTTTTTCCATTTTCTGCCAGATTTCTGGCGTAAATAACAAGCCGTTACTTACAATTTGAATTTTCAATTGAGGATAGCGTTGTCCGTCCATTTCTAGCAGCAATTTTCGATAGAGTTTACTGGCAAAAGGATCCCCTGCACTGCAAAGAATTATTTTATCTAAAAAGGGGAAGAGCTCTTTTTCTATTTGCTGATGGATGGCCTCTAATTGTTGGTAGTCGTCACCATCTGTAAGCATAATACTTTCATTGCGGCAGGAGGGGCAAGAAAGGTTGCAGCTGCGATCGTTGGCAAAGTTTATGACCTTTGGTGCTTGCATTTTAGTAGTATGGTTCTTAACTATCTCTTTATGGAAATTATCAAAGAGGTAGTTTCTATCGAGTAAGCGGTCTTCTTTTATTTCGGGACAGAGGTCACGGTCGCAGTAACTATAGCTGCCGTCCAAGATACTTTCTCTGATTTTTATCAATGCAGGAGAGTTCCACATTTCGAGTGAGCTTTCTCGACTTATATCGCCGATTTCAACCGGAAGAGTTGACGGGCAGCAGGCGTAGCAGGGAATTTTTCCCTGCCTAGGGTAATTAATTTCTAGGTATTCAAAGGGACGAGGACAGAATTTATTTTTTAAACTCATTGTGTCTTAGCTTAAAGGGCCTTCAAAAGCTTGCCAATAACTATTGTTAGAAAATATGAGAAAGGCAGGTAGCGGCGCGTTAGTGGAAAAGTGTTTTAATCAATTAAAATGACTGGCCTGTATCGGCCGTCCTCTGAGACCCAGGCCAACTTTAATAGAAAACTTTACTAGTCAAGTAATAATCTTTGGGGGGATAATTTAGCTAATCATGGAAGAATAAACAGGAGTATGGGGATGGTACCCAAGAAATTATTAAATATTTGGACTCACCGGTTGACCGGGCTGAAAGTCTCTCGTTGGCTTCACCCCTTTCTAATTCGCGAGTTCCGCCAGGTTGAGCGCATCCAAAAATCAACACGTTCGGCACTTGGCCGCAATAAATTCTTAAAAACTTACCTTAAGAGGTTTTAGCAGGTAGAGTGGCCGAAAGTTTTTAAGGAGTAGAGTTGAAAAAACAGGCCACAGTTTGGGTTTTTTTACGCGGTTTAATTCGAGAGAGCGGTCATTGGGGAACCTTCCCTGAGCAGTTTCAAAAGGCCTTTCCAGATCATCATATTCTAACAATTGACCTACCTGGAAATGGAATCCAGCACTTGAATGATAGTCCCACAAGCATGTCAGATTACGCTCGATTCGCTCACGGTGAATTGCAAAAGGCACTATTTGATTTAAAGGATGAGGGCCCTTATCAAATAAACTTATTGGCAATTTCACTTGGTGGAATGGTTGCAATCGAATGGAATAGACTTTATCCGGGAATTTTTAAGCGAGCTGTTTTGATGAACACAAGCATCAAAGGTGTTAGCCCGATGACTCAACGCCTGCGTGCAAAAAATTATCCTAAAATTCTCAACTTGATTCTCAATCCTTGGGTTAAAAACATTGAGGCGCAAATTTTAGAGCTGGTTTGTAATGATTTGAAAAAGCGCGCTGTGACAGCGGTTGCCTGGAATAAAATTAGGGACGAAAGACCAGTTTCAACTGCTAATAGTATTAGACAGATCCGCGCTGCCTTAGGCTTTAGGCCCGACATAAGCAGCTTGAATATTGCCACCCTGCTACTGGGCTCCGAAAAAGATAATTTGGTTAGCTGCCAATGTTCCAAAGACCTTCATAAGACAGTTCCTTCACAGCTTGAGCTGCATCCTTGGGCCGGTCATGACCTAGGGCTAGATGATCCTGACTGGGTAATAGAGAAGGTTCAAAATTGGCTGCTAAAACAGGACAAAGAACTTGAGAAGACCACGACTTCGAGTAATGTCAGCAGGGAGAAGCCTGCTAATAGTTCCCTGTAAATCCGCTCTGGATTAAGTCCTCGTCATTGAAATGAATAAGCTTAAAAGTGTCTTGTAGGAACTCTAAAAGGTCGTCTTTTCGTTCAATCAAAAGTGTACTACTTAAGCGCGAGAGGCGAGATTCTTGAGCACCATCTGCTAAGAAGCTTAATAGGTTAAAGGGTTCAAGATAGGCCGGGTTTGCTATCATTTGACCACTTCCATCTTCAATTTCTGACAGGCCGGCCAGCAATAGGTACTTATTGAGTGGGGCGCCTGTAAAATTGCGATGCTTAGAAAGCGCTCTCAAATTATCTGAAAGTTCGAAAAAGCGGCTTCGATCTTCATTCCAATGTTGACCGACTTTAAAATAGTGAAGCCGGTCAATATAATCTTTTGTTTCTCGAAGTAATTCTATCGAATGTTCCGGGCGTTTTTTAAACTGACGGGCCAAAAGTTCCAGTCCCATTAATGGCACCGCCTCTTGTTTTAAAAAGACCTGATCAAAAAGCAAGAAGGATTGGTTGAGGGTATGATAGTAGGCCAATTTATGTGACTTCTTATTGCCGCGATCTAATCCCTTCTTAAAGAATTTCAAAAAGCGGTTGACTGGTCTAAGAACATCTAAAAGTTGCAGGTCTTCAGGCCAATATTTTTTGAGAGTAGGGTAGAGATTTACTGCTAATTCAATTACATCTAAAAATCGATGAGTGCCTAAATTACCATAGCGAGGGTCATTAAAATGAGGGTCCCAACCATCATTTAACTCAGTACCGTCATTGCCTAAATAAGTCGCTACAACCAGCAGGTTTCCAATAGTGTCTTCCACATCCCTAATAGACTGATAGTCTAAGTGGTAGAGATAGGCGACTAAGTCGTCGACTAAAGTGTAGAGCAATTGATCTTCGCCACCAGTGTGCTTTTTAATGATTCTATTGAGAATTTCTTTAGTATAGGCGGCAGGAAAACTTTCAAAGAGTTTGCGATTTACTCTTCTAAATTCATAGCTCTTAATAAAATCCGAAAATACTTTTTCGTCTGCACTAAATCGATCGCGAATCAATCGGCTAAGATTACTAATTGCTGAGACATAATTGAGCTCTGTGAACATCAGTCCCTTATGCCGTAATCGATCTTTTTTAGGTAAAAAGTGAGGAATGATCAGAGGATCTAGCCAAGGTAATTTAATAGTAAGAGTAGAGCTTTTATGTGCCCTCTTATGTGAAGAACCAACCATGGTAGTAATAAAGGTTTGAATCCAACGTCCATACTTCATGGTTTTAAAATATTTATGAGGGAATTCATCATTTAGGGTACGTAGAGACTCGAAAGTATCGACTGCATTTTTACCCATACGCCTATTTTCTTTATTCATAGGCATTCCACACCAACGAATCTTTAAACATAGCTTAAAGAGAGCATGACTCTTTTTGGCCTCTTTGGAATACTTCATTGTTTTTATGATGCTATTTTTGAAAAAGATCCCAATGAAATTGAGGTTAAAGGAAGCTTCTCTAATAGTGCTTTCTAAGCGCTCAACTAGCGAGGCATTGACCTTTCTTGCTTTTTCGGAATTTGGATCTTGGAATTTGACCTTGCGGTCATAGCGCGGATCACCGGCATCCCAGAACATAAAAAGAGTTTCTTCTGGAGAGATAAAATGGCGAGTTTTTTGTTTATGAGCAAAGGGTAAGGGAATTCCTATGCTCGGTATAACAGCGTCGACCATCAGGTCTACGGTGGTAGGTACTCCTGGATAGTTGACCTTGAGCATATCGAGATAGCGCTTAGTTCGAAAATTAATCTGCTCTAGGCTTGGGCAGGGAGGAGCACCTAGCTGCGAAGTAATTGTATTACAAGGTGTGCTTTCTACATAACTATTGTCAGCGATTTTTGAAAATGAGTAATCGTTCAAAACGCTGCTTAGATGGCCGACCGTGTCTTTGAATTGCTCTGGATCTTTACTCGATAGTTCAATAAGCAGAGAGCGTTTATAATTTTCAATGGCAGCAGTATTATTTTGAAAAAGAGAAGCGGTGTATTCAAGACCTTTGTCAATTAAATCGAGATAGCCATGACCTTCTCTACTTTTTTTAGGAAGTAAGTATAATTGATTTTTAGCAGTTTCTAATAAGTAGTTAATACCTACTGTGCTACCGTCTAAGGAACTTAGTGCTTGCTCCATAACCAGACCGCTACTCATTCCATGTTGAAGCATATCTTTTCCAAAAAGCCCGCGTTTTGAAAAAAGGCTCCTCTTTGGAAATAGCAGTTGAAAATCGAAATGAACCTGATTTCCCCAGCTGAAAAGCTGATGAATAAAATTATCAGTAGTAAGAAGCTCACAAGACCGAGGCAGGCGTTGGACCGCCCCGTAAAAACCGAAACCCTCTCGACTAAGTCTATCGATACAATTTGATAATTTAATTTGTCGCTCTGTTTGTTCAGTTGTGGGGGCCGCAATATAAATGGGCGGAACACCCGGAGTCGGTTCAGTTTGCCCCGGCGAAGTGGTTGGATCGTCATTTCCTGGCAGTCCAGGACCTCCAGGGGAGGAAGTTCGACTGATTATTTCAATAACTTTTAAAATGCCATCTCTCGAATAGAATTGGCGCAACTCTTGGAGCATTTCATCGCCACCCATATGCAAGGCCATGAATTTTAGCGCCTGAAAGGTGTTCTCTCTCTTTTCTTCATTTCCAACAATCGCCTTGGCCAATAAGGGTGCAACTTTTGGTAGGTCATCGACCATTGATTGGTAAAAACGACGGAGCAGGCGGTAGTCTACCGCCTCAGAAAAGTGAGCATCAATAATAGCGGTAATTGATTGCTTATTTGTGACAGTTAATTGATCCCAAAATTTGCCCATTACTTGTATTTTAGGAAAAATACTGGGGGCTATATAAAATTTAACCAGTTTAGCGGCCGAGAAATATAGCCCTATTGGCAGAGATTTAATGATTTCAAAAGTGGGGTCAAGTAGGGGAGCGTTTTCTTCTTCAAGTATAACCTTTAAAAAATCTTGGGAACTTTCCATCGACTCTTTAGTTAGTAATTTTAAAAAGTAAAAGGGGTCGGCACCAACTGGATTTTGTCTATCGTAATGGAAGGGAAGGTATTGAACAATTTTAAGTAGGTTGAATACATTGGGTAGGCCATAAAACTTATTGCCGCGGTTAAAAACACGGTACATATTTGCTTTGTGGCCGTCTTCTCCAATCAGTAGGCCTAACTCACAACTGGCATCTGCCATATTAAGTTTATAAAGAGAGTCGAGACCAAGATTAAAAAATTCGTCGAAAGGTTGGTCTACCATGGCGGAGATATACCTGGAGAGGTCTTTGTGAAGGTCTATGGTAAGGTGCCCTGGTTTTCCTCTTAATTTACAACTTACTTCTGGCAAGGCATTTAATACTGTCCGCAAATCAGCGTGCATAGTTGGGTATACAAAAATGGGGTAGTTTAAAATTCTTTTGAAATCACGAATTCCAAATTGATCCATATGCAGCCAATGATACAAAACGGGTAATTTCGATTTGGCATCCCTAAGGGCCGGCAAGCTAGAGAAAAAGAAACGGTCTCTGGCATCCAGTTTAGCTTCTTTAAAATTTTCAATTAATGAGTCAAGCATTTCAAGACGGCGGGCCTGAAACTGGTTTTTTTTAATTAGCTTCTGCATTGGCCGTTTGAGGTCTTTGTTTTTGCCAAGGGAGGCATGGGTAAATCCACCAAGCACTGAGGCAAAGTCATCAAAATGCTCCGGCGGGGCATTCATTAAGGCCATAACGTTTTTTAGGTCTTGTTTAGTTAATCTATCTGGAGAGTTTGTTTCGGCCTCTACAAGGATCTTTAAGAGTCCATCGTGAAAATTTGCGTTCATAAAAACGCTTTTGAGTATTTCGGAGAGGTCGTCTAGCCCGCCTCTCGAGTCGAGGTCTTTGATCATACTTATGGAGCGGTCTCTTTGTTTGCGATCGGCCAGAAAAATTCGATCGATGGGCAGCATCACATGATTCCAAAGCTTGGCCGGAATCAATCCAAGAGCGCGGGTCATTTGCGGGTATTTGCGGTCCCACTTAAGGCACGGGAAAAGACGCGTAACGTTAGAGTGTTCCAACAGGCCCTTTAAAATATTGAGGTTGCATTCGAGCCCCGCAACTTGCGAAACGCGATCAGATTGCACCTCTGGCGGGTTCTGTGACACACAGGACACTAGAAAAAGTACGGCAAAGCTCCTAATGAGCCACTTTTTAAGCAACAATATCGTCTCTTCGTTGTAATGGATTAGGCCTACCATGGCATAAGCCGGACCTCCTATGCATGACGCAAGCGGTCCAAAGAAAAATACTTGATAGTTTTGGACAAATACTCCCTGGGCCAATAGGCTTTACCATTGAAAAATTTTTATTTCACCGGGAGAACCATATGAGAACTCTACTTAGCTTGTTCTTAATTCTTAATGCACTACCAGCACTCGCTAGCTCCTTTCTGGCGGGCGCCTCTAAGGTTGATATCACTCCGACAGAATGGGAAGAACGTCCTTACGACTCGAAAAACCCCAGTTATAAAAGAGGGTCGGTTTTTTACGATACCGGCTTTGACCGAAAATTTGATTACGAAGAAAATGGTGCCTTTGGGCCGGATGGACTCCCTGGCAAGGCCGGTTGGGATGACGATCAAAACGGTATTGTCGATGATTGTAGTCGAGCTCATTGTGCAGAATACATGACCTATGGAACAGATGATGTAATGGATCCGGCCGGTGATAATTATAATAAAAAAACAAAT
Organism: Halobacteriovoraceae bacterium; assembly: GCA_018646195.1. Taxonomy (GTDB): domain Bacteria; phylum Bdellovibrionota; class Bacteriovoracia; order Bacteriovoracales; family Bacteriovoracaceae; genus JABGVH01. The sequence continues at coordinate 18,513 of JABGVH010000225.1, forward strand.
AAAAATGGAACAGAAGCAGATGGTGAGTATCAATTTAGCTTCATGGGTGGATTCGCTCCTTATTACCCGCTTTGGTTTATCCCATTGAGAACGGCACGAAATGTTCATGATCCGGTTTGGGCGCGCGCCATCGCTATTCAAGGTTCTAATGGTGTTCCACTAATAATGATCACTGTCGACCTTCCTGGGCTGGCGTGGAAATACATCAACCCTGTGAAGAGGCGATTAAGCCGAGAAACTGGAATCCCTTTTGAAAATATCATTATTAGCTCTACTCATAACCACTACGGCCCGGATGCTTCCGGCTATTGGGTGACTATGATGAAGGGGCATAATAAGCGCTACACCGATAAGCTGAAAGTTTGGATGTACGAAGCAGGCCTTAAGGCCTGGCTAGAAAAACGACCTGCTAAAATGAAAAGTGTCACAGCAGAACCAGTATCCTGTTATAACCCCAAAACTAAAGAATTAAAGCGTGGCAAGGACTGCAATGTTCCGGCAACAAAGAAGGAATATCAAACTGGAAAATTCGATGAAATGATTGTGCAGACAGATTTTCGCGACCCCATTGTACGCAACACAACTATCACCGCTTCTCAATACGTGGACTTAGAAACTGAAAAAACTATTGCTACTTTTGTAAATTGGCATAATCACCCGGACTCGATGGGAGAAAAACAGCAATCTATTACAAGTGGCTTTCCAAAGTATATTCGTGATTTTGTAGAAACCAAGCTAGGTGGAATTACCGCCTATTTTTCAGGAACTGTTGGTTGTCAGATTCAAGGCAAGGCCAGAACTCCCAAGTGGAACGCTAAGATGGAGCGACTCTACGAACTAAACACAACTGACATTAATGGCAACCCTGTTCCAGTATTGGAGCGAAACGGAGATAAGTGGCAGCATAACCGCTCTTTAGGTTATGAGGTTGGAAACGAGGTGGTTTCGTCCTTTAAAGCAAAGGGCCTTTGGGAAACTAATCCTGTGGTACATGTAAAATCAGGTGTGGTTGATACCGAAATAGATAATTTCCTTCATTGGTTGACTACCGGAACAGTTTGGAATTTTGATGTAGAGAAAGAAGATAAAATGAAGCATTATCTTTTTCGCTGCTCCGGCCGCCACGGCTGTGTCAGAACCCAACTTAATATTGTTCAGATTGGAGACTTAAGCTTGATCACTTCACCCGGAGAGATTGATCCCGCCTACTTTACCGGAAGGGCCAAGTCTGTCGGACATTACGACAAGAAACCAAAAAAAATAAAATTTCCAGCGATGCGAGGTGCAGCTGAGTTTTTAAAAGGACCCCATAAAGCGGTTCTTGGTCAGGCCAATGGCTACCTTTCTTATATGGTTCCCAAAACTGACAATGTTGGCTGGTGGCGAGGTGGACACCCGCTTCATTATGAGGAGTTGGTTACTGTTGGAAAACACTTTGGTGACGATGTCGGTAATAAGTGGATGCAAATGTTGGGGTCAGATTACCGCTACTCAAAACGTAAAATACATCCCACCAGCAGGCGTTTGCGACGGGAACGCAGACGAAAAGAAAAGAACCTAGGACCAGTTGAAACTGCTAGTGAGAAAAAGCATCGGCTTGGTTTATTTAATAAAATGCTGACAAGTCTTCTCAAAGGGATGGATAAATCATCAAAACACTAAAATTATTATTGATTTTAACCGTACTTCCTATTCTTGGGAACACTTCTACTTTTAAATCCCAATTAGGAACAAGAAAAGTTCCTACTGCTATGCTGGTTTGGCAGGTTAATTCCTTATTCGAAAATAAAGAGCTCCTGCCGCAGTTCAATTCAGAAGCGGCGAGCTTAATTAGCGAGGGACTGCTGCTAGAGGATCCTAGTAAGGCAGACTCTGAAAGTGGCTATCGTCAAAAACTTGAAATTTTCATAGAGAAGGTCTTAAGTAAATTGAGAAAAAGCCATAAAACGATAGACCGTGAAGATAAACTCTTTAAAAGCTGGCAAAGGGAATCATTCTCAAAGGGCCTGCGGAGTCGCAAGGCACGGGCCGGAGAAATTCCATTCTCTATTTATTTTTTCAATCATATTCATAGTAAGTACAGCAAAGACAATAAGGAGTTAAAACTTCTTAAGTATTCTCCAGAGAAAATTGCGAAATTAGCGAATAAGTTTGTCAAAAAGAGGAAGAGTCAGGGCAGTATGACCTTTAATGATCATGGGCATGTCGGTGCCTACGACGATGTAAAAGATAAAAAATATTCCCATATGTCTTTTCTTAGAGGGGTAGAATGGGGCGGGCGATCTCATATGAATTTAATGGGAGTCGTCGACAATTGGAACAATCTGCCAAATGGACGGCAATTTGCTTATGAAGAGATCGTCCAAGAGGCCGCCAGTAGTGAGGCGGTACGAATTGCCAATCACCCGGCAGGGGAAGGTAACTATTGGCCAATCGACCGCTGGTCTGACTTGGAAGCGATTGAAGTTTGGAATTCAGTAATGGAAGAGAGGCCTTTTAAATTTGTTAAATTCCTTCCGATATCTAACAACCGCACCGCCTTAAAACTTTGGAACGATGACCTTAAACTAGGTAATAAAAGGACCGCCCTTGGTGGAACTGATTTCCACTTTCATATTCCTTGCGCCACAGAGAGAGCGATGTTTTTCCCCGCCAATATTATCGCAATCCCCCATAATGAACCTTATAATGTTAAAAAAGAAGTAAAGCGTGGAAACGTTTCAATTATCACACGACCCACTTCTCCCAAGCTCTTTTTAAGCGCCAGTACCGGGTCTGAAACTTCCTACAAGGAATTTGGCATGGGTGGTAACATATCAGGGCAGGGGATAGCTAAAATAAAGCTAGTAGCAGACTATAGTTCTAGTCGAAAACGCTTAAAGGGATTGTGCTACAACGCAGTTGGGGGTTTCTTTAAATCTCTTTCTCTTTTTAAGAAAGAAACTTGGGAGCTTCGTTTTTACAATACCAAATCTGAACAGCCATTTTTAAAAGTAAAACTTCCTAAAAAATCAAAAACCGGTGAAGTGGTTGAATTTGATTACCCAATAAAGGCCGGAGAAAAAGATTTTGTCCGGGCCGAATTATGGGTGGTGAACAAGAAGTTAAAACTTATTGAACACCTGGCCCTAACTAACCCGGTAACTTTTAATTACTAGGTAAGGAAGCTTCCATAAGAAGCTTCTTATGTTTCTTAATAATTCTTCTGGCACCTTTGTAACCATACATAGAGCTGCAGGCCTCATAGGTTCCTTCTTTGAATTCTGCTTTATTAGTGAAGTAGGCCATATAGTCATTTGCTAGCCCTATGAACCAAGGATTATTTCGACCTAATTTTTTTGCGAGGTCTTTTAGCTCGAAACTAAGAGAAGTCGTCGCCTCTCCTGGCCAAGTCATCATTGTTATTAAATCTTTAGCGCCACCAATTTCTATCAGCGAAATAGTACTTGTCCAAGGTAGCAGAGTTCCAAGAGGAATATTAATTTTTGACCAAATAAATTTTCGCAACTTCCCTTTGGTGCAGGCCCGCAAGTTAACATGAGGTATTCCTACAAAGAGTTTCTTCTTTCTGGTTGTCCAATTGGGAGTTACATAGCTGGCCTTATCAAGGTTTTCCATAAATTGGTCAGCAAACTTCTGTGACAAATTGGCCATTCCCTCTAATCCGCCGTGTTTTGGCTTAACGTCGCCCTCTGCACCGTTCATAAAGAGGATTGTTGGAGCGGCGGCAAGGGCAGTCAAATTTACGTCTTTAAGTCGTCCTTCAACCGCATGTTCGATAGCGCCTGGAAAGTCTGCACTGTATTTTAAGTTCTTTGATCCAAGGGAGGTTCCGTGAACAGCGAGGTTGACCATACCGCCGAGCCATTCCCCATGACGGTTTTTGGCCAGCAAGATATTTGTCTCAGGATCAAAGTGACCAATTTTCTTACGCCTATTTTTTTGAATTCCATAAGCTGTAAATTTAAACTTATAAAGATCGGCCAGCTCAAGTCGTTGGTTGGCGGTGTAAATACTTTCGATAATTTTTGACCGGACTGAAAGGTAAATTTCTTTTTTATAGAGATCAGCCGCAATGAGAGCTAAGGCGAAGCGCTTTGATAAGGTACCTGGCCCAGAGTGGGTATGAGTGGCCGAGATAATAATATCTTCTTTACGAATACCAAAGTGCTTAATTTTCTTTGCAAGATCTCTAATAAATTCGTCTGTAATTCCAACTAAATCAAGGCTCATAAAAAGTAGTTTGCGATTACCTCGCTTAAGCAGCATCACCTTACTTCGAATAGGATCAATTTTTCCTATAGATGGATTGAGAAAAACGCAGTACTTACACTTGTCTCCCCAATCTAATAATCCTGATTGCCGCCTGCCTGGGCCACCGAAACCTGCCAGCGGTACGCCGATGGGAGGAGTGATATCTACATTGGCAACACCAACTTCAAGCGGTAACTCTTGAGATAAAAGTAGTGGTGAAAAAATAAGACTGACGAGTATTGTAAGTGCGGCAAATAGCTTCATAAATCCCTCCCGATGGGATGCAGTGTGTGTAGCGGTCATTTGTTTGATCAGGCGGCGTCATTATGGTCTAAGCCAAAGAGATTTACTATCATGCATAGTGGCAATCAACTACTTAGCTGCGACTAGTTTGGTAGACGGACAATGAACTTAGTGGAGGGGGAGTCTGGGCACAGCTCTATAGTGCCACGATGGTTGCTAAGCAGCCGAGCTACTAAGCTCAGACCCAGTCCAGTGCCTTGGCCGACTTCTTTGGTAGTAAAAAAGGGGTTAAAGATTTTAGCGTGTAAATCAGGTGAGATTGAATCGCCACAGTCATTTATAGATATAACATATTCACTTTCGTGATAATCGAGAATTATTTTAATCCAGCGCTCTCTGTCTTTGAGAGGGATTACGGCATCTAAGGAATTATTCAATAGATTGATAAAAATCTGCATAATTTGGACTTTATTGCATTCAGCTAAATTCTTTTCAGGAATATTATTTTGAATGTCTAGTGCCACATCATTAGTACGAGTTTTAGTTTGGTATAATTTAAGGCATTCCTCCATAACTTCGCCAAGGTGATACAGGCTTGGAGCATCTAGAGAGCCATCTCTTGCGCTATCTGTAAGGGCATTGATTATACTTTTGATACGAAAGATTTCTCGGGAGATATCCTGGCAGAATTTATTAACCTGTTTAATATCTGGATTTTCCTCTGCGAGTTCCATTTCAATACTTTCATTGGCAAAAAGTAAGATTGCAAGAGGATTGTTAATTTCATGGGCCACTCCACCGGCAACCTCTCCAAGGGATGCAAGTCTGGCGGAGTCAAACATTTTTGCATTGAAGGCCTGTAATTCTTCTGAGGCTATTTGAAAAGATTTCTTGGCCAATAATTGGTCATTCTGTCCTTCTTCATAATGTTTTGAAACTTTTTCAAGTAGAAGTCCCCATTCTGTAATTGAAGAGGGAGGAGTCGATTCTGATAAACCTTGCTGATCAAGTTGTTTTTTTAGTTCTTCATGAAGCATTGTCTACCTACGTTTTTTTATATGATCTTCTTTAGGAGTAAAGGCATTGATGAGACCTTGGAAAGGTTTTTTGAAGTTACCTTTATTATAATCTTCGTTGGCCAGCTGATCGATCACGACTTGACAGTTCTCGGGGCTGAATTCGCCATCCATGTCACTTACCCTATGAACAAATTCATGGGCCAAAATAAAGAGACACGCCAGGGGAGCGATGAAATTTTTTGAAATGCCTCGAGGAAATCCATTTGAGTCGGGTCGCTCATGATGTTGTTCCACAATGAAGTCGACATCAGCAGGCAGTTGCTTATTACCCTTAATTAATTTCCCTGCTTCTAGTCCATGATTCCTATAAACTTCTAGATCATCTTCTGACCAACGGCCTTCTTCGATCTCTTCGAGTCTTTGAATTTTTGCTAATTCGTGGTCGGTTAAGCACATGTCATGCATTAGCGCCGCGAGGCTGAGCTTATAGCAAGTTCCATCTGAATTCCATTCAGATTTTTTAGCTATAGCGATTGAAACAAAAGATACCTTTAGGCTATGGTCGTAAATATAGCCTTTATTGGCCTCCATCTTATTGATCAGTTGCCAAATACCAGGTGTTGATTTTACCTGGGCAACAGAAGCTTCCATGGTTTTCTTAGTCAGTGCCACCGCTTCTTTAGTTAGTCCTTCATCATTCATTCGGGTATGAACATCTTCAAGAGAGGCCAGCTGCAGCTTAATTGCATCCTTTTTATTTTTTGGTTTTCGCGCGTACAGACCCAGCAAGGCCTTTGAAGTGTAGTCGGCCAATATTTTGTACTCTTTTGCGAAAACGTAGAGCCCTTCGACTCCTTTTTCAACATAGCGCTCTAGTTGTTCATGGCCATAGATTTGTTCTCTTTCTATGACCTTTACATACTTGGTGTCCGATAGCTTTATTGAAGCGTCTATTGGAATTTTATTAAGTCGTAGAAAATTAGACATTTTTACGTGGGTGTAGTGATCGCTGGCCTGTGGAGGAGTCCAGGGGCGGTCAAAGATGCAGCTGCCTGCAAAAACCAAGGCCTTCTTAAAAAGCTTGGGGTCAACAGGGGAAGTAATTTGAGTGTTTGCTGGATGGTCATCTTTAAAGTTGCTGTAATATTTAGTGTTTTTTAAATCGTCATTACTCATTTGTATAAAGGGCAAGGCTTCGCTTTTTAATAAATTTTGATGGTATATTTCAAGGTTTTCTTCGCAATCTAAGTCTAGCGCAGAAATGATTAAGGAAATATCGTCTTCTTCTTTAAGCTTTTCAACCGCCTCGCTGGCACTTGCAGCTTCGATAATAAAGGCACCATAATTTGCCTCCAATCGCATGACGTAAATATCACGGACCGCTTCGATGTCGTTAATGTAAAGAATGTTTAATAATTCCACTATGTTTTCCCCTCAGTATAGTAACAATAAAAAAAAAATGGCGCTATGATGCAAAAGGTCGTGGAAATCTCCTAAAGCTATTTGCCAAGTGCATTATGTTTTACTAATATGCAAGCGTTCGGAACCCTGGGGGGGGAACTTTGAAACATGTATTATCGATAGCCTTTACGGAAGACTTCTCGAACTTTGATCAAGTCATTCAATTTAATGGAGAATCCATTAGGCTTACTCAGTATTCAACTAATTTTGATTTAGAATTGACGCTTAATTTGTTAGAGCGTTTTGATGGGTTATGTGACTCTATTTGCATTTCTGGGTTGCCTCCGATTATTAAAGGAAAAAAAATTAATTTTTCTCACCCTCAGAGAGAAAAGTTGATGAATGCAACCAAAGAGACAAATGTACTCGATGGTCAATTATTTAAAGATATCTATATTCCTTGGGTCATTCGAAAATATTGCTATAAAAATGACCATCTTTTTAAAAACAAGGATGTGTCTATTTATTGCGGTTCTATTCAAAAGAATTTACTCGAAGTGATGGATGATCTGGCCGGCAAATTATTTTTAGCTGATCCCTACTTTGGACTTAAACTTCCCTACGTAATGAATGGCGTTTCAGACTTGGATAAATTTTTAAAAATGGTGCTTCCACTGATGGGCCGCATGAAAATCAAGCGAAATTTGATCCCATCCTTTTCCTCGCGACAGGGAAAAGTCCCTCGCTTTCTAAAGTCCTTTTTTGAAGCCGATGTCTTTGTGGCCAATATGGCGACCCTCGAATTGATCGACCTCTCGCATTTAAAAGGCAAAACGCTGATAGTTGATGTCTTAAACGAAGATTTAAAAGATGAGTTAAGAAGAGTAGGGGTATTAGATGTTATGGTATGCCTGCCACAAATTGAGGGAATTCCATTCTTTAATTTCGCAATCTTTGAGGCCTTGCTTCAAGGGGTACAAGCGGGTAATAAGAAATTAGAAACTGACGACCTTTTGGGTTGGATTGATGAGATGGACATTCGCCCGGAGTTTATTAATTTTAAAAGACTTCTTAAGACACCAGAGAGCGCCACAAATTTTTACTACTTTAGTTAATTATTTTGATTTTTTCTTGTCACTTGCATTCTTTGCTTTGTCTCTAAGAGATTCCACAATAAATTCTTTTTGATCGTCAGCTGGACAGGGTTCACTCTTTCCCTTATCTCCCTCTTTCCAGGTCTGAACGACCGAGAGTCCATATTTAGAAGAACAAGTCCAATCACCATCTTTTATACCATTATTAAATTCGCCAATTTCTTTTGAGACTCCGCTGCGGTACCAAGTTCTATAGGGCCCGTGTCTGGTAAAGCTACCATAAGAACTTTTTCCACAGTACTGTCTAAAACCCTCTGGTGGCGCCTTACCGACAATTTTTGTTCCGCTAGGGCATTTTAGTTTACCATCCCCACTGCAGCTAGAGAGTGAGAAGAGAATCAAAATTGTAGCAATTAAAGGTGGCATAGTTTAATTCTAGGCGATAAAGCTATTTGGGAAAAGACAAAAGTCTTAAAATAGTGGGAGGCCTTTTTGTGGAACCCACTTTAATAGCGAAAAGACAGTTAAATGGCGGTCTTTCTCTCTTCCTCGAAAAAGTCCAGGGCCTACTAACCACTCCCATTCTCCAAAGCTCTTTTGGCCAAAGAGAATCGCCATAGTGGTTTCTCCAGGTGTGTGAAGCATTTTATTGTGAACACCTAAGACTCCAAACTTGAGAGATTCATTGACTTTAAAACCAAGTACAGTTGTAAAGCTCCTAAGAGTGTCTGCCCCGTTACTGCCGATGAGAGTGCTGGTTTCGTCAGCGAAGGCCCGGCTTTTATCTTTCACATCTAGCCTGGTGACCCTTAAGTCACCAACTAGAAAAAGCGGGCCAAGAGCTAAGGCCATTTTTGCGCCCAGATACTGATGGCCAACGGTTGATTTACAAACCAAGAGGGTGCAGTCAAAACTTTGTAACTCTGATGCGTTTCGGTATACTCGCCTGCTTCCTCCATAGGCGCCTAAGAAGCTTATGGGAAAGAAGTCGAATTGCCCGCCGAAGGAATTAATAACCCCACTTGTTTGCAGTTGTAGTGAGGGGCGTAAGTAACCATAGAGCGGGCCAGAGCCGCCCTTGCCCCAAATAGGAAGACCGTAGCCGGCCTTCGATTGCAGTGCGAAGGCGGTGGGATAGGAGCGAATAATATTTGCAAAACTCAAGTCCCATTCAGCAAAGGCGAATTTTGGCAGGAATAAGGTAATTAAAATTATATAGCTGATTGTTTTGATCCCTAACTCCTTTATGGTACTATTTAAATATACTAAATGTTGGTTCAAAGGCATACAAATGGGAAAAATCTTTCTATTTTTTATTTTAATTGTCGGTGCAGTCGGGTACTGGGTCCAGGACCATGATCTAATTAATGAAATTCAAATATCTAATGAAGAGGCCAAAGAGAAGGGCATGTTCTCAGTTAAAGACGAACCGACCCCGCTTCCCTATAATTTTAGGATCGGCAATTGCGTGTCGCTTGATCAAGGAAACTGGGACCATTATATTATTCGGGACCTGCGAGAAGAACATTATATTGTTTCGGAATGTCGAAAATTTAAAGGCTGCAAGGCCAATACGAAGTCATTTCATTATAAGGATTTTGATGCCGATTATAAAGTTAGTTGGATTACAAAATGTGCTGAAAAGTCGTAATCAACTGTGAAAGTCCCACCCATTTGGAAGGTCTCCTTCCTTAGAAAATTTATAAAAAATGAAGTTACTGAAGAAAGGACCTTTTTTGCCCTAACTCTTCTAACAGGTATTTTAGCGGGGTTAATTTCTGTTGCTCTCTATAAAGCTACTCATTATCTAACCTCCTATTTTGGAACAGACTCTGCTTTTACTTTAAGAACTTTGGCCTTTGGTGGGGGTGCGCTTTTTATTTCTGGTTACCTAACCACCCGTAAATTTCCCTCTACTGCGGGGTCAGGAATTCCTGGGGTCCGTATCGCCTTAGCGGTCTACCATGGGAAAATTAATATCGGCGCGACAGTAGCAAAATTTTTCACTTCGATTTTAAGTCTGTCATCGGGGCTTTCACTAGGAAGGGAAGGACCCACCGTTGCCATTACAGCGGGCATAGGCTCCTCTCTCGGTAAGGCCTTTTCACTATCAAAGAAAAAAGTTAAAGCGCTTGTGGCAATTGGATCTGCTGGAGGCATCGCCGCTGCCTTTAATACTCCCATGGCCGCTATTGTGTTTACCCTTGAGGAAATTGTAGGCGATTTAAATGCCAAGCTCTTGGGGTCTATTATAATTTCTTCGGTGGTCGCCGCCATGACCGCGGCCTATTTCTTAGGTGATAAAGCGGCATTGGGGCAGCTTAATTACTCTATGGCCTCCTATCGTGAGCTCTACTTATTCGGCCTGGTCGGTTTAGCTGCGGCAGTACTTGGACCACTTTGGGTAAAATTAGTATTAAAATTTCGTTCAATGAGTCAGAAAATTTTCAAAGGCCATCGCTTAACTGTGATTATGCTTACCTTTCTATTTATTGCTGGGCTTTCTCTCTATGAACCGCAGATCTTAGGCAGCGGTCACATTCCATTACAAGACACATTACTGTCTTTAATTCTCGATTGGAAAGTGTTGCTTGTCCTTTTTGTTCTTAAGTTTGTAGTGACAGCTCTCTGTTATGCTAGTGGCGCAAGTGGTGGACTTTTTATGCCAACACTACTGATCGGAGCCACTTTGGGAGGCTTAGTCGCTGCACTGGCGAAATTAGGTTTTCCGGCACTTACTATAAACATGGGGGCCTTTGCGCTGGTTGGAATGGGGGCCTTTTTTGCCTCAGTTATTCGAGCACCATTTTCTAGCATCATTATGGTCTTTGAACTTACTAGAGATTATCATTTAATAGCTCCACTGATGCTCGCTAATATAACTTCCTATATGATTTCATCTAGGTTTTTGACTGGTTCTATCTACGAGAAAATTTCAGAACAAGATGGAATACACCTTCCTACCAGAGAAGACGGTGATGTATTAGAGTTATTACATGTGGAAGATGCAATGATTCAAAATCCGATCTCGCTCAATGCAAAAATATCAATTACTGCTGCTATGAAGGGTTTGGAAGGCAATGATTTTTCTGGTTATCCAGTGCTTAAAAATGGGCTCTTAGTTGGTATGGTTTCTACCAATGACATTGGAAGTACTTTTGCTAAAGGTGAGGGCGACGAAACTTTGCTTGAAGATATTTCTGAGAAAAAAATTATTTCTATTTATCCAGACCAATCACTGTTGGTGGCCTTTCATCGACTTAGAAAATATCATATAAGCAGGCTTCCGGTGGTCAGCCGTATTAATGACAGAAGAATTGTTGGGATTATCACCGCAGAGGACATCGTTTCCAAATTTGGTTTTCATGTTACCAGTGAAGACGATGATGAAAATATTCTTGAAGAACTTGAGACTGTAGAACTTGAAAATTAGTTTAGGAATTTGAAATCACAAATGATCTAAGCGCTTTTTTATCAGCTAAAGTAATCGAATGGATCAATCCTCTATAAAGCTTCTTTCCGGCTTGATTTGCGTCGTCTTTTTTCTGGGGGACAATCCCAATATAGTAATTTGAAGGAAAGTTCATTTGATAGTTATGCCAATCTTTAATTACAATATCCGTTTCAAACTCCATCGCCGATTCTGAAATTCCTAAAATTTTAATTGGAAAATGATAATAGGCGTGGCTAAATTCTTCATACTTGGTAGGAATAAATTTTTCGCGATTAAAATGGTCAAAACGAGCATCGAAATTTTTCTTATATACTTCGAGTACATTTAAAAGGGCGGCTGTATTAAAATGTTTTTCTTTAGATATAAAGTTGGGATAAGCATAGTCCTTTTTCATATCTTCAGAACTGACTTCTCCATTATTAAAAACGATCACAAAGGGTTCATAGTTCTCGATTGCTTTAATTTTTTCAATTAATTTTCCAATTGTAACATTACCATTGTATTGGGCTGGATTTACATTGATGGTTTTGCCTTCTAAGTCGACTTCCTCAATTGGAATATCTTCTTTTTCAAATGCTATAATGCTGGGGCGATAAAAATCGAGTTCCTCCTCAGTGTCTCTTAGCAAAGTTTGTAGTTTTAAAGAATAGTCCTGGTCTCCGATCCAATCCTCTAACTGATCTAATAATTGTAGTTTTTTATCGACTACCAAAATTTTGACATTCTTTGGAGAAGATTCTGTCATAATCGATTCAATCCAATCTTTGAATGCTGGAATAACTTCGTCCATAATGGAACGTTCTCTCTCTTCTTTTGCCTCTAAGATTTTTGCTTTTTCAATTTTATCCGGAGCTTCTTTTTCAAAAACTGGGTCTAGGTAAAGATAGCGTGCCTGAATTTTGTAACGAGCAGGATAGTAGTGGTTGCCACTGGAGACTGAGATTATTTTATATAGTTTAGAGGGGATTACGTCTATTGGTATTTTTGTTTCTAGCTCTATCACCTGGCCGACTTCAAAGGATTGATTGGATTCAAATTGGAGATGATCATGATGTAGGTAGTTTATCCTAAAATTTTCAATAAGCTTTGCCGCTAATCCATTTTTGGCGTCCATACTGTAAAAGTTAGGACGGATGGTGAGCTCAGGGAAGGCCATTGTATAAGCGTGATAAACCGGGTCGTGGAGCTCTCCACCATTTTTAATCTGAGAGCAAACGATACCCGCTTGCATCGAGACCTGCATAAAATGCAGCCTCCGCTGAGCATCGTCTACCTGGTTAAAAAGTCCGACAATCGAAATGTCCCGGGTAGATTCTAGGTGCCGTAGCAATTGACATAACTTGGCAACTTCTTGTGGATCTTTACCAAAATCGAGATAGAGAATATCAGGCCTAGCGTCTTCAATTTCTCTTAATTTCTGGACGTAATCGAGTACCGATTCCGAGACTTCAAATAGCTGAAATAGGAGCTGGTCTTGCTGTCCATATTTTTCCCTAAACTCCCCCTGGAGAGACTCAAAATAGCGAATATCCGCGCCAAGATAGGCGATTTCAATTTTCATAAAAACTTTGTCCTCAAAAATAGGATACTTTATTTTGAAAACTCTTCAACTTGTAGTTGGGATAAGGCCTTGAAATAAAAGAAGAGTGAAGTTAGAAGATTGGGTACTAAGCTATTGTAATTACGTCGTAATTTTCAGGCCCAATCTATTGGCGGCCAGCGGGCACAAAAATCCCTATAGAGGGAACGCTAAGTTCCTGATAATACATAAAATAGCTAAATTAAAGGAATTCCTAAGAGAAAGCTCCAGGAGTCGTTTTATAATATAAGCACTTGAAATTTAAAAAATAACAGCGGGTAAGCTATGAAATGGTCAACACTTATTGTCTTTAGCCTATTAGTCATTGGGATGGTCTTCTCAGAGGCACCAATTTCTAAGGTCCTTGCCGGAACTTTAAATGAGTCCCGATTAGAGCCAGGGGATAAAGAAGAAATTCAAAAAGAATTTAATGAGATGTTGAACGACTATAGAGAAGATCATAACGGCCAAATTGTTATGACCGAACTATGGCCAAAAGTTCAGGAAGTCGTGGGTAACCTCTATGACCGAGAGATTATTCAAAAAGAAGAAGTCTTTACCTTTAAAACTCGCTATGAAGAAATCCAAGCAAAGGTTCATCTCTCTGATGATGACCGTGAAAAAGCAATTCAAGCGCTAGTCACTCGCACATTAGATGATATCGGTGCCACACCTTTACAATGTACCGACTCAGGGAAAGTTTGTAATGAATGGAATCGCTGTTGTACTAAGGGTGCTGTTTGCGTCGAAGAGCCTTCTCGAGGGGCAAAGTTCATCGCAGGATCTTGTGCTAAAGAAGGGAAAACTTGTGGTAAAAATAGCGACTGTTGTTCAAAAGAGTGTTTTGAAGATCCTAAAACGAAGAAGAAAACCTGTGAAAGCATTAAGCGTTGTGTAATCCCAATTGCACTCAATAAAAGCTGCTTCACTGTACCTGTCTGCAAGAAAGGAAGTTGCCAGGCATTTAATAATAATACCAACGGGATTGGAGAATGCCGTGGGGCTGAAACAAAATGTAGGAAAAATAGTGAATGCTGTTCCAACCTCTGTGATGGTAAAAAATGTTCACCAAATTATATTTGTAAAGATTGCGCGACAATTGGTCAAAGACCAACTCGTAAGAAATGTTGTGAGGGCCTAACTCCCCAAAAAGATCGCAAGGGAAGAAGCATCTGCGCTCCCGATGCACCACCACTTATCCTCGGGCCATTTTCTGACCTAGGGGGATCTGGTTTTTTGAAAAAATTTATCGCAGTAGGTGTGTCACTTTTAATTTCACCTGTTGAAGCACAGACGACAGAAGCTCAGGCGCAGGCCAATTGCGGCAATGGATTTATGTCGGCGTGGTGCAAGGCCAATGTAAAAAATCAAGTTGACCAAGCCGCCCTAACAAACGATAAAGGCACTCAAAAAGCCGTCGATACTATCAATAAGAACGCTGAAGATTACGAGGCTGGAGCAAACTTTAAGCCGGCCCTCGATCCTTCGATTAATTACAATCAAAAATTGAGTGGAGCGGTTCCTACCATGAATTTTGCCGCTTCCGATTGGGTCACTTGTGATATCAACTTTAGAAATGACTACTACCGTGAGTTGGCGAGAAAAGACCTATTAAAGGTGGAGATTGCCTTGCTCTCCTTCGAATATATGGCGTTGGGAACAGGCACCGTCGATTATTGGACCAATAAAGCTGGAGACAGTAAGGGAAAATATAGTGTTCATGCTCGTGCTGCCGAAGTTGCCAAAAG
>JABGVH010000221.1 GCA_018646195.1 Halobacteriovoraceae bacterium
CTCATTATTATTGACGTCTTTCTCGGTGATCAAGATGGTTTTGATATTGTTAAACAATTGAAACAAACCCAAAAATACAAAGATATTCCAATTATGATGATGTCCTCCACAATGACTAAGCAAGTTCTCTTGAAGTCCATAGAGTTGGGCGCGTCAGATAATATTGCCAAACCTATACAGAATAAAGTTTTAATCCAGAAAATTAGAAAGATTCTTAAGGATAACCAGCTTCCATCAGTGGACATGACAAAATTGAAGGATAAAAATACAACCACCGACCTAAAATGCCATGGTGATTTGATTAGGATCAATGAAGTTAGTTGTATCCTAAAATCTCCTATCAAATTTAAAGAAAATAAACACCCCGTTCTAGAGTCAAATTTCCTAGATTTTCTAGGTGCCTCAAAATGTAAAGTCAGGTCGGTTAGGACTAGCGCTGTCGCAGAGCCTGGTGAATATAATACGGAATTAACATTTCTAGGTATGGACGAAAAAACTTCCACTAAAATTAGAAAAATAAAAATTACACCATGAAAGAAAAACCTTACATCCTAACTATCGATGACGATGAAGATTTTAATAATCTCCTAGCGCTTACTTTGAAAAAAATCGGTGTTCATTCCAAAATCACTACTCAACCTAAAGATTTCTTACTTGCATTAAAATTGAGAACTCCAGACCTGGTAATAGTAGATCTGAATTTAGAAGTAAAATTTGGAGCAGGCTTTCAAATTGTTCAAGCTATTAGAGAGAGCTTAGGTTACCAACTCCCTATTTTTGTTCTTTCCAAAAGAAGCACCAGAGAAGATATATCAAGGGCCTTGATTCTGGGGGCCAACGACTTTATTTCAAAACCCTTAGATGAGCTGGTCTTGATATCAAAAATTAAACAATACTTAAAACTCGATGAATACGACGAAAAGCCTCTACCATTTTTTAATATTTCAGAAAAAGATCGAGACTGTAACTTTAATATCCAAATGAATATCGTAGAGATTGATGAGTTTGGCATTACTCTAGAGGGCGATTATTTAATTGCAAAAGGTTCGAGTATTAGAGTCAGTGGCGAGTTACTAAACCAGCTTACGGGCTCTGAAGAATTATCTTTGCTAATGAATGTCCAAAGTTGTTGGATAGATAATGATAAAAATACCAGCAGTGCCTTCCTTGAATTCGATGCAAACAATGAGGTATTAATGAAAAATATCAGAAGCTGGATATTAGATCACTCGTAAACGGAGAAACCATTGCCATTCAAAATTCTGATAGTCGATGACGACCCAGACATATTGAGCCTCATGAGTAATATCCTCAAATCAGAGGGACACTTTGTATCTCTTGCCGAAAATTGTGAAGATGCAATAGAGCTTTTAAAAGATGAGGAGTTTAATCTAGCTTTTCTTGACATCGTCCTAGGTGAAAATAAGTCTTCCGATGCTATTGTTGACTTCCTTTACCATGAAAAAGGGCACCCAAATTCAAACACCCCTTTAGTTATCATGAGTGCCCACATGCAGGACCGTTATGAGGCCAAAATTAAACTTAAAGGCCCTACTATTTACATGACTTTAAAGAAACCGCTTACAAAAGAAAGTATTTTAAACTCTCTTGGTGGAGTTCCTAATCGAAATGTTCTAATTGTTGACGATGATTTAGACATACTCTCCTTAATAAAACTAGACCTATTGGGAAAAGGATTCACTGTCTTCACAGCTCCGGGAGTAGCTGAGGCTAAAAAACTTTTGGCCGAGATCGATTTTCTAGTAGGAATATTCGATATAGTTCTTAGTGATGGAAATACCAGCCACGAGTTTATAAATTACTTAGACAATCCTGAAGCTTTCAAAAATAAAAACTTACCTCTTATAATTACTAGCGCCCATATGGATGAGGAATATGCCGAAACTATAAAGTTGAAAAAAGAAAATATCATAGGGGCCATAAAGAAACCTTTTCCACCTAAGGCCTTCTCTGACCTTATTAAAAGTTACTTTAATCCCCCTAAGAAAAAAACAAAGGTTACTTCAATATTACAGGGAATTACTCAAAATAGTGACAATACTTCAAGCCTTGTAAAAGGACAGAAGAATGGTACTGAGGCTATTTCAAAAATTTCTGGAGGCAAAGAGAGTCCAGATGAAAATACCTTAGTTAATGGAAACAAAGATACTTCCGAAATCGAAAGTACTAAAATTGATGGGACAACTGACAATATAGAGGAAGAAAAATTCACCATAAAAGGCGAAAGGAAAGACGATTTTGTTAACCAACAAAAATGGAAAATTAAGGAATTAGATAGCGAGATAAGTGAAATCGAAAACATGGCAAAAGAAGATATTAATGCTCGAAATAGTAGAGGTATGACCGCTCTAATGATTTATTCTCTGGCCGGTCAAATGGACACTGTGAAGAGTATTATTGAAAGTGGTGGCAAGGCCTCATTGAAGAGCAAAGATGGAAAATCTCCCATACATTATGCAACGATGTCCGGTTCTCTTGAAACGGTAAAATTACTCCTTTGGGAAGGAAGCAGAACAAGCGCGAGAGATTCGGCCAACAAAGATCCACTATTTTACGCTGTTGTAAATGGTCACGCTGATATAACTGAAACCCTCATCGAATATGGCGGAAGAATAGATGGTAAAATAGATGGTAAATCATATTTAATGTTATCCGCAGAGCATGAACATTTAGAGGTTTTTGAAGTTTTAATAAAAGCAGGCGCAAATCCCAAATTAAAAGATTTTGATGGCCATTCGGTTAGTGAAATTATTGAAAAGAAACACCTATTGAAATTTGCTCAAATATTAAAAAAATAGATTGCTTAGGCCTTGTTCGCCAAAAATGCTTTACGGCGTTTAGGGTAACAATGCCTGCATATTTCACAAACTGTTCCGTCGCACCCTCTAGCAGAACAAAACTCCCTCCCATAAAAGATTATTTGCAAATGTAGTTTATTCCATTTTTCTTCTGGGAATATCCCTTTTAGGTCTTTTTCTGTTTCTTTGACATTCTTACCTTTGGTAAGTCCCCAACGTTGGGCCAATCGGTGTATATGGGTATCTACCGGAAAGGCTGGGACGCCAAAGGCCTGTGACATAACAACTGAAGCCGTTTTATGACCAACCCCGGGCAGTTTTTCCAAATCTTCAAATGTTCTAGGTACCTTTCCGTTATGCTCGTTAATAATAATTTTTGAAAGTCCTTGAATGGCCTTTGCTTTTCTAGGAGCAAGTCCACATGGTCGAATTATATCCTCAATTGTTTTTACTGCAAGCTTCTGCATTTCTTTTGCCGTATTGGCCTTTTTAAAAAGAGCAGGAGTAGTTTTGTTAACTCGTACGTCTGTACACTGTGCAGAAAGCAAGACTGCCACTAGTAAAGTAAAGTCGTCACTATGATCGAGGGGAATTGGTGTCACCGGATAAAGCGTCTCTAGCTTTTCAAGTACGTATTTTGTTCTTTCAGATTTTGTCGGCATTAGTTTCGGACTATGACTTGTGAGGATTGACTTCTCCACCCAAAATTGAAGGTTACACGGTCTATAACTTGTCTCCTATCCCGGATTATAGGGGCACGGTAATGACCCCAAGAGCTAATTTGACCATGAGTTGCCTGCCAACGACCTTTTTGAGTCAGTTCGACTCTTTTCCCTGCATAGATTCCATATGCTCTCAATAAAAGAGTCCCACCAGATCGAGTTCCGTAGTTACCTCGAATTTCCAGAAAATCCGGCGTGGTATCTACTTGAATGGAGTCTGTATCAGATAGTGGTCCCCTTTCTGCCAAATAGGTTGCCGAAATATTGACTGTAAAGCTGCGACCAAAGTTTCCAAAACGCGGTAATTCTAAATAGAACTCCCCACTGCCTCTTTCCTGTACTCCAAAAACTTGAAAACGCGCCAGCCTAGTAACATCTATCGATTCACCATTATCTTTATAGTGGATGGCACGGAATTGGTGATAACGCTCGGCCCGGACTCCATAAGTATTTTCTATTTCTAGCCTGTCGGCCATTAGCTCAGAGCTAAATAAAATTGCCACAGAAATGGCCAATAAGGCCGAAAAGGAATTACACATATCTTCTCCCTGAAAAAATTAATTCACTATTTTTAAATTTAATGGCCAAATAATTTCAATATCTAGGGTATATGTCAATTTAATATACGTAAATTCAGTAGGTTATAAATGGGAACGGCCTGCGAGCGCTGTAAAGATTTCAGGATTGATGCAATGCGCAAGGCAAGGAGTTATGATCTCTTGGATTATAAATTTACCCCCGACCCAACAGGAGTATTCTGTGAAAAACGCATTCCTCATCCCTTGGCTAATACTAGCACTGCTTTCCTCTGCCACTTTATTTGCTCAAGATCAGGACAAAGAAACCAGCAAGAAAAAAGAGAAAGTTGTAAAAGAAATTGAAGAAGACGACGATCTTGACGACGATCTTGCCGATCTCGAAGAAGAAACAGGAAGTGATTTTCGCTTTAATGTTGATGGTGAAGTAAATAATTACTTTTCTAGTGGAGGAGATAATAAGTACGACTTTCGGGAGTCATATGTTTCCTTGAGTGTTGAATGGAAAAATAAGATACGAGGCGTTCTTACTGCTAACTTAGCTGAACTTCAAAAAGACGGAAAACTAAAATTTAATGACGATTTTGAAATTGAAAAATTTATTAAAGAGGCCTATATCGAAATTCGTGAAATTAACGGTTGGCCTGTTGCAGTTATTGTTGGAAAGCAACCAATCGCTTTTGGACAAAATGTTCAAGCAATGCCTGCCTTCAAAAATAATCCTTTATCAAATCTTCAAGAAGTAAAAGAAGTTTACGGATTGACTCTCGATTTAACTGAAGGCCTATTTGGATTAGTTGACCAATTAGAAGTATCCGTTTTTGAATCAGAAAGCGGTGACCTAGGAATAGGAAAAATTGATGGTGTATCTGTTCGAATGAGTAAAATGTTAACAGACCAATGGCTTTTAACACTTTCTCACTTAGAACAAGGAAATAGCCACTTAAATACCGGCCACGAGCGTAGAACAAGTGTTGGCCTAATTGGAGAAACTAAAGACGGAATGTTAGTCGGTTGGGCCGAAGGCGTATACTTCAATAACAATCCAGAATACCAAGATTCGCGCTTCGCTTTTACTATTGGCGCAATGGTTAAGGTACATGAAACTACAGACGTTATTGTCGAGTATAACTGGGTCGAGAAAGAGATGCATCAAGTTGCGCTAGGAATTAAAACAGCGCTTCATAAGAATGTAACTCTCGGTGCCGAAATTCGTTATAACAACCATATCGATACTGGTGATGACGAATTTGTATTTACAGTTGGTGCTACTATCCATTTCGGAACCAGCGGGCGCAACCAAAATGAAGCTTACCTTTTTGGTAAAGACGGCGAATAAGTAAATTACCACTACATAAGAGTGCTTTCTATCCCCCATTGAAATCACTCTTATTCTTACTACTTTTTAATTGGATACTAAATGACCCCCATCAAAACCTTCCTATTAATTGTTTCCCTACTTCTGCTTCCTATAAGTTCAAGCTTTGCAGAGTCACGATTAATTGCTTGGACCGCCGCTAATGTCGGTGGCAAAATTGTTACAAACTATGATGTTGAAAAGTATATTGAAGACACATTACTGAATGATCGTATTAAAGCTGTCCTTTTTGCCAAAGCTGGAAACTTTAACCAATACCAAATTGACAAAAGTAACTGGCTCAACAAGCATTTTGAAATGGGGTTAAAAAAACTTGTTTACGCTAAAATAATTCAACTTGAGGCCACACGAAAAAAAGTTAATGAAAAAAGAGTGGCCTTTACAACTACCGAAAAAGAGTATTATGAGGCCATTAGAGGTATCGAATCTCGAGTTCTAGATCCAGTAATGGAGAGAGACAAGCAAGGAATACGTCCTGCCAGAATTAAATACGGTGAATTTCTCCGGTCCAGTAATTACCCCTACAAGAAAGAAGAAAGTTTAACAGACACCTATTTTCGTTGGTACAATGCTGAACAAGAGCGTTTAAAAGAACAATTTAGAGAACGCGGAGTCAAACAATGGCAAGGTTACCAAGGAACCAAAGGCCATGAGCTTTACGTTAGACCAACTGACATGTTTGATTTTAATAAAGAAGTTACTACTCTAGTTGAGGAAAAACTAGCAGGAAAAAATCTTTCAAAAACCGAAGTCGACAAAATACTGGGCGAAGATCCTAGATTGAAAGTAATTATAGAGAATGTTCATTATTTAAATTTTCAAAGTTCAAGCCTATTTGAATTCTATACCCAAGATCGCGAGAACTGGGAGTCCACTAAAGCAGAGATCGTCAATAAACTGGCAGAAAACCTAACTTCAGAAAAAATATCAAAAATTCTTAAGTACGAAAATTTGACTCAAAAATTTATAAAGAAATATAAAACTCCTGAAAAACTATATGAAAAAAGTCGCAAAGCGCTAGAGAAATTCCAAGCACCAGATGGAGATTTTAATGATTTTATGCTGGCGAGAATATACTCTCTCGCGGCCTCTGGAATCGAGCAGGCACCAAATAGAAATGAATTACGAAAAAAATTAGCTAGTGCTTTAGAAGCAGTCTTTCCAGAACTACTAGAGCTTCTAAAAGAAGACGACATTTATATAAAGAAAGAACATCAAAAACTAGATATTGAAAGCTTACTTTCGATAGCTACTTACGAATTAATTAACAAACAAATCAAAATTCCCGAAGATAAAGAAAGTTACCTCAAGAAATTTATTAATTTAGCCGTTTGGGTAATAAAATTTGAAGGTAAGAAAATGTCGGTTGGAGATAAATCAGAAATCAAGGTTGAGCTAAGGCCTATGAACACATACAAAACTCAGAAGAAAATTTCTGATTACCTAAAAATGGTACAATTTAAGTCTAATCTAGAGAAATACCACCAAGAACGTTCTTATGGTGGCCTAAGAGAATTCTGGGAAGGTTTATTAAGGTTTAACGTAGATGGGAAAACCCAATTACGAGGAAGAGAGGCTTATAATTACCTATTCTCAGCAAAATCAGCAAAGCAGATTACCCAATTACGTTCTGTATCGATGTACCCAACCAGTACAATTGGAGTATTCAATTTTTATAATGACGCCTTGAAGGTTATACAAGAGAGACTTGAAGGAAAAATTCTGTCTAAGAAAGAAGTCGATTCTATTCTCGGAGAAGACTATCGGTTACCTCTAATAATTAAGGCCATAAATAATAACTCCGCAGAGGGAATTCAGGTAGAGTTACTCCCTTATAACAGCAGAGAGACCCAAGAGAAAATTTTTGATTTTATCCGTGCTAATTCTTAGGTTTTTTCGAGTTACTATTAGAAGCTGGTCTTTCACCAATTTTATAAACATCGTGAGAGGCCATCATAAACCAACCAAATGCCAAGGTAATTAGCGCGAGAATCACATATTGCTCTTTGCTCATTTTTGTTTTCATTTAGATATTAAATGCTAAGCGGCTTCTTTTTTCAAGTTTTTGACCCAATCAGGTGCAATAAAATTTGCCTTAGGGAACGGAAGTTTATTTACGATAATGTCTTCAAAGAAAGATGGAACATAATTACAAGGAACCATCTCCCCAATATATTTGCCAGTTTCTGGATCTTTCCCGGTTTGAATCCACTTAAATATGTCTTTGCAGACATAGTTTCCATGTTCGTCTAAACCTATAATTTCCGAGATTGAGGCAGTTCTACGACCACCATCGTGATAACGGCTGCATTGTACAATTACTTGCATCGCAGAGCCCACCATCTTTCTTATCGCTTCAGCGGGAATTTTGGTATCCCCCATCAGGCAAAGAGTTTCTAGTCTGGTACAGGCATCTAGAGCATTGTTGGCATGGACAGTCCCCATGGAACCGTCGTGACCAGTATTCATGACTTGAATAAGGTCTAAGGCCTCTTCTCCACGAACTTCTCCTACAATAATTCGATCGGGCCTTAACCGCATTGAAGAAATAACAAGATCTCTAATGGTAACGCCTACTATTCCCATATCTAAATTTTCTTTTCTTGTTTCAAACTGAACCACATGCTCAGCGTGAATCTGCAACTCGGCGGCATCTTCAATTATAATCAGCCTTTGAGTTTTAGGAATTCTCGACCCAAGTACATTAAGCATTGTTGTCTTTCCCGACCCTGTTCCGCCTGAAACCACAACATTTTTCCCTAAGTGGATACATATATCTAGAAACCTTGCACCCATTTTTGACATTGAGCCAAATTTAATGAGGTCTGATATAGTTAGCTTTTCTTCTGAGAATTTTCGAATGGCAACTGTCGTACCGTTACGTGCCATTGGAGGTAAAACAACGTGAATACGTGAGCCGTTTGGAAGGCGAGCATCTAACCTTGGATTATCGTTATCTATAATCCTTCCCACCGATTGAGCAACCGCACGAAATGCAGAAATAAGTGCTTCTTCATTTGGAAAAGTGTTTTCAGATTTATAAACCAGTCCCTTGCGTTCTATAAAGATTTCGTCGGGGCCATTGATCATAATTTCTGTCACAGCGCTATCTGCCAATAAGTCCCCTATTGGGGACAGAAAGGTCTCAATCGCTTCTTCAAATACACTTCCCATAGTTTTCCTACTATTCTTCGCGCGGTCTCCATACCGGCTTTGGTCTTTTTGATGCTATTTCTCTTTTAATTTTCTTTTCTTCAGTAATTTTTTGTAAAACCGTTATCTGCCCTTTGATATTTCCGGAAGGACAGTAAAATTTAAACTTCCCTGGCCTTTTAAAAAAAACTTCTCCCTCAGAGATTTTTCCTTTCTCAGCAGGTAGAAATAAGTTTTTCTCTTGGATAAGCAGGCAGCTGGGTTCCTTAAGAGTAGAAGTAAGGTAGAAACGAATTTTTTCTCCTTCAAATACTGAGATATTCTTGGGGTAGTACCCTTCTTTAGTGACTATTACAGAATGTTCTCGCAAGGGAACCGTATACTTTTCGGCCTTGCCGTAGTCGTATTCTAAGGCAAATGTTCCCTGATACAGAAAGAAACCATAAACAATGGAAATGAAGAAAAACATCACTTTTGGCTTAGTTCTAATACCAACCTCCTAGTCGTCCCACACCGGGACTATCTAACTAAATTGATCGGCTATTCCACTGAATAACTTAACTCTTTTATACGGGTATACGCCTACGTAATTTTAGATAGTTCTGTCTTTTTTCGAGGGTTTTAGAGGCTGAATCGGGCCCTTACCTTTTTTCAAAGACTTGGAGCCAGGGGCCTTTTTTGGGAAAGTGATAATTATTTGTCCTTCAATATTTTTGAATTTCGCTTTATCCGGATCGCAGCCTACCGGGATAGGAAAGACTCTGTTTAATTGGTATTGGCGAATTGAATGCCGTTTAACGCCATTTTGAGTGCTTTTTGCTTCTTCAACTACAGTCGCCTTTATAGTGACCTTTTCTTTTGTAATTTTAATATCAAGGGGTGTATTTTCTGCGACTTTTATTTTTAAAGTTAATATATGTCCTTCAGGCGTTTCTTTCCATTGATGGGTATCCGGCATCATATTGGGGTTTAAGTAGGCATCTTGGAAGAGGCGGTCAAAGCCTGAGAAGTCATCCCCACCAAATAGTTGTTCCAGCTTTTTAGACATTTCAGGATCAAAATTATCGAACATTCTTTCAAAGTTTTTTTCAAAATTTTCAAATAAGCTGCCATGAAAATACTTTTTAAGGTAGCTGTTACGCTCTTCCAATTGTTTTTGTATATGTTTCTTCATCTTGGTGAAGTCTTCACGCTTTATACGTTCTAATTCCCTTTGATCATTTGTTTGGGGTGAGCTGCTAGAGCTAGACTGCGCTAGGGCCTCGAAGGCCAGCAATAATAGAATTAAGGAAAGTGCAAATCTCTTCATAATGATTATTCTACCGTTTAAAACTTTGACTTTCTAGAGAGGTAATATAAATGGCCGGCTCCTCGTAGCAATGGGCGGCCCTGATCGCCTTAGTGGCGCTATCCAAAGCCGCTTGAGAACAAATAATCTCAATTCTGAACTCTTCTACCTGCTCTATTACATTAATTTTCCCAACAGTTGGAATTGATCCTTTCAGTGGTCGGTATTGGCCAATTCCCTTAGAGACAAAACAGCAAGAGTCATAACTCCCAAGTTCACCTGCTCCTGCCTCAAAAAGTGCAGACTTAACCTGATCAAGATTGTCGGCTATAGTAAATGTCACAATTTTATAAAAGTTATTCACAATATCCTCCCTTTTTGCCCTAAATTCACCGTCATTTGGTCAAGAAATTGACAAAAAGCTGTTAGCTTCAAATAAAAACTTACAAGTTCCTTACAAGGTCGACAAAGGAAATCTTTAACGAAAATATAGATATCAACAAACGGCAATACAAAACAATTTGGTTCAAAAATTCAGATCAAGGAGGAACTATGAAAAAAGGAATTTTAGTAACATTAATGTTGTTACTCAACTCAACCAACGTATTTTCATGTGATCAGCACGGAACTGCTGGAATCGTGGAAGACAACAATCTATGGATTGGAACTGACGCAAAAAGCGTCTCAACTGTCGACGAGAAGACTTTTAACAAGATTCTTGACGACGTAGTAGCGATCTACGCTCCTATTATCGCCGAGAAAGGAAAAACTCTCGACATGATTAGGAAGTGGGATGACGGTACAGTCAACGCTTACGCCCAACAAACAGGGAATACTTGGAAAGTATCTATGTTTGGTGGTCTTGCCAGACACGAAACCATCACTGCCGATGCTTTCGCTCTTGTAGCTTGTCATGAGCTAGGACACCATCTTGGTGGCTTCCCAAAGAAATCTTCATGGTGGGGATCTTCTTGGGCCTCAAACGAAGGTCAAGCTGACTACTTTGGTAACATGAAATGTTTCAGAAAATACGCAGAAAGTGATGATAACATCGCAGTTGTTGAAAGTATGAACATTGACGCTACTGCTACTAAGGCCTGTAAAGCAAACTTTGCAAATGCTGAAGATGTAGCTGTATGTCAGCGTGGTGCCATGGCCGGTCTTAGCCTCGGTAACCTTTTTCGTGCTCTTCGTCGTCTAGAAACTCCACTTAAGTTTGAGACTCCTGACCCGAAAGTTGTTACAGCAACTAACCACAATCACCCAGCTCCACAATGTCGCCTAGATACTTATTTTGCTGGCGCAATTTGTGATAAAGACGCCTATACAGATGTTAGCGATTCTAACGCTGCAACTGGTGTCTGTACCCGCTCAAACGAATACTCTAAAGGTATCCGTCCATTATGCTGGTACAAGCCTGCTAACTAAGAATAAATTCTGAAAGTCCGGCAGAGACTTAATGAAATAAGAGACCCGCTAGCAATAGCGGGTTTTTTTTTGCCTATAGTTTTTTGTCCAAAATTATTCGAACTAAACCTCTTTTATTAATTGTTGTCCCAATAATATCAAAGCCATTCTTAATATTGAGCAAAAGCATACTTCTGTACTCATTTCCAGTTTGAGTGCGGACGTTTTTATAACCATTCTGTTTAATATAAGCGTGCTGCTGTGCCATTAGCTGGCCAGCTATCCCCTGCTTCCTGTAAGCGGGAGCGACTCCTCCTAACCAGGAATAGAAGTGGCAGAGACGCCTTTCATATCCAATTTTGTAACCACAAAGCTCTCCATCACTATCTATCGCCAGTATCGTTAAGGCCTCGCCTTTGTTGCCATACTCGTGCCTTAAGCGATCAAGGTCGTACTGTGGCGCCTCGAAGCACAGACCTTCTAACCTAACGATCTCTTTCAAGGTGGACTCATCAGGGGTCCCTTTAATAAGCTTATACTCCATACCGACCTCTCGTAAGTAGTTACAAAAAAACCCCGCGTATTGCGGGGCTCCTAATATGATTCAAAATTTGTTTAAAAACTATTTCTTTTTGGCCTTCTTCTTTTTGCCTTTTGGATAGGCCTTTGAAGGATCTTTAATTTCAAATAGCTCGACTTCAAAAACAAGAGTTGCCCCACCTGGGATTTTTGGCGGCGCACCATGATCACCATAGGCAAGCGCTGAAGGTATCACAAGCTTTATTTTCCCACCGGCACCAATTAATTGAAGACCTTCGGTCCAACCTTTAATTACACGGTCTAGTGGAAACTCCACTTCTTTTCCTCTTTTTACAGAAGAATCAAATACAGTTCCATCTATTAAAGTCCCATGATAGTGAACCTTAACTACGTCTTTGGCCCCAGGCTTTTTACCACTACCGGGCTTAAGAATCTTATAGGCCATTCCGGATGCAGTTTTAGTTGCCCCGTCACTGATAAATTTAGCAAGAAAGGCATCTCCGTCTTTCTTTATAGAGGTGGCCATTGTTTTGATACGGTTTCTAAAAAGCTCTTGGATTTTCATCTGATAACTTCTTAGCTCAACTTTTGATTTTTCTTTTTTAACAGCATCTCGAAAGCCTTCCATTACTGCTGCAATTTCACCGTCTGATAGATTAAAATTAACTAATCGGGAACCAAACATTGCGCCAACGGCGTAAAAGGTTTTACCCTCTTCATTACTAAGATCTGCTTTCTGTCCTTGTCCTTGGCATCCAAGAAGCCCTAGGGCCAAGATTATAAGCGCCAAATTTTTCATAAATTTTTCCTTTTTTTAGCTGTAAGCGTGATGTCGCCGAAATTTTAACGTGCTGAATTTATATAAGCAACTAAAAAACTATGAATTTAAAAGCCAGACTCATCCAAG
The DNA here is from genome assembly GCA_018646195.1 of Halobacteriovoraceae bacterium. Taxonomy (GTDB): domain Bacteria; phylum Bdellovibrionota; class Bacteriovoracia; order Bacteriovoracales; family Bacteriovoracaceae; genus JABGVH01. The sequence goes on from JABGVH010000221.1 coordinate 12,751, forward strand.
GCCTTATTGGCCAACTGATCGCAATATTCGTTTTGCGGATGACCCGCATGGCCTTTGACCCAAAGGTAGGTAATATTTGAAAATTCTGCTTGCACCTGGTCAATCTCTTTCCATAAATCCATATTAACTGGGGACTTATTCCCTGCTGTTTTCCAGCCTCTTTTTTTCCAATTGACCAACCAGCTCTTAAGGCCATCAACTACATACTTAGAGTCTGAATATAGATAGACTTCGGGCTCCCCCTCAAAGTTAATATCGGCCAAATAAGTAAGTAAGTCCTCTAATGCTTTGAGGGCGCCTTCTAATTCCATTCGATTATTAGTAGTACTAAGAGTTACACCGCTTCCTTCGAATATAAGGTCTCCAGAATTATTTTGGGCCATCATTCCCCAGGAGCCAGGCCCTGGGTTACCGCGACAGGCACCATCAGAAAACAGAGCAAAGCTATCACTTTTACCTTTTACTTCGACAGGAACGGGAAAGCTTCCGTCTAGAAGTCTAGGACTCTCCGTAAAATCTAACGATTTTCCAAGTTCTTCTAGCTTACTAAGAGTTTCGAGGCCCTCTTCACTTGAACTAAAACACTTTTTTAAAAAATCAATTGAGGATTTAAACTTTCTTTGGGACATATTACTTTAAGCGAAGAAATTTTCGCTTTCCTATTTTAATTACCTTTCCAGAAAAACTGTCATCGATTAACAATTCATGATTGGCAAGTTTCTCTCCATCAACAATTCCGATCGCTTTTTGTTTAATCATTCGGCGAACTTCACTCTTGCTGGACAATAGTCCAGTGTCAGTCAATAAACTATCTAGTTGAATACCTCTTGTGAAAGATATTTCAGGAGCGTCATCCGGAACCCCTCCTTTCTTGAAAACACTTTCGAATTTTAATTGCATGGCCTCAGCCTCGGCCTCACCGTGAAAGAAGGCGACTACTTTTCGAGCTAGCTTTTTCTTAGTTTCGTTAGGGTGAAGTGTCCCTTTTTCTAGTCCTTCACAAATTGCTTTGAATTCGCTCTCTTCAATATCGGTCACATATTGAAAATACTCAGTCATGAGAACGTCAGGAATACTCATTATTTTTCCGAACTTATCAAATGGTTCGTCCAATATACCTATATAGTTATTTAATGATTTACTCATCTTCTGAGCGCCACAGGTTCCAGTTATAATAGGAAGCAACATTGCAACTTGTGGCCGATCACCATTGTTTCTCTGGTAATCTCGCCCCATGAGGACATTGAATTTTTGATCAGTTCCGCCCAGCTCTACATCTGCCTTCACGAACACCGAATCGACTCCTTGAAGGACAGGATAAAAAAGCTCATGCAATGCCAAGGGATTACCTGCGTCTAGCCTATCGCGAAATGTTTCGTGCCCTAATAATTTGGCCACAGTTGTTTGTCCGGCCCAGTTAATTACGTCTTTTAAGGACGCGTCGGAGAACCATTCAGTTTGATGACAGACTTCTGTTTTGTCTGGGTCAACTACTGTAAATACTTGATCCATATAACGTTCAGCATTTAGTTTAATCTGGTTAGGGTCGAGGGGAGGCCTAGACTCATTTTTCCCGGTAGGATCACCAATACTTGCGGTGTAGTCCCCTATAATGACGACACCAATATGTCCTAAATCTTGGAACTGGCGCATTTTACGATAGGGAACGGTATGGCCCAAATGGACATCGCTACTTGTAGGGTCTATTCCACACTTTACTCGCAAAGGAATTTTTTTAGCAATCGAGTTGCGCAGCATGTCAACAAAATCATCTTCAGGTGTAATCTCACTGACCCCAAACCTTAAAACCTCTAATTGTCTTTGTAGCTCTTTTTCTACTTCAGGGTCTCTTTCAATTTTTTCTTGAGACATACGATACACTCCCTAATATGCTTCTAACGACCTGAATTTTAACCCGGCCCCCCTTGTTTGGCCTCCCTTTTCTTTTACCTGGCTTTTCACTCTGGTCGCTTATGTGTTAAATAATTGTTTTCAAAAAAGGATTTATATTGAGCCACTCTTTTTCAGTCAAAGTTCAAAAGCAATATTTTAATTTTGCCGCTTCTCATTTTTTAATTTTTAAAGACGGATCCCGTGAACCCCTGCATGGACATAATTACAGAGTTATTGTTCAAGGCAATGCTCGCAATTTACAAAATGACATGGTGATTGATTTTTTAGACTTAAAGCCAATCGTCAGAGAGGCCTGTAATTCACTAGATCATAAATTACTATTACCACAGTACAATCCACAATTAATTATTGAACCTACCGGGGCCAACTACTTAGTTACGGCACCAGATAAGTCTACATTTTCATTCCCACAGACAGATGTTCTCGTTCTTCCTTTAACTAACACTAGTGCAGAAAATTTGGCGGTTTATTTGGCCGAAAAAATAAAAGGTGAATTACTCAAGAAATTTCAATTTACCTTTACAAGCCTTGAGGTTGAAGTTGAAGAAACTCCAGGCCAATCTGCAATTTATGTACTTGAGTAAACTATGAACCTTATTGAAATAAAACCTGGATTTAGCGTAGAGGGAGATGAGATTCCCTCTCTAAAGACAGAGGCTAAGTCCTCTAGCTATATCTATTTACTAGGTGGTACCCATGGTGACGAGGTAGAAGGTGTCTATGTTCTACAACAGTTTTTAGATTGGTTAAAAAATGATGAAGATATAAAACTACCGCTAGTTATCATTCCAATATTAAATGTCGATGGCTACCGAATGGGCTCCAGGGTCAATGCCCATGGAGTAGACCTTAACCGAAACTATGCTACTAATAATTGGGACTCCACTTTTAAAGAAGAAAAATATAATCCCGGACCTGCCCCTTTAAGTGAGCCAGAAAACATCTATCTTGAATCCTTGTTTAAAAAATACCCTCCAAAGCTAATCATTAGTTTTCATTCTTGGAAGCCAATTTTAAATTACAATGGAGATTGTCGAGAGCTTGCTGAATTTCTCTCAAAATATAACTCCTACCCTGTTGCTGATGATATTGGTTACCCTACACCGGGTTCACTAGGTACCTATGCACCTGAAAAGTACTCTGCACCTGTTATCACTTATGAATGTCCGCTCCTTGAAAACGGACTCTCTCTTAAGGAAATTTGGCAGCAAAATGAGCTTGGCCTAAAAAAGCTTTTCCAATCAAAATTAATACAAGAACTGTAAAAAATTTAGACAGTCACACTAACAGCTCCCCCTTTCCCTTTTAGATTCTTTTTAATTACAGCCATTTACATGGGGTCCTGGCAGCAATTCCCGGCCCGAATTTTGCAAATACAAGCCTACTAAACTGTTTGATTTGAGGACTTCTATGTACAAAAGTGTCTTAACTTTAATGATTATTGGCCTATTCCCTATGGCCGTACTTGCTCAAGAAGCTAGCACCTGGAGTGTTCATACTAATTTCGAAACGAGAACTTCCCTAGAGGCCCCAGAAAGAAATGATCGCAATCTAACGACCTCTTTGGATTTAATAATTGGGAACAAAGTTTCTGATTCGGAACGTTTTATTTTTCGAATCATAGGGAATAAAGAATTAACGAATCAACAAGAGGCCAGCCTTTCGAATAGTTATTTTGGTTATAGCAATAAGTTTTTTAGGCCTAATGACGAACTCTATGTTTCTGGTGAATTAAGGGCCTACCTGCCTACCAACAAGGACTCTAGACAAGTTGAGTCCCTGCAGACAAGGGCCTATGGCGCCTTCCGAACCAGTTATTCCTTGAGCCAAATGGAGCTTTCAAATGTAACACTTGCCTGGAAAATTTCTGGCTTTAGAAATATTCAAGAGTTTAAAAGAAACAGTGAAGGAAATCCGAACACCGCCTTTGGATTAGGGAACCTTTTTTCAGTAGATATAGGAGTGACTGAAAAAGTTAGTTTCAGTACCTATATTGTCAACTCACAGAGATGGGATCATCAAAATATTAGAAAAGGCGACACATTTGAATTTGGGAATGCTCTCTCCTACCAAGTTGAAAGCAATATTGGCCTAGAATTTGGTCATACCATTGGAGGCAATACTTTTAAGGCCAATGGCGTAGATAATAACATCAAAATATTTAATAAAGATGATTCAACAATATATACAACTCTACAATATTCATTCTAAGGAACGAACATGAGAAATCCTATTTACGCGTTTTTAACACTTTCACTTTTATTCTTTGTGAGTTGTTCAAAAGAACGACCTGAAGAACTAGTTCAGGGATCTCCAGAAAATCTAGAGTCCATCTCTGAATATAGAGGAAAAATATTAGAGTTGAAAACTGGGAGCAACCTCCTTACAGGCAGAATCCAATCGACAACTGAAAACGTCAATATCTCGAAAGACGTTAAAAATCTAAATACTTTTAAATTTGTAGAGTTTAAAATAGCGACTGACCTACTCGATGGAGTGCCATTTAGAGGAAGGCCAAATACCTCTTATAAAATTCTCTTTGAATTGACTGCTGATAAAATGATTCTTCACAAAGTAGCTAAAAAAGACGACATTCCTTTTTTAGAAATGACCTCTGCTGTTTTAATCGAATCTGGAGAATTAAAAGGTCTCTATTCAGTTCCGCTAGTTTATTACCCTATTAATCTCTATCGATTAGAAAATGTAAAAGATGGAAATGGTAACAATACTCAAAAGCTAAATACTTATTCTACAAAAAGCCCAAGTTCTGCTACTCACATTACTTATTTAAGAGAAGATAAAGTTAGAATAAAACTAGATAAGCCAGACGTTTTCCCTTCTGATTTGTTGAATGGTGAATGGTTTTATGCTGCCACCATCGTTTCTACCAACTTCAAGAACGCCAATTCAGTTGGTCGTGACCTTTCTGTAGATTTTGAAGCAGCTTCCGTTTCAAGAATAAAATTTGTTTCCTTGAAAGATGAGCTTAGAGGGGTGAACCTTAATGTTGACCAAAACATTGATCAAAAAGACCATATTAACTTGGATGCAGCTTTAATAATCCCAGTTAAAAGGCTCGATTTCTCGAGGGATAAAATAGGGTCTTATTTAAATCCTGAAGAAACCAAATATGATGAAGAAAATGATCAATCAGTTTCATGGAAAAATAGAAAATACATGAAGATTGATTTTGCTAGCGTAGGATCAATTTTAACTGATAACGAGCAAGGCGACGTTACAAACCTTGAAATCGATAAAGACTATATTAGCTTTACTGTTTATTATGAAAAAGAACAAATACGAATTAAATATGCCCTTAGAAAAGCACATAAGCCGCTAAAAGGCAGAGTTTATCATAGCACAGACCGTACTAAGTTTGGTTTTTTCAAAACTAGAAGACATTTTATTCAAAACTACACTACTCATAGAGAAGAAGATTTTGAAAAAAACATATTCCTTAATCGATTTTATCCAGAGAATGGAAAAATTCTATACTATTTTAGCCATAGTACCCCCAAAAGGTTTTATCAATCTGGTGTGCGAGCAATACAAGCATGGAACGATGCTTTCAAAAAAGCTGGAAGTGATATTACAATTGAAATTGGAAAGGTTCTTAAGAATGACGTTATGGAATATAAGACGGTTTCCCTTGGCGACATCCGCTACAATATTCTAAATATTATGGAAACCAAAAATGGAGCCTCACTACTGGGTTATGGGCCATCAATTGTTGATTCTGAATCCGGTCAAATTATCTCAGCGACTTGTAATACTTATATTAACCCCTTCCGAGAAGGAATAATTTCTACGTTAAGAAATTATATTAAAAGCAAACATGGAATTCTTGAGGCCAAGTATCTAGATCAAGTTAACCTAGAACGAATAAATGGCGACCTACCATCAAAAGTTATTGCCGCAATGTCTCTCGAGAAACAATTAAAAGACTCTAACATCACCCCCAAAATGAAAGAGGTGATGAATAAACAACTAGATAGTTATAAGGCCGCTATCAACGAAAATACTAAATATTTCGGCAAGATGACTCATAATTACAAACTTTACAAGCAAGAGCAGACCATTCCTTCAGACCTTTATAGCAAATTTAATCGCAACGAAGCTTTCTATGAATATTTAATGAAAATTACTTCTAAACAGGGAGAGGAATTAAATTATTCAACAAAGCACAAGAATTTCTACAAACTTTCTAACCTTCGAGATCAACAATTCGGCGAAAAATGTAGCTTTGCTCGGACAAAATCAGACGCTCTCAAAAATATCGAAAAGAAATGTCCAGAATTTGTTAAGTATACATTGGAGCTAAAGGAAAGAGGCGTTACCTTTGACGAAAACGAAATAGAACAATTGTACGCCTGCTCCGAAAAATTAATAGATGACCATGTTGTTTCAACAATAGTCCACGAAGTCGGACATAACCTTGGCCTACGCCACAATTTTGCAGGATCTTCTGATCCAGATAATTTCACAAGGGCCGAAGACAAAAAAATTCTCGCTAAAACTTCTTCAATCATGGATTACCCTATCAATGACGTAAAAGAGTTGCTTGAGCCTGGCCGATACGATATTGCAGCGATTTCTTTTGGCTATACTAACTCTATAGAACTAGAGGGAAATGACGAAAGAGTTGCTATTCCAAATGGCCAGAGTATTAACCACTTCCTACAAAGCTCTAATAAAAGCAGAAGAGAATATCGTTTTTGTACCGACCAAGATGCCAGCTTCATAGATAGTATTGATCCTCTATGTAAGCAATGGGACTACGGTTCTAATCCTGAGGAAGTAGTTGATACTATCATCGACCGTTTTAATTCAAGGTATGCAACCTATGCACACAAGTACGATCGGGCAGGAAATCCGTCAGAAGCGCGTTACTTAAATCTCTTAATTGAAAATACTTTCTTTCCACTTAAGAAAATTTACGATCAATGGAGATACCACTTTGCCTCTTATTTAAACGATAAGGACCAATACCTAGATAGCTTTGGTATGGAGGATTTCAAAGAGAAAGTTGCTAGTATGAGCAATGATAATGGAAGACACGGTAAAAACCATAAACTGTACTACCGCGCCTCTCAGAAGATCTACCTTTTCTTGAGTAAGCTTTTTAGTTCTCCTGTAAAGTATTGCCTAGCAAAACCTGCTAATGGGCCATACCAAACAATTCCATTAGATTTTGAAACTTACCGACACAAAGTTTTCAAAGAATACGAAGTGACCATTAATAATTGCCAACATCCAAAGTTAGCAGATCTTTTGAGTATGGAAACCCCTTCGAAAGAACTTCTGGCCAAAGATATTGGTAATTTCTTTAACACAATAAATAAAAACAAAAATATTGCAAATAGGGATGCCTACGAAACCAACATCGTACTTGGGCTCAAAGATGCTAGAGACTGGGCCTTTAGGATTCTAACTGCCAGGTTACCATTGATGAAGCAACTTCGAGATTCTAGTTTCTTGCCTAGCATGATGGACAACCCTCTTTACCGTCAAGAAATTGGAAACAAAGTCATCAATAGAATTCTAAATGGAGTTTCGGCCAGCAATTTTCAAGCAGAGGACATTCAGAGACCTCTTCCATTCTTTGCTCTAGAGAAAAGCCTCTTAGTTAACTCATACATCAGCTATGTGATGAGTGGACAAGTTCCCGAAAAATTTGAATTAAATGGTAACCGTATGCAACCATTCTCGGTAGGCGTAACCAACGTTAGGCAGAATATTCCAGAGGGTGCAGCAGTTACACGCTTTGTTGGTCGCTATTTTTTCGCTACACCTAGTAGTCAAATTGGAAAAATCTTAATCGAAAAACGAGAAGCACTGAAGAAAAGCCTACAAGATGCAAAGCAAGGAATTACTCCTGTTACTGAAGATGAAGTTCTTGCTGCAATAGAACAGCTTAGTATTCCCTCTCTTGAGGAATTAAAAACGTTACCTTTCCCGGCATTATTGGAACTACTTGATGGAGTTAATTCGAGTATAGATGGAGCTCAAGGGGCAATGGGCGACGCTTTAAAGGCCATTTTACAACCTTACGCTGCTTTTTCTGCCGCCTTAATCCAGGCCTTTCAAGCAGGAAAGATTACCCAAGATGATATGCAAAAACCGGCCTACGTAGTGATTACAAGTGCAATGGAGTTGAAAGACGAAAGCATTCTTATCGTTAAGGAGCATATTATTTCAACTGTTAAACCTACAATGGGCCCTTTAGTAAAAGAATGGGAACAAAGAAGACTATTGATAGACTTCATTAAGAAGGATCAAGATCAATACGAGGCCCAATTAAATTTACTTACAGAAATATTGTTAAAAAGTTAAAGAGATTAAAAATACATTTAATTTTAAGA
>JABGVH010000083.1 GCA_018646195.1 Halobacteriovoraceae bacterium
AATCTCTCGAAAAGAAGAGGATATGGGGTTCCGATTTAAAGGGCTCAAACATCGTCGAGTCTCGATTTAAAAAATTCCAGCTGGCCTTCCAGGAAACAAAAATAAATCGCCATACAGTGTTTGAAAAAGAGAAGAAAGAAAAGAAAGAAAAGAAAGAAAAGAAAGAAAAAGTAGCTAAGAAAGAGAAGGATGGCTTTGAAAAAATCGTGAAGGATTTTATTGTGGAGCATGGTAAATCTATTGAAAAACTCAACCATCTCTCAAGATGGATTGAGGGGAAACTGGCCAAAATTAGGCGAGATGATAAAAAGCTGAAAGGCTGGCATATCAAAGGCTCCCATAAGGGAAAAAGTCTCGATAAAAAACAAAAAGAGAGTGTTTTAGTAGAGCTAAAAACAAACCAGTATAGGCGTCAAAAACTTCTTATCTATCAACGCATATTCACACGAAAGAAGGCCCGTCACACCCAATTTGCGCGAGACCTGGCCTCAGAGTAAAACTTGTCATAGAATGCCCTTTCTATCGCAATAAAAGGGGCCAATATGAACTTGTTTTTAAAGCACTTTGTATTTATTAATTTGTTAATACTCTCAGCAAATTGTCACGGAAAGCTCTCTCCTGAAAAACGAGGAACAGAAGCTGCGAGTACTTGGGTAACTTTAATTGACCAAGAAAAATACGGCGACTCTTGGAAGACTGCCTCAAGACTTTTCAAAAACTCCCTATCTTCTAAAGCCTGGAGTAAACAAATAGCCCCCATTCGTAAAAAGCTAGGAAAATTAATAAGAAGGTCTTATAAAAGTGCTACCTATTATCCAAAGCTACCCAATGCTCCTGCAGGGAAATATGTAGTGGTACTTTTTAAGGTCGACTTCGAAAATCAAAAAAATCTTACAGAAACGATTACCCCTATGCTCGACGCTGACGGTGTTTGGCGGGTATCTGGCTACTACATAAAGAAATAGGAGTTCTCTCATGGCAACAGTTTTAATTACAGGGGCAAATCGAGGGATTGGACTTGCTCTCACACTCGCCTACTTGAAGCAAGGTCACCAAGTGATTGCCACTTGTCGAAAAATTTCTCCAGAGCTCGCGGAGACCGATGCCAAAGTATACGAAAATATCGATATTACAAAAATAGATGACTTGAAGAAGGTGGCCGACGAATGCCCTGCTATCGATATTCTGGTTAATAATGCAGGAGTTATGAAAGGGGATAATTTAGAAAACCTCGAATATGATAATTTGCGATGGCAATTTGAAGTTAATACTCTAGGTCCTTTAAAAGTAACTAAAGCATTTTTACCAAAGCTTAGTAGTAGATCAAAAATAGCAATTATAAGTTCTCGTATGGGATCGGTTGCTGATAATACCTCTGGAGGCAGCTACGGTTATCGACTTTCAAAAAGTGCTGTCAATTCAATTGGAAAATCATTGGCCGAAGATCTTAAGGAGAGAGGAATTACGGTTCTTCTACTGCATCCTGGCCACGTCAGAACTGATATGACGAGAGGTAATGGGTTGTTGGATGCAACAGAATCGGCTGTGGGAATGCTTAAGATTATTGAGCAAAAAGAGCACTCCCAGACCGGAACCTTTTGGCACACTTCCGGCGAACAATTACTGTGGTAGCCTTACTTTAGACTTAATCCGTATTTTCCACTGGCCCCTTTATAACCTTTTACTTTTAGGTAATAAGTTCCTTTACTAAAATACTTACTCACACTCTCGTTATTGGAAACGCTGTCAGACTTAGCTAGTTGCTTTCTCGATCCATTGTAAAGATACAAATCAAGATCTCCTACCGAATGGGAAAAGTTTATGCTGAGGTTTAAATAAGTGCCTGAGGTTACCGTAAATTTATAGAAATCGAGGTCTTTTGAGCTTGAGATACTAAATCCCTGCTGTACAAAGGAAGTTTTAATCTTAGTTGCCGTTTCAAAGGTGCCATTGGAAGCGACTTGCTTCTTTGCTTCAAACTTTATATTCAAAGTGAAAGGCGCTTCCGCACTTTTATAGCCATAAACTTTCACAAAATAGGTTCCAGCATTTACTTCTTGAGAGATATTCTCTGTACCAGTTGTTCCCTGACTGATCTTTAATTTACTTTTCTCTGCATTATAAAAGGCCAGGTCCAAATCGCCTACAGAGTGAGAAAAACTAGTACCAATTGTTAACTTTCCACTTTTAGCAATATTCACTTTGAAGAACTTATCTGAAGAAGTCTCATCTTTGTTCTGGTAGGGAAAGTTTGTCACTTCGGTGGCGGTTTCAAATGAATTATTGCTAGTGCTATCGTCACTATCTCCGTCTCCATTGCCATTCCCAGAGTCATCACCGCTAGCGCCTATGTCAACCTGGGGAAAATCGCTCTGAATGGCGTTTACAATTTTATACATAGGTACGGCATAGTTCTCAGTTCCCCTTCCTTGACCATTATTACCTCTTCCCGCATGGTGAATGGCAATAACTTTATTACTGGTTTGAGAAAAAACCGGAGAGCCGGAAGAGCCACCTAGAGTATCTGCATTATGAGTATACTCATCATCTTTTTTGGTGATCTTGCCTTTTGAATATTTCTTAGACCAGTCACAGTCTCGATCACTATAGTAGTCACAATTTTGCTGAACAATATAAAGAGGGGTACCGATCTGTTGATCATCATCAGAGAGCTCTACCATTCCAAATTCGGTTCCAGGACTTCCGCTGCATTCCAGAAGCGCGAAGTCGAGGGTCCTATTGTTTCCGATGAAAGTCGAACAATCAAAGCTGGCCCAATCTGCCTCCCCCACCCCCTTCAAGTGATTAAATGAAGCGGTAATTCCCTCGGCATAGCGTGAGCTTGGGACACAGTGGTGGTTGGTCATTAATATATTTTCCGAAATCATAAACCCAGTACAACGCGAGCCCATCACAGGAAGTTTAACATCAGCTACTGCTTTGGCGTTCACCTTAATAGGAGAATTATTTGAAAGGCCTATTATTTCTTTCCAATCCAAACTACCAACTATAATCGAAGAGGCAAAAGCTCCACTCGAGTCGCTACTCTCATGGCGACCACAACTTAATAGAGGCAGGGCCGCTATAAGTAAAATCAATGTGGTTTGGATTTTTTTAAATGAATGTGTAGACTTCAATGTCATGGCGGGGCTCCTTCCCTTATTTTACTTTTTACAAGCTCATCCTAGAACTCAAAAGACTTAGGGATTATATCCAGATATTTTGATTGATTTTAAGAGAAAACGTACATGGCCGAGTATTTGTTAGAAAAGACGGATTTCCGAGAAGAAATACAGGTATTTCAGTGTCAAATAGTCCCTGAAAAGGCTTATAGGAGGGGCATTAGTAGATTTCGACTGTACTGGTGTTGCTTCTTTTATGGCTAAAAAGATTTCTGGGTAAGTTATCAATAATCGTTTTTTCTAGTGCATCCATTATTTTCTCTTTATAAAAGAGCCTTGAAGAGACCAAGGAAACCTCACGAATCGGCACAGGTTTTTTGAAGGGTCGGACATTTTTCTTATCCTTTATAGAAAGCTGGTCTACCATCAGTTCAGGTAAGAGGGTGTATCCTTCCCCTTGCTGCACTAGATTTTTAAGGGTTTCTAGAGAGCCTGATTGGAACTGAGACGAGGCTGCACCACCAGGTTTTTTCATAGCGCAGATATTAAGCACTTGATCTCTAAAGCAATGCCCTTCATTTAAAAGCCAAAGTCCTTCTGCCTGAAGTTGAGATTCCTCTATTTTAGATTTTTTTAAAAGAGGGTGCTCATTTGAAGCAAAAACATAGAATTCCTCTCGATATAAACTTCTCTCAATTATTTGACCGTGATGTAAGGGAGTTACCAACAGTCCTGCATCTATTTCATCTTTTTCTAATGCTGCAATAATATCTTCAGTTTTCATTTCGTCTATCATCAACTCAACATCTGGGTACAGTCGGTGGAACTGACGATAAAAAAGTGGAATCAAATGGGTCGCCAAGGTCGGAATGACTCCGAGGTGAAAAGAGCCCGATACTTCGTTTTGAGTTTCGTCAGCCGTCGCCAATAAGCGCTTAGACTCCCGAAGAACGACTCTCGCCTGTTCGATTATTTTCTCACCTTGAGCGGTCGGCTGAACTGGTGACTTGCTGCGATCAAAAAGAATACAGTCAAGCTCCAGCTCCAATTTCTGTAATTGCATAGACAGGGTGGGCTGAGTCACATGGCAGGCGGCTGCCGCACGGTGAAAATGACGGAACTTGGCGACGGCTAAGACATATTCTAATTGAGTTAAGGTCATACTTATTGATAGATTATATCTATTAGCAAGTCAATAATATTGATTTTATTTATATTCATTTATCGGCGATACTGGTATCAACCAATGACAACAGCTAATAAAGGAGCTCATATGTTACAAATATCTGGTATCGATCATCTAAACTTAAATATAGTCAATCTAGACAAATCAATTGAATTTTATAATAAGGTTCTAGGTTTCGAAATCAAAGAAGAGGGAACTTCACCCTCCGGATCACCTTATGCAATTATAGGCAGTTCAGAGAGGGCCTACCTCTGCCTTTATCAAAACCTTGAAAGTCCCTTGTCAGAAGATCGTGATAAGCGATACCTGAATCACCTTGGCTTTAACATTACTAATTTTGACGACGTGAAGAAAAGCCTAAAAGAGCTGGGTGTTAATATCGATTTAGAATATGGGTATGAAAATTCACGATCCATCTATATCACTGATCCAAATGGACTTGAAATAGAGCTCTCTGAGAAATTTGGAGGGGGTCTCCACTAAGCAAGACGAAGTAAAAGAATAAATCTGGAGAGGGAGGACAGTTTCTATTGTCTTCCCTCTTTTTTTTAGTTATCTAAGTTATAATAGATTAAGCAATCAGGGGAGCCCTATTTGGGCTGAGAGGCAATTATGCGACCCTTCGAACTTGAAACAGTTTGTACTGTCGAAAGGAGATTTTATGAGTCCCGCTATCCAACCAAAAATTGATTTTTTCTCAACCATGGTCACATTAGATTGGTTTGTGTTTGGCCTAGTACTGGTTGCCACGGTCGCCTCTGTTTTTTATGGAAGCTATCTAAAGCGAGACCAAGGTTCAGATGAGAGCGAATCCGAAAATTTCCTAGACCTGCTACTTATGGGGCGCAAGCTTACCTTACCTCTTTTTGTCGCGACCCTGGTTGCCACTTGGTATGGAGGAATTTTTGGGGTAACCGAAATCGCCTTCAACCAAGGGATTTATAATTTTGTAACCCAGGGAGCTTTCTGGTACTTAGCTTATATTTTATTTGCATTTTTTATAGTGGATAAGGTCGCCATCTACCAAGCAATGACCTTACCCGATTTAATCGGAAAAATGTTTGGCCCCTATTCCGCGAAACTAGCTGCAGTTTTTAATTTTTTTAATGTTCTTCCCATAGCCTATGTTATGAGCCTCGGGATTTTTATAAATCTACTCTTTGGGTGGAGCATGTGGGTTTCAATGCTCTGTGGAGTATTAATTGTAATAGCTTATTCTCTTTACGGTGGTTTCCGAGCGGTGGTCTTTTCCGACCTGGTCCAATTTTTTGTCATGTGCTCAGGGGTACTCTTGATTCTTATCCTATCTTTTCACCACTTCGGTGGAGTTGGATTCCTTTTAGAAAATCTTCCCCCCGGCCATTGGTCCCCAACTGGCAACGTCGGTTTGGGGCCGACTCTTGTCTGGGGTTTTATCGCCCTTTCGACACTAGTCGATCCAAATTTTTACCAACGTTGTTTTGCAGCAGAATCATCAGCTATTGCAAAACGGGGTATTCTCTTTTCAACAATCATTTGGTTCTGCTTCGACATCTGTACTACTCTTGGAGCGATGTATGCCAAGGCGGTTATTCCAGAAGCAGAGTCAGGGCATGCTTACCTAACCTATGCCTTACAATTATTACCAGCGGGCATTCGAGGTTTCGTTTTAGCAGGAATATTGGCGACAATACTTTCAACCCTAGATAGCTATCTATTTTTGGCAGGAACCACCCTTTCTTTTGATCTGGCGCCTAAAAAATGGAAAGGAAAAGTGCTCATCCATCACCTTGGGGTGATTCTTGTGGGAGCAATTGCCTTTTTGATGGCCTTGGTTTTTAAGGATATAAAAACAGTCTGGAAAACTCTGGGAAGTTATTCCGCGGCTTGTCTATTACTACCTGTCGTCTACGGCTACCTTTTTCCTGGAAAAATCAAAGATAAGCATTTCGTATTTTCCTGCCTTTTAGGGGTAGTTGCCACCACTCTGTGGCGGAATTGGGAGAGAACGGGTTTCGCTAAAAATATCGACGAGCTTTATGCCGGCATTGCAGCAACAAGTACCGGTCTTTTATTGTCATTTTTATGGGAAAAAAAATCCAAAACAAGACAGCATAACGCGTAGCTAGGGGGCACTATTTGGGTGCAACTTTAGCCTTTCAGGCCTACCCTATTGGGATAGAATTTTTCATCTCAAAGGACTATCTGTGAACGAAGACAAGAAGCGCGAAAAAGATAAACAAGAAGCTTTAGACTACCACCAAGTTGGGCGTCCTGGTAAAATTGAAATTCTTTCAACTAAATCTACTCTCACTTCAAAAGACTTAGCACTTGCTTATTCTCCTGGAGTTGCATGGCCTTGTTTAGAGATCGCTGACGATCCTGAAGCCGCTTATAAATATACTATTAAGGGTAATTTAGTAGGAGTCATTTCCAACGGGAGTGCCGTTCTCGGGCTAGGTAATATTGGTCCGCTTGCCGGGAAGCCAGTAATGGAAGGAAAGGGCATTCTCTTCAAACGCTTTGCCGACATCGATGTCTTCGATATCGAAATCGATGCTGATACGGTCGATAAGATGGTCAACGTAATTTCTGCACTTGAACCTACTTTTGGAGGAGTCAATTTAGAAGACATAAAAGCTCCTGAATGCTTTGAGGTCGAAAGACAACTGGTTGAAAAAATGAATATTCCAGTTTTCCATGATGATCAGCATGGTACCGCTATAATTTGCTCAGCTGCATTTTTAAATGCCCTAGAAATAGCAAAGAAGAAAATTGAAAACATTCGAATTGTATTTAGTGGAGCGGGAGCTGCCGCTAGCGCATGCGCCCAGTTAGTCATGGACCTTGGGGTCAAACCCGAAAATCTTTTCATGTGTGACTCAAAAGGAGTTATCTACAAAGGTCGAACTGCTGGAATGAATAAGTATAAAGAGCAATTCGCAAATGATACTAAACTAAGAACCCTTGCCGATGCTCTCGACGGAGCTGATGCCTTTATCGGTTGTTCCGCACGTGGAGTACTTTCTAAAGAAATGGTTGGCACAATGGCAAAAGACCCTATCATTTTTGCCATGGCCAATCCGGAGCCAGAAATTATGCCCCATGAAGTGGCAGAGGTTCGGGACGATGCCTTAATGGCAACCGGTCGTTCTGACTTTCCTAATCAAGTTAATAATGTTCTTTGCTTTCCCTTTCTATTTAGAGGGGCCCTCGATGTGCGGGCGACAAAAATTAACACCGAAATGAAAATGGCGGCGGTCTATGCGCTAGCAGATTTAGCAAAAGAGGAAGTTCCCGACGAAGTCAGAATGGCCTATGGGAATGAAGACTTTAAATTTGGACGCAACTACCTTATCCCAAAGCCCTTCGACACGAGAGTTCTGACCAGGGTTACTCCTGCTGTAGCAAAAGCTGCTATGGATAGCGGGGTCGCTAAATTAAAAATAGATAACCTGACTGATTACGCTACTAACCTAGAAAATCGTTTGGGGACTTCGGCAGAATTTATGAAATCGCTTCGTGACCGCCTCGATACTTATGTTAAGCAAAAAAACAAAAAGGTAAAAGTAGTTTTTGCCGAAGGCTCAAATGCTCGAATATTAGAAGCCGCTAAGATTTTAAAAGATGACGATAAAATTGAACCGATACTATTAGGTAATAAAGAAAGAATCCTCAAAAAAATGAAAAAAATCGGTTTAGACTCTCTGAAAGACTTGCAAATTGTCACACCTGATCGCGATGAAAACTTTAATGGCTTTTATAAAGAATATGGTGAAGCTCGCTCTCGGGAGGGAGTAAGCCTTTCTCATGCCGAAGATGTTATGGCGCTAGAAAATTATTTTGGCTCAATGATGCTTCGTAAAGGTCTAGTTGACGCATTTATAGCAGGTCCAACTCTTAGTTATCCCGATTGCTTCGTTCCTATTATGAATGTCGTAGGTACCGTTGATCAGCAAAGAGCTGCCGGTGTTTATATTATGGTTTTTAAGAATAGAATCCTTTTCTTAGCTGATTGTACCGCTCAAGTTGAGCCGAACGCGGAAAACCTGGCCGAGATCGCCGCCAACACTGCACAATTATTTCGTCACCTAATGAGAAGAGAGCCAAGAATTGCTTTTCTTAGCTTTTCAAATTTTGGCTCCAATCGCCACCCGCAAGCCAAGAAAGTTAAAAATGCTGTTCGGATTGCCAAAGAAAATTATCCAATGCTCAACGTAGAGGGTGAGTTACAAGCCGACGTGGCGGTCAACAAAGGTGTTCTTGAAAAGCTTTTTGATTTTTCTAATTTAAATGGAGAAACTGATATTCTAATTTTTCCAGAGCTCAATTCCGCAAATATTAGTTATAAGCTGCTTTCACAATTGAGTGATGGTCAGGCCATCGGTCCTATTCTTGTACCGATGAAAGGTACAGTAAATATTGTACAGAGGACGGCCCCTGTTTCTGAAATAGTTAACATGGCCTATCTAACTGCACTGCTAGCGGAAGAAGAAAACAATTTTAATAATAAGTAGGAGCTTTTATGGGTCGTTCAATCATATCTACATCTAATGCTCCGGCCGCCGTCGGAACATACTCCCAAGGGGTAGAATTAGATGGTACTTATTATTTTTCTGGTCAAATTGGACTGGAGCCAAGCTCAATGGAAATGGCCGACGGATTTCAAGGTCAATTAGATCAGGTCATGAAAAACATAGATGGATTACTGCAAGCTTGTAGTCTCACTCGCCAAAATATAGTGAAAACATCAATCTTCCTAACTGACTTAGGACAATTTAGCCTGGTCAATACCGCCTACGAGAATTTTTTTGAGCAGCCTTATCCTGCCCGCAGCTGTGTTGAGGTACCTGCACTTCCAAAGGGAGCTTTGGTCGAAATTGAAGTCATCGCGGCAGAATAATTATGTTCAGTAGTAAGTATATTTTCGAAACCCGCCAGACGCGCTATCGACGATATTTTAGAAATTTAGTAATTATGAGTCTTATAAGTTTTGTCGCTTATTCGGGCTTCTGCCTCTCTTTTATTTTAGTCTCAGATAAGGAAGAACGGACTTCAACTCAGGCTTTATTTAAAAAACCGCCTGAGCTAATTGTGGTGTTTACCGGGGACTCAGGAAGAATTCCATACGCCCTAAAAAAGGCTGAACATTATAACCAGTCAAATATTTTCATTACTGGAGTTTATTCTAAAAATTCAGTCGAAACTCTCTTGGCACCATTTAAGGCCTCCAATAAGCTTAACTATGACTTATTAAAAATTGATTACCTGGCCCGGAATACAGTCGAGAATGTTATCGCAACATTAAGACACCTTAGAGATAATCAGAATCTTAAAAAAGTGCTCATCGTCTCCCATGACTATCACATAATGCGAATAAAACTTTTAATGACACAACTAAAGAGTGAATCCGATGATTTTGAATTTTATTATTCTGGAGTTAAAACAGATTATAAGAAGATGAGAAATATCAAAGTACTCTACAAAGAAGTATTCAAATTAATTAGAGCTTATATTTTTATAAGTTTCTGGGATCTCTCTTAGACTTAAATTCTTGTGACTGAAATCACTTCTTCAAGCGACTCTATTGCACCGATGGTCTTTAGAAGTTCAGAATAATCTTTAACCTCTACTTCAAAGATAAAGCTACCCTTACGATCCGGTAGAGACTTTGCCATAGCAGAGCGAATATTAACGTCAATACTATTAATCGTTTTTGAAATCTGAGACAAAATCCCCGGTTTGTCGTGAGTAATAACTCGAATATTAACAGGGTGTTTAAAACTAAACTCTGTGTTCCATTGAACATCAATTGAGCGCCCAACATCTACGCTATTAGACATCCTTTCACAAATTCCAGTGTGAACGGTGATTCCTCTTCCTCTAGTAATATAACCAACTATTGGATCACCAGGAATCGGATTACAACATTTGGCCATTCGGACCAATAGATCTTCCATCCCATCGACTATTACAGCATTGTCTTTATTAGATTTCCTACGGACTTTTTTAGTTAATTCTTTAGTATAGCTATTTATTTCCTCGATTTTTGAGGGCTCTATTAATTTTTCTTTCTTCAACGAAGGTATTTCTTCGACTACATCTTTAGGTGAAATTTTACCTGAACCAATTTGGATATAGAGATCATCTTCGTTGGCAACACTGAACTCTTTATAAACCGATTCCCATTCTGGTGTCTTTTTAAGGTTCTTGAAAGAGGTCCCAAATAAACGAAAAGCTTTCTCTAGAACTTCTTTACCGAGTTCTTTATTTGAGTCTCTTTCAATTTTTAGAAGGAATTGTTTAATTTTAGACTTAGCTCTTGTCGATTTTACTAGGTTGAGCCAATCCTTAGATGGAGACTGGCTTTTACTAGTGAGAATTTCTACTGTGTCTCCTGATTTTAAAGTATGCCTTAACGGTACCATTCTGCCGTTAACTTTAGAGCCCACAGTTTTATGTCCTACGTCTGTATGGATAGCATACGCAAAATCTAATGGAGTCGCTCCGTAACGCAGTTCTCTAACATCTCCCTTTGGAGTAAAAACAAAGACGCCACCGATGTCGAGATCATTCTTAACCACATTTAACATCTCGTGGTTAGTAGAATCGTTTTTATTAAATTCTAATAATTCTTGGACCCAGTCTAACTTCTGGTGCCCAGAGGCAAGTCCTTCTTTATATTTCCAATGGGCCGCAACTCCAGTCTCCGCAACTTCATCCATATCATCGGTTCGAATCTGAATTTCAATTCTTTCCGCTTTAGGGCCTATTACGGTTGTATGGAGACTTTGGTAGCCATTCACTTTAGGAATCGCAATATAATCTTTAAATCGCCCAGGAATGGGAGTAAAAGAGGAATGCACAATTCCAAGGACTTTATAGCACTCTGTAATATTATTTACGAGAACCCTAAATGCTAAAATATCTTGGATCTGTTCAAAATCAACTCCCCTGGCCATCATTTTTTTATAGATAGAAAAGAAGTGTTTTGAACGTCCCTTAAGGGCGGACTTCATGCCATACTCAAGTAACTTTTCCTCAATCACATCAATTACATCTTTAATATAAACGTCGCGCTCGCTTTTCTTCATTGCTACTTTTTCAGCGAGACGATAATAAATATCTGGATGCAAAAACCTAAGACAAAGATCCTCTAATTCCCCTTTTACCGAGTTGATACCTAGACGACTTGCTAGGGGAACAAAAATATCTAGAGTTTCTTGAGCAATTTTTTTCTGCTTTTCATCTGAGACATATTGGAGGGTCCGCATATTATGCATTCGATCAGCAAGCTTTACTATAATTACACGGATATCTTTCGCCATGGCGACAACCATGTTACGGAAATTTTCGGCCTGAGATTCCTCTTTCGTCTTAAATTTTATTTTTGATATTTTAGTTAGACCAACTACGATCTGCGCGACTTCTTTACCAAATTCTTTTTCGATCTCTTGCGGACTTATACCACAATCTTCCACTACATCGTGCAGAAGCCCTGCCACGATCGAGTCCATGTCCATTCGTAGCTTTATCAGTGTTCCTGCGACATTTATTGGATGAATTATATATTCTTCGCCGGAAGAACGCTTCTGACCTTTATGGGCCCTTTCTGCATAGGCGTAAGATTTCCGCAGCTGGACAAAATCTGCGTCAGGGTAATAAGCCTCTACTCTTCGAATTAATTCATCGAGATCAAGGTCGCGTTCATGTGAATAATCAAGCTGTAAGTACAAATTAAGCCTCTAGTAAGCCTTTCACGATACCTGCTAAGTCTTTATAGGCGGTATCGATATCTTCATTGACCACGAAAAAATCGTAGTCATCCTTTCTTTTAATTTCTTTGGTAGCATTTTCCAGTCGTAACTTAATAACTTCGTCTGAATCAGTCCCACGACCTCTCAAGCGTTTTTCAAGTTCTTCAATTGAAGGTGGAACGATGAAGATGCATTTTGCATCATCCCCAAACTCAGCCTTCATATTATCGGCGCCTTGAATATCCAAATCAAATAATAACGAAAACCCATGATTTACCTTTGTTTCAACAAAACCTTTGGAAGTCCCGTAAAAGTTACCATGCACTTCTGCCCATTCAATATAAGCCCCTTGATCTTTTTTCTTTATAAACTCGTCACGAGATATAAAGAAATAATGTTTGCCATCAAGTTCTCCTTCACGCATTGGACGTGTAGTAAAGGAAACAGACCAGTGCAGTTCTCGAAAATCTTCTTTCAAACTTTTAATCAAAGTAGATTTTCCGGTACCTGAAGGGGCAACAATAATAATAATATTACCTTTCTTATTCAATATTTAATCCTTGCTCTCTTATTTTCTCTAGTTGTACTTTCATATTAACCACACATTCAGAAATTTCAGTAAGACTCGATTTTGAACCAATGGTATTAGTTTCTCTATTTAGTTCTTGAACTAAAAAATCAAGTTGGCGTCCCATTTCTCCACCACTTGAGATTAGGGTTTCTAATTTCTGGAGATGAACTTCAATTCTATTTATTTCTTCATCGACATCTATTTTTTCTAAATAATAGACCACTTCTTGCATAAACCTTGGCTCTTCAACGTCTAACTCTATTTTAATATCTTCGAATTTTTTACGAAGTTTCTCTTCAACATTTTTTTGAAACTCTTTAGATAGTGAGAGAATTTTACTATAATTCTCTCGAAAAACTTCTTTGTGTTTCCCAAGGACGGCGATAAGTTTTTGCCCTTCTCCCCCCCGGCTTTCTTCTAGACTAATTAATGCCAATTCAAATGATTTTTTGACTAAGCTTATTAGCTCTAAATTTTTTCCTAATTCTTGATCTTTGTAAAATTCACCACGCAAGAATTCAGTCGGTTGAATATTAACCTGGACGCCTTCAGATTTCGCGAGGGCTTTAATTTTATCGAGATAATCCAAGACTTTATTATCATCAATATCCGTAAACTTAGATTGGTTTTCACCTTTTCTAAAATTTATAGAAATTTCAAAACTGCCTCTTTTAAATTTTTCTCCCAAACTTTTCTTTAGGTCTAATTCAATTGAGTTAAAAATTGACGACATCTTGAAACGAAAATCTTTATAACGGTTATTAACACTCTTAATTTCACAAGTTACTGCAAAAGCCGAATCTGCAGCTTCTCCTTTGCCAAATCCTGTCATTGATAAAACTGACACTAATCTCTCCTAAATAAAGATTTCTTCTATATTACCCTGAGAAAAAATCGTTTTATTTCCCATTCCTCGAAATTTATTAAATCTTTTTTCAATTCTATTCTCTTCAGAATCTAAAACCAATTTTTTAATTTCCTTAGATAAGTTCTGTTTAACTTGCTGATAAGTTTTCTCAATATTCTTATGAGCTCCCCCAGCAGGTTCTGCAACTATTCCGTCAACAACCCCAAGTTCTAAGGCCTTATTTGGTCCTAACTGAAGTGAGTTTGCTGCGGTCTCCGCCTTTTTTGGATCCGCCCAAAGTATTGAGGCACAAGATTCTGGAGAGATTACCGAGTAAACGCTGTACTCCATCATTAGGATTGAATCGGCAATTGCGATTCCAAGAGCACCACCAGAGCCTCCTTCACCTATTACAATCGACACTATTGGCGAAGGAACATCAAACAAGGCGGCTAAATTTTCGGCGATAGCACTTGCTTGTCCCCGCTCTTCTGCGCCTATGCCTGGGTACGCCCCCGGAGTGTCTACAAAACTAACTATTGGAATTCCAAATCGACCGGCCATTTGCATGACTCTAAGGGCCTTTCGATAACCCTCTGGTCTTGCCATTCCAAAATTATGTAGAACTTTTTCTTTTGTTTTCCTACCCTTTTCAATTCCAACTACCGCCACCTTTTGGCCATCGAGATATCCAAATCCAGCGATTAGAGCGGGATCATTGGCAAAAAACCGGTCCCCCGCCAGCTCGTGAAAGTCGGTGATAATATTATTTATATAATCTGAGGTATGAGGTCTATTTGGGTGGCGGGAAAGCTGTACTCTTTCCCATGGAGTTAAATTGCCATAAATTTCGGCAACTAGTGAATCTACCTTTTTTTGAAGGCCTATGACTTCACTTGAAATATCTATTTTTTGGCGGGAACTTGCCTGCTTTAATTCTTCGATTTGAATTTCAAGATCGCGAACTGGCTTCTCGAATTCAAGGGTAAAGCTATTTAGAAGGTCGCTGCCCATGGGCACCTCTCAGGGTTTTAAATGAAAGGGGCAGCATATATAAAAAAGGAAAAATCGGCAATTTTTAATGCGTCGCAAACCCCACCTTTTTTGGTGGGCCTAGACTGAAATTCAATGGGTTAGGAATGTGGCTAGTCTTGAACCCAGCCATTTACTTCGCCTCTCTCAAAATAGACGTATTTGGCCCTGCCATTTTTATGAAAAGTCCAACGCTCGTTTTGGTATTTGGGGTCTCCGGCAACGTCGATTCGACTAGGTCTACCCCAAACTTTTTCGACTTGGCCTTTTCCCATCCCCATAAAAATATCTCGATCGTAAGAGCGAGCTGACGTTATAAATTGATAGGGATTTTGATATTTTGGCGAGCGCCTACGGCTTGCTCTTTTCTTCTTATGAGAACTTATACTACGCCCTCTTCTAGAATACTCTTCCCGCATCCCTTCTCCGTTCTTGAGATTGATATACTCTTTTCGCTCTCCAGGAGTAAGGTCTAGAAAATAAATTTTCTCGGTATCAGTTTCAAGTAGTGGCATGCTATCAGCATAAAAATTATATTCCGAAGGAGTAAGTTTCTTTTCTTTGTTAAATAGCTCTCTCTTCATAGAAGATGCAAATAGGTTTTTCTCGGCGTCTTTAGCCGAAGCTGGCGTCCTCATAGAAATTTCACGACTACTCCTATGGGCCCTTCCTGTGTCACCAGGGGTCGTCTTAAAATCTTTACCGGCAACGAAAAAGTCGTCCACCTGGTTATCCATTTCATCGATAAAGCTTCTCTCCGGCCAAAGGGCGGCACAGCTACTAAAGAGCATAACAAGGGATAGGATCAATAATTTTGTCATAGTCATTTCCTCGGTTTTACAACCATTCTCGTTTACTCATCGGCGATTGAGCTGCTTGGCCGTACAAAGTCACTGGCAGGCAAGAGAATGGGACTAATTTGCCGTCCGACAAGTTCGCTCAACTACTGTTCGCGGGACTCCAAAAAACTTATATTTTCGGGTTAAAAACCGATAAAACTAAGGAGTAAAGCCTTTTGGAGTAACTTTGGAAAAATTTGATGGCCTAATTATATTTTTAGAAAACCTTGTGGAGAAGTTAGCTCGCATGTTTTCTTGGCTTTACCAAAAACTGATGCCGGCAATTTTAAAAAATTTCATCAATTCTAGTGTTAATAAAATTGAATCGGTTTCTAGTAAAACAATAAATAAAATTTCGAGTACTGCTAGCGCTATAAAGAGCGACTCGGTAAATTGGAAATCCAGATCCCAGGAGGGGTTTGAAAAGAAAAAACAAAAAGGTGAGGCTGCTCTCGCAAAAGTAAAAGACTTTGATTATAAAAGCCATGATTATAAGAAGTCTGCTCTCTTAGTATTTGCATTTCTAACGCCAATCCTATTAAAAATAAAGCAGTGGTACCTTGGTCTTAAGCCCACTACATTTTTGTTAATTGTCACAACAACAAGTATGGGAACTGTCTCTAGTGTGGCAATTTACAAACACGTAAGTAAATTGGCAGAAGAAACGGCTAAGGCTAACGGAAGGACTCCGGCCGCTGCAATCACACAGTATAAGCAGGCTCGGCCACAGTATTATAAAGTAGGAGAGAAGCATTTTCGAATTCTCAATATTGCAGTTCCTGCCTATGCTCCATCATCCCCTACGACCTATAGAAAAATGCTAATTGACTTCACTATGATAAGTAGCAATCGTTATATACGGGAATTCTTCTTTGCCAATATTCATCTTCTGAAAGACCGTTTAAATACCCGCATTGAACCCATTTCGGTTTCCTTCCCACTTGAAGACGAAGGTAAGACAATTATTAAAGACAAACTAAAAGAAGAGCTAAATGTTCTTTTAAAAGAGCTAAAAATTAAAGGCGAAATAGAAGAAATTTATATCCATTCCATAATTGCAGGCTAACCACCTAAGACGATTTTTCAAGTTTAAATTCAAAATCTTCAGTAGCTCCCCCATCTTTTGTTTTGCGCATGAGGGTCCGCATGGTGTTGGCCGTAATTCCCAATACTTTTGCCGAAGCTTTTATATTCCTTCCAGTCTGGTAGTAGGTCTTAAGGGCGTGTCTTTTTTTCAACTCACTAATTGTTAAAATTTCTTCCTCTTCGTATTCTGGCAAACTGAGGCTTTCATTTATTAACACAGAATCTTCGGAACAAAACTCTAAACGGGGACCTTTTGAAAGAACATATTTTTTATCAAGGTGACCGATTAATTGCCGGAGATTCCCCGGCCAGCTAAATTCTAGAATAAATTTTTCTAATTGAGGGCTAAGGTAGACCTTTTTATCCAGGCAATAAGCTTCACAAAAATTAGCGATACGCCTTTTATTTTCCCTAAGAGGTTCAAGTTGTTTAACCATTCCCGAGCTAATACGGTAATAGAAATCCTTTCTCATTTCTTTTTGATTAACTAACTTCTCAAGATTCTGTCCACTCGCGAATATTAATCTAGCGTCAGACTTTTTACTTTGAAATCCTCCAACCGCTCTCACCATCTTTGAATCCAAAAATAACAATAGCTTTGTTTGTAGCTCAAAGGGAAGCGAGTCTATTTCATCTAGAAATAAGGTGCCTTGTGAAGCTTCTAAAATAGCCCCCTGTTTCTCTCTAATAGCTCCGGTGAAGGCCCCCTTTATATGTCCGAAGAGCTCTGATTCAATTAAAGAAGGTGAAAAGGAAGAGAGGTTTAGATGCACAAAATTACCCGCTCTGCCACTCTCGAGATGGACCTGATGAGCAAGATAGGTTTTGCCTGTTCCTGTTTCACCGACATAAAGAATACTAATCTCTGAATTTGTGATTTTTTGTGAAAAGCCTGAGCCATTAGAATCCTTGGATTTTCTAGACTCTGAACAGCTCAAAAAGGACAGTTGATTATATTCCAACTCAACCACATCCCCCCTTTCAATAAAGCTTTCAAACGCCAGCATTCCATTAATCTTAAAAGGAACTCCATGATTAGATTTTAAGATGTATCGTCCATTCTGATCAATTTCATTTTTTCTTCCCACCGCCACCAAGTGTAATTGAAAGCCCCAATCTTTCTCACCAACTGAGGGTAAGGAAATTGCGCCTGAACAAGGGTTAAGATTAATCTGGCCAGCGCAAGAGGAGCTAAAAAGCAACTTCTCTCTATTTAGAGAAATTTGCTTTTTTTTACCTTGAAAGGGCCGGATTACTAATTTATCCCCCAATCTAACTCCATGATTATTAAGTGAG
Organism: Halobacteriovoraceae bacterium; assembly: GCA_018646195.1. Taxonomy (GTDB): domain Bacteria; phylum Bdellovibrionota; class Bacteriovoracia; order Bacteriovoracales; family Bacteriovoracaceae; genus JABGVH01. The sequence goes on from JABGVH010000083.1 coordinate 17,716, forward strand.
GCCATGCCTATTTCTTGTGCTCTAAATGTATACTCCATCAATTTCTCCTTGGACCTATTTAGTGCTTTGATTATTCAATAAGCATGCCAGCCGGAAGTAAGAGATTTTCTTTACTTGCCCCCATTAATTAGGGTAAAGATGGTTCCTAGGAACATAATTTAAACTATTTTGGATTACCCATGACACTAGAAATAGACCGAGGAAAAACTACATTTCGTTACGCATTTAGCGTAGTGGAAGACCTTAAGGCCTGGCTGGATTCCCAGCAAGACTTAACGGGATTTTGTTTTGCTGGGCGTTCAAATGTCGGAAAATCGAGTTTAATAAATAGTCTATTTGGTAACGGCACGGCCAGGACGTCGAAAACTCCCGGCCGAACTAGAGAAATCAATATATTTAGCTTCCAATTGTTAGATAACGAGAATGATGAGGAACCAAAATTATATTATCTTTTTGATCTACCTGGATACGGCTTTGCAAAAGTTTCAAAAGAAATGTCGCAAAATTGGCACGAATTGATCGGTACCGTTTTCGGAAGCATCACCGAAAAAGTAGGTGTCGTCAATTTACAGGACGCAAGACACCCAAACCTAGAAGCGGATTTTGCTTTTCATGATTTTTTAAAAAATTATGATCTTCCTACCTTCTTAGCTTTTAATAAAATCGATAAGCTTAAGCGCCAAAAAGACCGGGCCTCTCTCGAAAAATTAAAGCCTAAATTATTTAGTGAGTATGAATGGGTTAAACAAATTCATTTTGTTTCAGCAGAGAAAAGAAAAGGTGTTCCAAAACTGGAAGAAGCATTGGTTGATTTCTTACTTGAATTTGAAAAATAAACTATGAGGTTTTAGGCATCTGGACTTTTATTTTGAGTTTTTTCTTCTTTGGCTTTTGAATTGGAAGAACCATTAACATCGACAGGCCCGGCAGAGAAACGGATTTTATTCACTTCTTCCTCGATATCCTCTAAGTCACTTTCGCAATTTCCTATAATATTAAGTAGCTCTTTGACACGAGGATTATTCCATTCGATCTCTTTTTCAGTAACTGCCTTTGCCGCCAAATGACCTAATTCCTCATAAGCATCATGAAGAGATGAATTTGTTTTTGATGCCGAAAGCATCTTCTTGCCAATCTCTGTAGTTCGTTTAAGTTCGTCCTGACAAACTTGAAAAATTTCTTGAACTTTGGCCTTCCATGGAGGTGCTTGCATACTGTTATTCCTATCCAATTTGAGTCTAATAGGTAAAGTATAACCACTCTCCTAAAACTTGTGAAGGGTTCCCAATTTGGTACAATTAAGGGAACTTCAAACCTTAAAACTTGATCGCTTATGTTAAGTTTATTGAAAAATTTTGGACTAAATGCCCCAAAAGAAAAGTTTGACGAAGTATTTGAATACTTAACTCAGTATTACCCCAGAGGCGAAGACCCATGGGGACTAAATGTTAAAAAGGCCAGGAAGTCTCTCGAAGTCATTTGGCCTCTTTACCATAACTACTTTAAAGTCAGAGTTTTTGGAAAGGAAAATGTTCAGGACCAGCCTTATATGGTGGTGCCCAATCATACTGGACAAATTGCCATCGACGGAATGTTAGTTTCGACTGCATTTGCTCTCGATGTTCAGCCTCCGCGAATTTTACGGGGCATGGTAGAACGCTTTTTTACTACCCTCCCATTCATTGGAATGTGGGCGGCTGAAGGCGGAGCAGTATTAGGTGACCGCCAAAACTGCCACCAATTACTAAAACGTGGTCAATCAATTCTTGCCTTTCCCGAGGGGGTACGAGGAGTGGCAAAAAGCACTTCTGACTTTTATCAAACCCAGAGCTTTACCAAGGGTTTTTTTCGCCTCTCTGCAGAGGCGGGGGTAGATGTCCTGCCAGTAGCGGTTGTTGGTGCAGAAGAGTTTTATCCCTACGTTTACCAGGCAAAAACATTAGCAAATTTTTTTAATTTACCTGCTTTGCCACTTTCTTTAAACTACCTGCCACTTCCCTCTCCTGTAGATATTTATATCGGAAAACCATATAAAATAGCCAGTGGGATAGGGGCTGATTCTCCCGATGATATTATTAATAGGGAAGTTAAAAATATAGAATCAATTATTCAAGAAATGATAAACGAAGGACTCGCTAATCGCAGGCATTTTTTTGCGAATAAGGAGTTCGAATAATTATGATCGGATTTAAAAATATAAAATCGGTTTTAATTATTGGTGCCGCTGGGGGGTTGGCAGAGATAACTGCCAGCCTCTTAATCAAAGAGCATCCAGAGGTTCGGATTACCGGCATCGACCCTCGCCCTATTCCGCACCCTATCCGCCACGAGAATATAGAATATTTAAAAATGCGATTTACCCGAACAAAGTTCGAAAAACTTTTTCGCGAAAAGCAATTTGATCTTGTTTTACACCTTGCACGCATGAGCCATGCCGACTCAAGCACACACGGTAAAATGGAAAAGCGCTTAGATGCTAATGTCATTGGAACTAAGAGAATTCTAGACCTCTGTTTAAAATACGAAGTTAAAAAAGTGATAATTCTAAGCACCTACCACGTCTACGGCGCTCTCAACGATAACCCTACTTTCATAACAGAAGATTTTCCCCTCAGGGCCAGCATACGCTATCCAGAGCTTCGAGATGTGGTTGAAATGGATCAGCTCTGTACCAATTGGATGTGGAAAAATCAGTCGGATATTGAAACACTTGTACTGCGGCCCTGCGCAATTATCGGTCCTCAAATCCAAAACACCATGACTCGCTATCTAACCACTCCCTACGCCCCATTACCTGCTGATTTTAATCCAATGTTCCAGTATATCCATGAATTTGATATGGCAAAAATTCTAATTGACTGCATCGCTAAGGTACCTACAGGCCTCTATAATATCGCTCCTGACGAGGCCATTTCCGTCAGAGAGGCCCGTAACTTTATGGGACTGCCTTCTATTCCTATTCCCATGGCCATTTTATATGGAGCAGCGAAAATAATTAGCAGCCCGCTCTGGCGTTTTCCAGATTATCTATTAGACTACTTAAAATATTCATGCATCATTGATAATAATGAAATAAAAAAGCATATTGGAAATTCTGCCTTTCGTTTTTCGATCCACGAATCGCTTGAATTATTGAAGTTGGAGTAAGAATGAAAATTCTCGTCATAGATGACGACGATGCCATTAGACAATTTGTGACCATGGTTCTTGAAAACTTAGTTCCTGATCCCGTCATTACAGAATGTTTTTCTGGAAATAAAGCAATTGCCGCACTTGAGCAAAACTCTGATTATAGTTTAATCATTTGTGACTATGAAATGCCTGACGGAAATGGCGGCGACGTTTATCGCTATTTAATCGGCAAAGGCAATAAAACTCCATTCGCTCTTTTCACCTCACATCATATAGATAGGCTCGAAGAATTTAGCAAAAACTCTCTTAGAGAAGGTATCGATACTTTTATTCAAAAGGGAGAAGGCGGCCCCAATGCACTTAAGTTAGGAATCTGCCAAGTTCTCTCCGGCCTCGATGAAATGATTGACGAATACGCTGGTTCAGAAGAATCAGAAGGGACTACCTACAAGCGTGTCAGAATTTATTATTTTTGGCGTTTTAATAAATGCCTTTGTGATATCTACTTAAAATTATCAGACACCAAATACGTTAAAATTATTAATAAAAACGATACCTACGGTAGAGATACAATTAGTAAATATGTCGACAAGAAACAACAGTATCTTTATGTCGAAGAAGAGAGTTACGAATCATTCTCGGCAACAATTCAAAGCCAGCCCTTCCTAGTTTTTGAGGGTGATAGCATGACTCCGGCTGATAAAATAGAAACGACAAATGCAATTATACAGAGTTTAGTTAAGACAACCGGAGTGAGCCCCGCCGT
>JABGVH010000068.1 GCA_018646195.1 Halobacteriovoraceae bacterium
AAACACCCGATCCCATCCCGAACTCGGAAGTTAAGCCCGCTGGCGGCGAAGGTAGTGCTAGGGCGACTTAGTGTGAGAATAGCAAGATGCAACCTTATAATAAAAACCCTCAGTTTCGGCTGGGGGTTTTTTTTTGCCTAATCCTCACGGATCTAGTCCTAAATATCCATGAAATATTGGACATTTACGGCGAGGCCCCTTAAAATGATACTATGGGTAAAATCAATCAGAAGCTTTTAAAGATCCAATTAATCTCACTCTTTCTCATAACTGTTTTTTCTTTCTTGGCCTTTTATTACCGAGAGTCATTACCCGACCATCATTATGCAATTTCCTCTGGTGGAGGAGAGCTCGGGCTCATTTCCTACTATGTCACTTCAATGATGACTTTGATTGCCTACTACACAGGACCTTGGGTTCTTTTTCCCTTCATGATTTTTGCTGTTTTCTATGCCTTCCAATATTCCCAGCGCGATTACGTCACCGATTTTTTAAATATTTTGCCGCTCTTAGGTTTATTCATGCTGCAGATTTTTATCTTCTTCCCCTCGCTACTTGGCAATGGTGTGACCTACGCTTTGGAGCAGAGTTTGGAAATGTTCCATGTTTGGATTCTCAGCTTTTTAATGGCGACGCTTTTTATTGCCGCAAGTTTCCGCGATCGCTTTGTTGAGAGCCTCAAGAGGTTTGGAATTTTCTTAAAAAATCTTCCGATGCTACTTATTAGAGGAATCGGAAACCTATCTCCTCTCAGCTTTATGGATAAGCTTGGAAATTTAGGAAGTCGCTTTAGGACAAATGTCCAAATGAGAACTCAGAATTTAATTAAAGGGGATTCGGATTATACTGATTCCAGCAACGTCGAAGATCATCTTCAATACGAATCTCCAGAATATTTGGAGGAGGTGGAAGAAGCTGAGTCTGAAATTAAAGAAGAAGCTCCTAAACAACTCAGTTCCTCTTTCTTAAGTGGCAAAGTAGAAAGTGTTGCTAAAAAAATTCTTCCCAAAAAAGGTTTAGTGAAGGCCCAGCGTACTAGTGCTGCCAAAAATGAAAGTCAGTACTACGATATTGTTGCCGGTATGACTTCCAATAAAAGTAATGCAAAAAATGTTCACCCTGACGATAAATACTTCAACGATATCATTGAGAGAATTGAAGATAAGTTGGCCGAGTTTCGAATTGATGGCAATATTATAAATATTCTAAAAGGTCCTGTAGTTGATACTTTTGAGCTTGAGTTAGGAAGCGGTGTAAAAGTTTCAAAGGTGACTCGCGCTTCTGAAGACCTTAGTATGGCCCTTTACGGAGCGCCGATTCGAATTGTTTATCCAATGCTAGGGCGGACTACAGTTGGTATTGAAGTGCCTCGTAACCCACGTGAAATTATTTTTCTGGATGAAATATTAAACTCAAAAGAATTTAAAGATACCAAACACACCCTACCTCTGGCGATGGGGAAAGATGCTTTTGGTGAAACCTTTGTGACCGACCTTGCAGGCATGCCGCATATGTTAGTCGCCGGGGCGACAGGCGCAGGTAAGTCTGTTTTTATTAACTCAATTTTGGTTTCACTCTTGGTTAAGAAATCTCCTAGGCAAATGAAGTTGATCTTGGTGGATCCCAAGCAGTTAGAGTTGGCGCTCTATTCAAAACTTCCGCATTTGATTATGCCGGTTATAACTGATGCTAAAGTCGCCTCGGTATCACTCTTATGGGCGATTCAGGAAATGGAGCGGCGTTATTCTATTATGAAAGAATTTGGGGTCCGTAACCTCGATGGTTTCAGAGCAAAACTGCTCAAGGCCGATAGCGAAATGATTGCCAGAATTCATCAGTACTATGAGAACGAACCCAAGGGAGACTATGAGCTTCCCAATATTGTTATCATTATCGATGAGTTCGCCGACTTGATTCTAACCAAGGCCGGTAAAGAAATCGAAAATACTATTTGTCGTTTGGCGGCCAAGGCCAGGGCCTCTGGTATCCACTTGATCTTGGCGACTCAAAGACCTTCGGTAGATGTTATTACAGGATTAATTAAATCTAATTTCCCCACTAGGGTTTCCTTTCGAGTGACTTCCTCAGTGGATTCACGGACTATTCTCAATTCAATAGGCGCCGAGAAATTGCTTGGAAAGGGTGACATGCTCTACAAGCATGGGACCAATTCAAGCCGAGTCCACGCGCCTTTCGTGGAGGAAGATGAAATCGAAATCCTGACCGAGAAGCTGGCCGAAATGCCTTCGGAATACGACCCCGCAGTGCTGGATTTTCTGGAAAATGGTGGAGACGAAGAAAAGAGCGCCTATAGCTTTGGCTCACATATTCCCTCTGCGGGTGGTGAAACTGCCGGTGGAAGCGACCACGCCTTATTCAAGCAGGCAGTCGCCACAGTTATCGAATACCGAACCGCTAGTGCTTCTATGTTGCAGCGCCGCCTACGAATCGGCTACAACCGAGCCGCCAATCTAATCGAAGAGATGGAGGCCCGTGGAGTTGTCGGCCCGGCCGAGGGCTCAAAACGCCGCCAAGTGCTTATTTCTTCCCCTGAAGAAGTCTGATAATTTCCCTTTTTTCATAGGGGAACTTGCCCCTCCTATAACACTATGTTATCTATTCCAGACGAAAGTATTCGTTAACACTGTGCCGCGTTATTGCGGCAAATCTCAGGTGCTCACGCTTTGATGGTCTTCCTTAGGGATGTACTGAGCACTTTAGATTAACCATCAAGGAGAAAATCATGGCAAATGAACTAGTCCTACAGGACCTTTTAAAAGCTGGTGCCCATTTCGGTCACCAAACCCACAAGTGGAATCCCAAAATGAAAAAATACGTCTACGGTGAACGTAGTGGTATTTATATTTTGGATCTTGCCCAAACAATTCCATTGGCCAAAAAAGCCTCTGACTTCTTACAAAAAACAGTTTCTGAAGGGAAGCCAGTTTTATTTGTAGGAACTAAGAGACAAGCCTCTGACGTTGTTAAACAAGCTGCTGAATCTTGCGGCGCCTTCCACGTCACTAATCGCTGGCTTGGTGGAATGCTTACTAACTATAAGACTATTACTCTTAGTGTAGACAAGCTTCGCAAAGTAGAAAAAATGAAAGAGACTGGAGACTTCCAACTCTTAACTAAGAAAGAGCGTTCTAAAGTTGAAAAAGATGTCGCCAAGCTTGAGAAAAACCTCGGCGGTATTAAAGACATGAGAAAAATTCCTGGTGCAATTTTCGTAGTTGATCCAAACAACGAAAGAATTGCCATCAACGAAGCTCGCGTTCTTGGTATACCAGTTATCGCTATTACAGATTCTAACTGTGATCCTACAGGGGTTGATTACGTAGTTCCTGGAAATGACGATGCTATAAAATCAATTACCATCTTTGCAGAATATTTTGCAGAAGCTATTCGTAGTGGTGCTAAAAATATCAAAAAGAAAGATTCTGGTGATAAGTCGACTCCTGATGCTGACAGAATGTTAGAGAAGGAAATTATCAACAAGTTTGATAAAGACATCGATCTTCAAGAAGATGAAACTGCAACAGAAAAAGAAAAAGAAGAAAAGTAAGATTAATAATTTTTAAGAATGGAGTTTATATGTCCTTTTCCGCGAGTGACGTGAAATCACTAAGAGAAAAAACTGGTGCTGGCATGATGAAGTGCAAAGAAGCGCTTAAAGAATGTCAGGGTGATATGGATGCAGCTGTAGATTACCTACGGACTAAAGGTTTAGCTGCTGCAGAGAAAAAACAAAGCCGTGTTGCTGCTGAAGGTATTATTGCCACAGCTTCTAACGCTAAGCTTGGGGTAGTTGTAGAAATAAACTGCGAAACTGATTTTGTTGCTAAGGGTGACGATTTCAAAGCATTTGCTCAATCAGCTGCTGATTATGTACTTAGCAATGAGCCAGCCGACATTAATGTTTTGAAAGATGCATTAGGAAGCGAAGCCTCAGAACTAACTCTTAAGCTTGGTGAGAAAATTGATATTCGTCGCTTTGTAGCTGTTAAGTCCGAAGGTGGACTTGGTATTTACAATCACGGTGGAAAAATTGGAGTTCTTGTTGAGATCAACACGACTGCAGATACCACTAGTGCTGAATTTCAAGAATTGGCAAAAGACCTCTCTATGCATGTTGCAGCTGCAAACCCTAAGTTTGTATCTGGTGACGAAATTGATGCTGACTTTAAAAAACGTGAAGCGGATATTTATGCTGCCCAATTAAAAGAGCAAGGCAAGCCTGAGAACATGATTGAAAAAATTGTTGAAGGTAAGCTTAGAAAACTTGCGACAGATGTTTGTCTTCTCGAGCAAAAATTTGTTAAAAATCCTGACCTTTCAGTAAAGAAGCTTGTTGCTGAAGTTGCTGCAAAATTGGGAGCTGATATCTCAGTGAAGTCTTTTCATAAAATTAATCTTGGTGAAGGGATTGAAAAACGTGAAGACAACTTGGCTGATGAAGTCGCTAAAATGACTGGAAAGCAATAGGCCAATAGCCTTTTTCTATAGGGGAATTCTGTTTTGGAGTTCCCCTTTTTTTTAACTTGTGCTCTCCTCTTGGAGGAACTTTTGAAATACAAACGAATCTTGTTAAAACTATCCGGCGAAGCCTTATCAGGCGACAAGGGAAATGGGATTGATCCTGAAATCCTGGCAACTCTTTCACATGAAATTCAAGACCTAGTTACTGCCGGTGTCGAAGTCGCAGTAGTTGTTGGCGGTGGAAATATTCACCGAGGAGTCGCGGGAACCACAATTGGAATGGACCGCACCACTTCTGACCATATGGGAATGCTGGCGACTCTAATCAATTCTCTTGCGCTGCAAGATAGCTTGGAACGCCTAGGAGTCTATACTCGGGTCCTTTCGGCGATTAGCATGGATGAGATCTGTGAGCCTTATATTCGCCGCAAGGCCGTTAGGCATTTAGAGAAGAAAAGAGTTATTATATTTGCAGCAGGAACCGGAAATCCTTATTTTACAACGGATACCGCAGCAGCACTTAGGGCCAACGAAATAGACGCTGAAGTTATTTTAAAGGCGACTAAGGTTGATGGCATCTACGATAAAGATCCGATGAAGTTTGATGACGCTAAAAAGTTTGAGAAACTTGATTATATAGATGTCCTTAATAAAGGCATAAAAGTGATGGACTCAACAGCAGTCACACTTTGTATGGATAACGGAATTAAAATTATAGTATTTAATGTTTTTGAGAAAGGAAATATTGGAAGAGTAGTTCAAGGCGAACAAGTCGGAACAACAGTTTCAAAATAAACTTTTAGGGGAAGAATAATGATCGAAGAGATTAAATCGGCAATGGAAACTCAGATGGCCAAGGCCAATACTTCTTTGAAGCATCAACTGACTAAAATCCGCACAGGAAGGGCCTCTACAACAGTTCTCGACGGTGTGGTTGTCGATTATTATGGCAGTCCAACTCCAATTGCCCAAGTGGGACAATTAAGCACTCCCGAAGCCCGCTTATTGCAAATTCAACCCTTCGATAAGACGATGATCGCTGAAGTTGAAAAGGCCATCATGGGTGCCAATTTAGGCTTAACTCCCTCTAACGACGGAAACCTTATCCGGATTCCTTTTCCCGCTTTAACGGAAGAAAGGCGTAAAGAGCAAGTTAAGGAAATCAAAAAATATGGAGAGGAAGCTCGTATTTCTCTACGAAATATTCGACGCGATCAAAATGACGTGGTCAAGAATGCAGAAAAGGCCAAAGAAGTCTCTGAAGATGAATCTAAAAAATTTCAGGGGGAAATCCAGGTAGTGACTGATAAGTACGTCAAAGAAGTTGATCAGATAATTGAAAATAAAGAGAAAGAGCTTTTAACTCTCTAGTTTAAGACTCTGGGAAATAAATGAATTTAAAGCATGTAGCAATAATTATGGATGGGAACGGACGCTGGGCCAATCAGCGCTCTCATCAGCGAGTCTGGGGTCATGTCCGGGGCTCCCATATTGTTTCGGAAATTGTAGAGGAAGCAGATGAGCTAGGGATTGAAGCCCTTACTCTTTATACTTTTTCAACAGAGAATTGGAGTCGTCCACTTCTTGAAGTCAAAATCCTTTTTAAATTGTTAAAGAAATTCATTCTTAAAGAACGAAGCCGAATTTTAAAAAACCAAATTCGTTTTAAAGTAATAGGTGATATTTCTGAATTGCCAGAAGATACCAAGAATTTGGTCCTCGCTCTTGAAGAAGAAACTAAAGACCTAAAAGGCTTAAAGCTGACATTTGCTTTTGGTTACGGTAGTCGCGGTGAAATAATCCAATCGGTTAATAGTTTCATTGCGAATAATCCTGGAACAGAAATCTCAGAAGGCGATATTACAAACCGTCTTTTTGCCCCCGAAACAGGAGATGTAGATCTTCTTATTCGAACAGGTGGGGATCAAAGAATTTCTAATTTTCTACTTTGGCAATTGGCCTATGCCGAATTGTATTTTACAAATACTCAATGGCCTGAATTTGGAACCTCTGAATTCCGCTCTATTGTCGAAGAAGTTTCTGATAGAGAAAGGCGTTTTGGCAGCGTGACAAGTGCCAGTTCTCTCGAGGAAGCGACTCACCAAGCATCCAAAAATAAAAACTCTCATAGTCAAAGCTCCAGGATTTAGTCGTGAGCACTGAGACGATCAAACGTATTGTTTCGGCCATTGTCCTTGTGATATTAGTTTCCGCTTGTATTTACTATGGCCCTCTTTCTACTCTGATTTTACTAGGGGTCTTTGCTTTAATTGCAGTAGATGAAATCTATGTAAATTTTTTCAAACGTAAACGCCTTGAGCTCAATTATTTTATCTGCCAAGGGATTTTACTTGGGCCTTATATTTACTTAAATTTTCTAGATAGGGCACCCGCAATAATAGAAATCTTTGTGAATGCCGGGGTGCTTTTTAATCTCGTGCTATTGGTCTATCTCTTTGCCATAGACCATGAGTCGAAAATCTTGGACAAAGTCTCAAAAGCTTTTCCATATATCAGCGCCTTTATAATCTTATTTCCGATTATGTCGCTAGGAAGCCTCTTTTATTTTCCCAAGTGGCGAGCACTTTTTGGAATTCTCTTAGTCATAAATTTTGGAATGGACACCGGTGCCTGGCTAGTAGGTAAGAATTTTGGCAAACATAAATTATGGAAAAAAGTCAGTCCCAACAAAACCATCGAGGGTTTGATTGGTGGAGTGGTTTGTTCAGGTATCCTGGGGGTTTTGAGCTGGGCCTGGGTTTTTGATAGAAGAGAACCACTACTATTCTTCGTTTTTGGCCTTTTTGGGCTACTTTCCCAAGTCGGTGATCTGATTCAGTCTAAATTTAAAAGACAGTCAGGTATAAAAGATAGTTCCTCTTTGATTCCGGGGCATGGTGGGGTGTATGATAGGATCGATAGTTTATTATTCTTAACACCTTTTTTCGCCATAGCATTAAGGTATTTCTACTAGGAATCATGGAAAAAATTTTAATCTTCATTTTATTTTTAGGGCCTTTAGTCTTTTTTCACGAATTGGGCCATTACCTCTTCGCTCGACTTTTTGGAGTTAGGGTTGAAGTTTTCTCACTTGGCTTTGGACCGAAAATTTTTCGTTTCAAAAAAGGTGACACCGAATATGCGGTTTCCCTGATTCCACTTGGTGGCTACGTCAAAATGTTTGGGGATGACCCTCTCAATAAAGACGCCATTCCAGAAGAAGACCGACCCTTTAGTTTTACTCATAAAAATAAGTGGGCACGCTTTTGGATTGTATTGGGTGGACCTCTCGCCAACTTTATTATGGCCTATGTTATTTTCTTCTCGCTGCTAATGATCGGAGAGAAGATACCTGAAATTAAAATTGGATATGTTACTCCTGAAAGCAAGTTCTATGACTACGGTTTCCGCTCAGGAGACGTGATAAAGAATGTTAATGGAAAAGCTGTTCTCAACCCCTCTGATATTGTATTAGAGGGTTCAGGTGTACTTCAAACGGTAGGTGTTGAGCGTTTAGGAGCTTTGAAAGTTGTAGAGCTCTCTATGACCGGAGAAGCATTTTTTGAAGAATTTACCACATACCCTCCCTTTTTAAGGCGTCCAGTACTAGTTGATTCGAAGGGCAATTTCTTTGCCGCTTCTTTTAGCCCTATGTCTGCCAATCTTACAGAGTCACTTGAAGAGATGAATGGCATTACCGGCGAGAAAACAATTTATCTCTTTCCAAAAGTTGAGGGAAAAGAGAGCATCGAAAAAGATGCCTGGCAGTCAAAATATACTCATCAGTTTAAAGTCTTTATCAATAAGCCGGTCGACCTTATAAAGGGTTTTAATGCCGCCGGATATCGCACCATAGATTTAGTAGTTAAGAGTCGAAATATGAACTCCCCAGCTGACAAGGCGGGAATTAAAGGTTCCGACGTAATTGTCTCACTTGAGGGAAAATCAGTTTATAGCTTTGAGCAGCTGCGAAGGAATCTTCAACTAACTAAAACAAAAAGCGTCAAAATAGGGGTTCTTCGTCAAGAGAAGCTGATGGAATTTACTGTCACTCCTGATATAAAAAATAGAAATGGCAAAGACGTGAAGTTGATTGGTGTTTATAGCGCAGGAGAATTCTTAGGGATTAACTTTGTAAATACCAGTTCAAGAGGTCTTGTTGATTCCTTTCTTATGGCCTTTACCCGCACCTGGGATTCAACCCTAAAGACACTTGATGGCTTTAAGAAGCTTATTACTGGTAATGTCTCACTTAAATCAATCGGCGGACCGCTGGCGATTGGCAAAGTGGCCTCTGATTCTTTTAACACCAGCCTGACTTATTTTTTCCAACTAATGGCCCTTATTTCGATTAACCTTGGGATTATTAATCTTTTCCCTATCCCGGTACTCGATGGCGGGCACATCATGTTTATTTTTCTAGAAATTATTAATCGTGGACCAGTCTCCCGTAGAAAAATGGAAATTGCCCAGCAGCTTGGCCTATCTCTTCTTTTGATGCTAATGGTTGGTGCAATATTTAATGATGTATCGCGATTCTTCTAGACCATGACAACTTTATTTTTAGACAGTTCAGATAAGCTTTTTTTGGGTCTTCTCAATAGTGAGAATGACTGGATTGGTTATAATCAAACCGAGTTAAAGAAAGGCGCTTCAAATATTCATAAATTATTAAACGATCTTTTGAGTGAGCATCAAATTGTTTTAAAAGATGTTAAAAAGCTGGTGCATATCTCTGGCCCAGGTTCCTATACAGGTGTTCGAATAACAGAAGGTCTGTGCCAGATCTTCGACTGGAATGATTTTGAAGTCTTTTCTTTTTACCATTTTGATATTCCCCAGATTCTAGGTATAGAGCAGGGCTATTGGGTATCCCATGCATTTAAAGGTGAATTTTATTACATGCATTGGAATGGCAAAGAAGAGCAGAAGAGTGGACTCTTAAAGCTTTCGGAATATCCTAAGTTGACCGAGTTGGGAGTTCCTATTTTTACCCATTACCGAGGGGAGCCCTTTCTAACAGCAGAACAAACATCTGATCTTATGCTTAAAAACCCGCAGAAGCTTTTTAACCGTATAATAAGTGAAAAGTGGCGCAAGCCTCCTTTTTATTACAGAAAGCTAGAAGATGAATTCAAGGTGACGGAAAAATAAATGCTGAATAATTATCTTTCAAAAAAAGTGATAGTAAGTGCGGGAATTCTCAGCTTCCTCTTTTTTTTCTTTGGCTTTTTCCTGATCAGCTTTTTTGGAACTGCCATGCTGGCGCTACTTCTCTTGGCCTTTAGGAAAAACCGAGTGCTTTTTAGAGAAAACCCACCGACCTTAAGTGAGGGAGTTCTCTATTCGCCAGTTAATGGTCGAGTGGCGGAAATTCGAAATTCCTGCAAGCATAAGACCTTTGGCGAAGAGCTGACACTGATAAAAATTATTATTCCACCGTGGAAAGAAATGGGAGTTTACCTGCCATTTTCTTCAGAGGTGAGGGACCTTGTAGTTGAGAACGGAAAACCTTATTTCCGCTGGTCCAAGCAGAATGTTATAGAAGAATCCGTTGCTACTCCAGGACTCTCAATTTGCCTGGCCTCCCCCGAAGGAGAGCAGATTGGGTTACATATAATGCGGTGCGTGTTTGGTGGTTGGCCTGAAATTGCCGTCATGCCAGGGGACCGAGGTAAACGCCAAGTGAATATTGGGCATATCCCTTTCGGTGGGACACTACTCTTATATTTGCCACCGAATTATGAGATACTTATTAGTGAAGGTGATGACGTTCTGGCCGGTGAAACACTGGTTGCAGGCTTAAAAGAAAAGTAGGATTTTGCATGCCCAATCCCCATCCGCATAAATTGACTTTCTTTTTACCGAATATTTTCACGGCGTTAAATCTCGCCTGTGGATTTGCCTCTATAATATTGAGTTGGAAAGGTGATCTTTGGACTGCTTCCATGATTATTATTCTTGGCGCTACCTTTGATTTAGTAGATGGCCGAGTTGCCCGGATGACTGGAACTCAATCTCCCTTTGGAGAGCAGTTTGATTCCATGAGTGATGTAGTGTCCTTCGGAGTTGCCCCAGCAATCTTTATGTACAATCAATTTTTAATAGGAGCTGGCCGGATTGGTGCAGTGGCAGCCTTTATTTATCTTCTCTGCGGAGCTTTAAGATTGGCGCGTTTCAATGCCAATATAGATAAAGTGAGTTCCGACTTTTTTCAAGGTATTCCAATTCCCGGAGCAGCGATTGCCTGTGTTGGGTATGTTCAGCTGTCCTTGGTTTTTCCTGAGCTAAAAGAGATGCAGGTACCGGCTTTAATTTATATTATCGTCTACGGGCTATTAATGATTACTAATATTCCCTTTAACTCATTTAAGAATTCAACTTGGGTCAAAGAGCATAAGAAAAGAGTCTTATTTTTTATTTTTATCATACTATCCTTAACCTTTTCTTATTATCAAATAATGATAGCCAGCCTTATGGGCATTTACGTGATTGGCTCATTTATATATTTTTTACTTAATAGGGGTGAACTTGCAGATGTATTCCATTGGAAGGGAGAAGCTTAAGTATATCTTAGGCCTCTTATTTTGCATTATTCTATTTTATTCGAGCGGAGCTTTCGCTGAAAATGCCAACCAACATTTAGGTGGGCAATTAGAATCCTCTTACTCTGAAAAACTTAATAAAAAATATAGTGGAGAGAGTGCTTTTGTGGCCGGTTCGGTAGACGACCTTGAAATCGATAAGGCAGTCATAGGAGAAGGCCAGCAAGTTCCCTATAATCTTCCTGGAGTTATTCCAAGAACAGTTAAAGAGAAAATTACTCTCAATGAGCAGCTGGCATCCTTTGGTGTCGAAATGCCTGGCAAGTTCGATAAAAGAACCAATTTATTAACTTTTAAAGATGCCGATTTTTTAAAAAAAATAAGAAACTCTTCGAAAAGCGGAATGTCTTTTACCTATGTAAAAGACAATTATAATTATAAAGATCGAAATGGAATTTTTGAGAGAACCTTTGAGCAGGGGACGGGATCAATTAAAGCCGGTTACTTGTTCTTTGGATTCGACCGCTATTTGAAAAAAGGAGATGTTAACTACGCTTGGGGCGGGAATTTCGGTTTCGGATTTAACCGAGGACGTGGTTTTTTTCTCAACCCAGACGGAACTCAATCTAATGAGCAAAGTAGCGCTTACTTCAACCTATGGACGCTACCAGTAGATGTCTCTTTCAAAATGGAATTATTTACCAAGAGTAAAGTTAAACTGGCGGTCTCGGCAGGTCCCTCAGCTATGGGCCTCTATCAAACTCGAAGTGACAGAGACCAAGGTGAGGCAAAGAAGCGAAGACGGCAAATCGGCTTTGGCTATTTTGGAGTAATGGCCTTAAAGACAGACCTTAGTATATTGCCAAAATCACTATTCAATTCATTTGAGATGTTTAGCCAAAATCAAGTCTCTCGCACCAACTTAGATCTTTTTTTACGCTACCAAAGCTATGATAATTTCCAAGATCAATTGACGATTGATGGGGTCTCCATCGGCATCGGATTTTCTTTTGAGTACATATAAGTTAATCCTCTCGTATAAAGGCACTCACTATTTCGGTTGGCAAGCGCAGCCCGATCAAAAAACTATTCAAGGTGAGCTTGACCGCTGTTTGAAAAAAATTGTTAAGAGCGAAGAGGTCAAGACAGTTGGATCTGGCCGGACGGACGCTGGTGTTCACGCGCTGGCACAGGTGGTGCGTGCCGATATCCCGCTAGAGATCGAAGGTGAAAAGCTACTAAGAGGCCTCAACTCGCTCTTGCCTGAGGATATAAAAGTA
Source organism: Halobacteriovoraceae bacterium (assembly GCA_018646195.1). Taxonomy (GTDB): domain Bacteria; phylum Bdellovibrionota; class Bacteriovoracia; order Bacteriovoracales; family Bacteriovoracaceae; genus JABGVH01. The sequence continues at coordinate 12,308 of JABGVH010000068.1, forward strand.
ATAGAATGCACCAGCTGCGGCGATAGTTTTCACCCAATACATTCTGCTCTCAATAAGACTTATCAGTACTATTTTAGCTATGGTTCAGAAATTCCAATGATGGGCCGTGAACTTTTGACTTATTACCGCCACCAGCTGGATATCGCCGCTATGCAAAAAGCAGCCTCTCACTTTGCTGGTAACCATGACTTTTTTAATTATTTCTGCACCGGAACTCCTGTAAAAACTACTGAGCGAACGGTACTCAATTGCAAAATAATCCCAACCGAGCTGCAGCTCCCGCTAGAAAAACTAGATGCCTATGTACTGATTATCCAGGGCAACGGATTTCTAAAACAGATGGTCCGTTTGATTATGGGAGGGCTGTACCAGGTCGGTCGAGGCAAGGTCAGTGAGCAGCAAATAATCCTCTCGCT
>JABGVH010000222.1 GCA_018646195.1 Halobacteriovoraceae bacterium
ACTAAATGTTCCCTTCTCAAAATTAACACCAGAAGAGCAAATTAAAGATTTAGATATGATGGAAGCTCTTTGGAAAACAGAAAACCCTGGAAAAGAACTGCCAAACTCATTTAAAGAGGCAAGAACGACTATTAATCAAGGCAAGGTGTCTTCAAAACCGTCGCAAAATGACAACCAACTCAAACCTTAAAGGATTACTTATATCCAACTCTGACCTTAATAAGGCCCTTGCTGACTCTCCTGAAAACTTTGCAAAATTGCTAAAGTCGGTTGGTGATGATGAAAAGATTTTTCGATTTCTTAATAAGACACCAGAGAATAAAGGCATCCTAAAAGAATTCTTCGAGGAACCAGTCCTGATAACGGTGTAGAAACCCTGGTCCATCGTTATGCAAAAGAAAGAGGAATTGAAGTCATTGGTTTTATCAATGAAGGAGCAGAACCGAGTGAATTAAAAGATGTAAAAAAATTAGTTTTTGCTGGTCCTGTTGATGATTGGGACACTCCGTTAAAAACTTCAATTGAGTTTGCCAAAAAGAATGGTGGGGATGTCATACTTAGAGGTGGTGATGGAGTAGTCACTAATGGAATTGAGTATGCCCGAAATGTTGGAGCAGACTTTCACTTAATGTCTAGCAGATCAGCTAATGCCGGAGGTGCTTCAGTTGAAGCCGCAAAGAAGTACCCCGAACATGCCTTTGCCGGGTCAAAGAAACTATCTGATAAGATTGTTGACAAGTACACACCAAAAGTTGGTGTTTATACTGGTAGTTTTGACCCTCCCCATGCTGGTCATGAAAATATTGTACGCCAAATGAAAGAAAAATTTGGTTTAGACAAAGTATACATAGTACCAGATAGAACAACTGCTTATAAGCCAGGTATGCAATCGGTTAAAAACAGAGAAAAGATGATTAAATTATTATTTCAAGATACACCAGGGATTGATGTTCTACCTGCGAATACTGTATCTAAAATGGGAAAAGGAGAAATGTGGGACGTTATCAATGCTGTCGAAGCAGATAATCCAAAAGCAAAGGTATTTTCTATTATGGGGACTGATACTTTACAATGGTACGAAACCCTACCTCCAGAACATCGAAATAAAAATGTTACTATTCTAGTAAATGAAAGAGATCCTTCAGTAAAAGTTAAAAGTTCAATTGGGGGTCAAAAAGTTGTTGCCGTTAATTTAAATGACAAAGGTTTTTCTTCCTCCGAGGTCAGGCAACAAGTTAGATTCGGGAAACAAACTGATCAACTAACCCCTAGAGTCAGGGAATTCATAGACAAAAACAATCTTTACCAAGCAACAGGTGAAACAAAAACACCTGAAGAGATAAGAAAGTTTTTTAAAGATAAAGGGAAAAAAGTTATCACATTTATGGGCTACTCTGGTGCAGGATACCAGGATGAAGCTAAGATGCTTGAACAAGCAAGAAAAATTCTATCTAAAGCTGATCCTAAAAAGACCATCATTAACATTGGGGCTACCACAGATGGCATAGGCAAAGTTTATGAGCTAGCTAAGAAAATGGGATTTGAAACAACAGGAGTCGTTTCTGAAATGGCCAAAAAGTATGGAGGACTATCTCCTTATTCAGATACATCATTTTATGTGAAAGATGACAGTTGGGGGGGATACAGAAAAGGCAGTAAAACTCTCACTGATACATCAAAGGCCATGATTGAGAATAGTGACCTGGTTGTTTCTATTGGTGGAGGTGCTGTAAGTGCTGACGAGTTTGATGCAGCTAGAGCTATGGGAAAAGATGCTATCTTCTTTGAAGCCGACCTAGACCATAAGATTGCAACAAATAAGGCAAAGAAAAATAGTCAACCACTCCCCAAGGATTTCAAGGGTGACGCACATGGCTCAATCGCTGGTAGTAAGAAGCGTGTTCCGTCATCAGTTTGTGGCAACAGTATTGTAACTGATCTGATTCTAAGAAAGTTTTAACCACTTCCTTGAATGCCCTAAAACCTGTCCCATAATCCTTACAATGGAGTGTGGACACAAACACCTACCTAGATAACGTTTCCGCCACTTTCTGCCTCTTTGTAGCAGAATCCAATTATTAGTATCACAAGAACTCATGAAGCCATTAACTCTCTAATTTCATTAAGATTAAATCCAGGATTTTGGAGGAGGAAGGTTCGATATGACGACCCTTGGGGGTACCATTTTTCATAAAAAGAGCCACCTTAACCGATGGCTTTTTTATTTCTACTCTCTTTATTTTAATTTTCATTCTTTATTATTAAATAGTTAAAAGGTTTTTTTATACTGAACTAAACAATTCCATCGGTACATCATTTTAGCATCCTATTTTGATGCTCCAACTTCTGATTTGTTTTTAACTGCCCATAATGTATAGGAACAATTAAGCCGCAAAATCATTATATTGTATCTATGGCACTTGAAATTGAATTTGGGTAATCTTTCGAAAGTTCAAAAAAATGCCTTTTTTATGAGCAGACAATCCACCAAGTAATAATCATTTACCACCCGTAAACACCTAATTTTGTTGCTCTAAAATAACCTATAGAAATAGTCGAGAACAGGCATCTAACTACCGATAAGATATTGAAGGCTCTTGGAGACGACCGCAGCGACATTGAAAGTGCCTACGGTAAACCATGTTTTGCCCGCACTCGCCAAGACGGGGGCATACTCTTAAACTACCGTTCGAAATTGACCCTAAATTCCGAACAGAAAAACAGGCCTTTTTACAATTTTGTCCTCAAAGGGGATGTTTTAACGGAGATTTTCCTCTCTTTGGATTGGCGCCCTGACCCTGCTTCTGACTCAAAAAAGACACAGTAGAATTCAAGATTAAATTCAGCCCCTTTGTGTAACTGCTTATTTTTACAAAACAGTTAATCCTTAACCATAAGCAAAATCAAGAATTCGGTTAGAATAATCTCAAGCTCATACAGTAGAATTCCGAAAAGCCATAGAGAGGGTGTTGCAGTTGAGAGAGCTTAATAATTCATTAAAATTCATCCTGGTTCTATTCTCATCTTTTTTGATGATGGGGCAATCCTACGCCAAATTTGACCTGGATAAATGTCGGGCTGCCAGTCGCAAATGGTGTTTAGACAAACACAATTATCCTAACAAAACTAGACGCAACCCTAAGGGCATGAAAAAAGGTTATTTGGAGTGGTACGCCGAATACCTGTTCATCAATCGCCAGAATAAGAAGCAAGATAAGTATTATCGCTGCGTACAAGACCAAGATGTTAAGTGCACGGAGAAAGTTGATAAAGAAGAAGCAGAGAAAAGGCGCAGGACCTATCAAGAAGTCAATAAGAAAAATGAGCGAGAAGAGGCGACTCTATTCGGACCTTCTCACCAAGTCGCTCAAATAAAAGTTCGATGTGAGCTCGCTGGTGGACAGTTTCAAGAAGGCGAGCGCTGTTTTTGCCTTCATACTAAAGAATACTTGGATATGACTTCAAGAGGTGAGGCCAAAAAGTGCCTGGCCAAATTTATTGATGTGATGGATAACGCTCTAAAAGGGCTCTCAATTGTTCGCAATAAGTGTGAGAATCAATTCGGTCAATATGATGAATTAGCAAATAAATATCTTAAATGCCCCGCCTGGCTAAACGCTAAAGTTAAAGACTATCAGGCCACTTGGGGTCACGTAACAGGAACAATGTTTCTCGGAAAGCCAGATGATGCCTGCCGTTTTTCAACACCCGATCACTTTGCTGACTCGAAAGAATTAGAAAAATATTTAGCGAGTAATCCCAAAACATCAATTGGGAGTCAATCTGGTCTTATAAATTCTTGTATGGAAGATCAAATGGATCCCCTTTCCAAAAAGAGAATGGTGGCGGAATACAGTTTGTATATGAATCGACTTAATAACGGCTATAAGTCTTCCCTTGAATCGGTAATGTCGATTAATTCTCTCTTGAGAGATGAAACATTAACTGGAGACGAAAACGATTTATTTCTGGGCACAAATAATCGCTGTGCTGACCCTAATCTTGTGGAGTCTTATGAGTGGTGTAAAGGGCTCAAGAAATGCTCGCTCCAAGGGGGAGTCAAAGAAATTGCAAAAAATTCCCTCCTTATGATTAAATCTAAATTGAAATTCGACTCAGAACTTAAAAAGAAAAAGGAAGAGTTAGATGAACTTATGGGGCGCTCATTCACCCTGGGTTATTCCATGAGAAAAGGCTATTCTTTTAGTCTTTCCGATAAAGAGCGCTACGCTAAATTAGATACCGATACTAAAGCCAAAGTAGATGTCCTTAAAAAAGAAGTTCTCGAACTCAGTAAGGGTTTAAAAATTATACAGAGTCAATATCCTTGGGCCGATGGTACAAAATTTAAAGAGCTAACAAAGAGTTTTAACGGGGATAATGCCGATACACTTACTGCAGCTAATGTCGAGAGTGCCTTTCGCAGTCAATTAAAAGAAAATAGAAAAGGAATTGTTGAACGTCTAGCTAAAATTAAAAATGCGACTAAATGTCTTAATACGTCGGAAAAAGAAAAAAGCGATGAATGCGATAAACTTGAAGAGACCATGAAAGAAATGCCTCCTCATGAGAGAATTCCACTGCCACCTTTTCCTGAAGATCCAAAGGCGGCTGAAGATCCAAAAATTACGGTCGCCCGAAAAAATGCTTTAAACGCCAATAAGCACTTGGACTCAATTCAATGCCTCAACCAATACAACGAAGCCCGTGATGAATATGGTGGCGCAGTAAATGGGTTTGTGGTGGATGCTGCGTTGACCGTTGGAACTATGGGGCTAGCAAGTGCCGCAGCCAGTATTAAGGCCGCTAAATTAGCCGCCCAAGCAGCTGAAGCAGGGGCAGTTGCTGCAGAAGCCGCTGTGGTTGCCACTCAAGGAACTGCTCAGGCCATTGCAATTGGCTCAAAAGCTGCTCAGGCAGTAGAATTGGCGCAAAAAACCGCCCGTTCACTAAATCTCGCCCGTGCAGCCTATGGAGCGGTACTTGGTGCCGACCTCTATTACATGGTGAAAGATTTTCCACAGCTTCAAAACTGTGGAGACAAAACTAAAATGGCCAAGGCCATGGCCAGTTCAAATAAAGGTCCTTCCTGCCCGGTACCAATGAAGGCCAGCAGCACCGGAGATCATATAGGTCCTATAGCTATTGTTAAAACTCAAAGTTGCGCTACGGCCTTAGCTTTCTTTAGCTTAAACCTTCTGCCTTACTTGGGACCTGCAATTGCTAAGGGAATTACAAAAGCTGGAAGGGGCGTTATAAAAGTGGGAAGTGAAGTTGCAGAAGCCGCGGTTAATTTTAATAAATTTGCCCGCCAAAGCCAGCGAGTCGCGGCAGTACAGGATATTGTTTTAAGTGGCGCTAAAGGTCTCGCGGAAGGCAGTTCTGCTGCCGCCCTTTTTGTAGCGAATTCTAAATTTGGGCAAGGAACGAAAAGTTTTGCACAGGGAACTGTTGAGAATTTGACTGGCATTAAGAATTGGATTGGTAACACACGTCCTGCTCAGTGGGCCAGGAGAACGGTAGGGTTTACTGGCCATATTTTGACTACACCATTGGGAGACCTCTATCGCAATCTAGGTAAAAACAAAGCTCTTTTTATGGCAGCAGATGCACTTTCAAGAGCCGATGATAAGTTCGTAGAGTTGGCCCGCCAAGTAAGGGCGTTGCAAGATGCAGGAGCTTCTCCAGAACAAATTAAAAAAGCACTTGCTGGAATTCTTGGTGATAATGCGGAATTATTGAAAACGTTAGATGTTATGGTTAATGTAAATATGTCTGAAATCTCTCGCGTAGCTGTGAAGAATGTGGAGTCTGGCTTGATACATGCCGCTTGGAGAAGAGACACACCTTCTGGAGCTATTTTGGCGGAGCGAGATGTCCTCGATCAAATGCTGCAGCTAAAGCGCAACGGAATTCCTGATGACGAAATCAGAGAAATTATGTCTAGGGCGTTGTCCGCAAGAAATCCACCCATCGTTCCACCTGACCCTCTGGCATTAATTGTCAAAAACGGGAACATCGATTCAATTGTTGAATTAGAGCAAATGATTGCCAGAAGAAATAAACTTCTAGGAGAACAGGCGCAAGGATTACGTGGCCACGCTGATGATGCCCAGAAGGCCAGACATGCTCGAGACATTCCTGAAGTTCAGCTGACGAAGCAACAGCAACGTCAGTTACAAAGTCAGGCCGACGATATCGCAAAAAAGTTTGACGCTGGAACACCGGGATCAAATAAAGGAATTTCTCCAAATGCACAAGGGGATGTCAAAGCTTTTAGCAAACTACCGGAGGCTCAACAAAGAAAAATTAAAGCTGGATTAGCCGATGCGATGGGGCCCAATTTTGGAAGAGATATAGCGATTCTAGAGGAAAATGCCCACGACTTATTCGATAAACTCAAGAAAGCTCAGACTCGAATCCCAAAGGCCTCGGCTTCAGAAATTGAGGCCATTGTCATTCAGATCAAGAAAAATACTGCGGCCATGGCGGAAAAGAAAACATATAAAATGTTAGCGGATTTAGGTGAATCTGGGGTGGCTGAAATTCGCTTTTTTGATTTAGACAAAACGAAAGGTAAAGGAACTCCCTACAGTCGCTTGGTGAGGGATGGAAAAGTCGTTCCTGGAGGTCCGAATCCATTTTCCGATGGCCTTGCCTTTCATGTGAAATTGAAAAAAGATATGAAGTTATGCCGTGGAGGGTGGGCCGGTTCTTGGGGAGGTTGGTTTGCACCTTGCTCGAAAAAGCGCTACACAAACGCGGATGAAGCGGCAAATTTGGCGGCCTTACCAACTTCAAGCAAGCCTGAAGCTTTTCAGAAATGGCAGTTCAAAGAAGGCGACGAGTTTATGGCGGGAGGAATTGGTGAAATGCTGACTCCAGATGGTAACCCAATAAAAAGTGGATCAATGGCACTGCATGGAACTGGTGGAGAAGTTCAGTTGTTTTACAATACAGCCTGGAAAGGCAACAAGCGTGGCAAGAAAGGGGTTTTGAATCCGCATACAGACAAATTAGCGGAAGTTCACAGTCTTCATACTCCAGCACTCCAGGATCATGTCCAAGTTCCTTTGAGAAGTGCCCAAACACCACGACAATTTGATCAACTAGTTAACACGGCAGAAGCATTGAAAAAGCAAGGTGTCCCTACCGTCGTGCCGCCTGGAGGTGGAGCTTCACTCGATATTGATTATCATAATGTCTTAGTAGACGTTCAAAATCGAATTGAAGGGCGTATTAAGGGCGGGCTTGTAAAGGATGCTGCAGAATTGGCTGAGCTTAGAAAAGTTCAGGCAAAAATCGATACAATGCTACCGGGCGGGCAAGGGCAAGCCTTAAGAGCAGTAGATAGTACTAGTGGGAACCTTGTAGGAAGAGGATACAAATATAATGCGGATTATGTTGAGCTCAACTTGAGAACTTTAAGAGATGCGCAAGACCAAGCTGCAAGGGCCGGCACGACTGGAGACTTTGTTAAAAAGATACAGAAAATGAAACAAGATGCTATAGATCGTCTTGGTAAGGCAAAAGCCGGAACTCAAGAGGCAACTGATATGCTTAATATACAAAAGAAACTGAATGATATGTTAGACAGCTAGACGACGAGTATATTTTTATTGAACGATGATTACGGTTTGACTGCCCTGATGTCGACGTTGCGCCAAAGGTACCAACCGGCAACGCTTCTGAAGGGTTTCCAAATTTCTGCCCTTGCTTGAAACTCTTTCGGCTTGGGAAGTTCTTCTAAGTTATCGAGAATTTTGAGTCCGGTTCGAAGGCCATAGTCACCGGTGGCGAGTACATCCTTTCTTCCCAGAGTAAAAATCAGAAACATTTCTACGGTCCAGGGAGCTGAGCTCCTTTTTATCGGGAAGTTCTCCAACCAAGCTTTTTTCGGCTAAATCGAGAATGGCCAGGGCCTTATTAAGGGAAAGGCCAGCAATTTTTAATTCTTCAGGGGAAAAACCTATAACATCTTCTGGTGAGAGAGTTTCCCGATTGGCAGATACAAGCTCTAAAAAACGACCATAGATAGTTCCGGCGGCTTTTCCCGCCAATTGTTGGTAAGTGATTGAGCGGCACAGAGCTTAGAACATATTGATGCCACTAATTTTATCCACCGTACAGGGACCAACTTTCTGAATCAGTGCTCTTAGCTTTGGATCTTTTTTTAAAACTGGGTAGTATTCGTCGTAGTTAAACTGCATTTGTTTCCTTATTCGCACAATATGATGAATAAAATATATAAAATAATAGCAATAGGAAAGCGTATAAAAAAGTGAGTGTCTTGAGACCGCCTATGACAAATCGAGATAGTAAGAACAAGATAAGTATTTCAATAAGGAGTCGGCCATATTTTTGATAAAATGTGAAATTCGTATCTAGGGCTTTATTGATTTCTTCGAAACAATCTTTTTTAATTTGCTCGCAGAGAGTCTTTAATTCGTTTTCTTAAATTGCCAAGTTTTTAGATAAAGAAAATAAGAGTTCTCACTATACCAAGGCCATTGTTAGTTACGGCGAGAGAATTGAGAACTACGATCTTCTAGCCTCTACTAGGGTTCTAAATGGGCTGAAAGAGAGCGGGGAAACATTTTTTCACAATACACTTTATCGCTCGCAAGAATTTAGTAATCAATTGCGAAGTCATAAGCTCGATCCGAATAAGCAATTGGAGCTGGATGAGGTGGCCAAAAGTACCCATTACGAGCAAGAAAAATTAGAAGCTCAAGAATGTATAGGAACAATTAAGCCGCAAAATCATTATATTGTATCTATGGCTGATTGGAACATCAGGAATGACATTCTCCACTAGGTGTTTGGAAGAATCGGCCATTCTTCTACCTGTACAACTTGGACAAACCGCTCTGCCTTTACAGGAATAGGCAATCAACTTGTCTTTTTGGCAATGCCCGCAATGAAACCTGGCAAAGCCGTTTGCCAGTACACCACAGGATAAAAATTTGTTAAATTCCCTCTTGAGATGAATTTGATAGTAGTCGGATGATTTTGGATCTCTCGGTGAGTAGGTACCAGGGTTGAGGTTGAGAGTTTTCATGAGAAAGAAGCTCAATGCAAGGGAGCATGGAGTTTCTATTTTACTAAAGTATTGAAAAAGAATTGGTCAGCTTGATCACGTTTCCAATAATTTGCATATAAGAGGAATATTTTTGCCTGATTTATTACTCTAATGAGGAATATATTCTTCCATTATTATTTCACTAGAACTCTAGAGCAAAAATAAAAATCATGCGACTTTTTGGCGAGCATTATAAAGCTCCCACTTTGCCTGCATCGTTACCCACATCTCTGCACTGATGCCGAAAACTTTTTCTAATTGAAGTGCAAAGTCAGCAGATATACCTCTTTTATTATTACAAATTTCAGAAATTTTTCTTTCAGCACAACCAAGTTCTTCAGCTAGCCACTTTTGAGTGAGGCCTCGCTCTTCAAGAACCATAATCTTAAGAAATTCTCCGGCTGAATATCTAACTTTTAAATCAATCATGATAATCTCCTATCTCAACTTCAATAAATTCGCCTTTGTTATACTTAAAAATGATGCACCAAGGTTTCTCTATTGTTATTGACCAAAAATCCCTCATACTACCTTTGAGTTTATGAACCCTGAGAGAAGGTGGTTCACAAATTTGTTTCAAATCATCAAAAGAGATCACATCACTCAATGCCTGTAAAAGTAAGATGGCCCTTTTGCTTAACTTTTCCGAAAACCTTTTTGAGCTCCCTTTATTCACAATATCTTTAGTTATCTTTCCATTGATAGACTTAATCATCTTTACTTATTACCACATTGTGTAAATATATCAATAAGATTCTGCCACTTTCCGCCACCTAAGTGGCAGAATCAATATCTGACCTAGTTGAGAAATTAGAGAGATAATAACTCTCTGATTTTATTCATATTAAAGTTAGGACTTTGCAGGAGGAAGGTTCGATATGACGACCCTTGGGAGTACCAAGTTTGAAGGGGCCTTACCGGGGGCCCCTTTTTTTTTCCAAAAATCTAATCCAGTCCAAATCCATTTTTTATTTCTAATTTTTAAAAAAAATATTCTTAATCTTAAGTTTCATTAATCTGTTTTTAATTCTAATCTTTTACTGATTAACATCCTCGCTCTCCTCTCAAAATAACCGCTAAGTACCTAAAAAAAATGCGAAGTTTATAGCCAACTACACTTTGACCAGTGATTTTTAATCTGCTTTAATCAAAAAAAGTTAAGGCCGGGAACGATTAAAAATGAAGTTTACGATTGGTGATTTAGCCGCCAAATTAAAATTAACAACTCAGACCATTCGCTTTTACGAAAAGCGAGGCCTACTGCCAGATCCTGAAAGAACAGAATCGAATTATCGAGTTTATGGTGAAGAAGCCTTCCGCATCCTTACCTTTATTATGTTCTTAAAGGAATTTGGTTTCACACTTGAAGAGATCAAAAATATTCTAAGAATTGATCCTAGTGTCGAAGGCTTTGAGCAAAATGTCTGCAAACTGCTACAAGCAAAAAATGACGATATCGTGGAACAAATAAAATCTCTGGAAGAAAAGTCTAAATACTTAGAGAGTTTCGTAAAAATCTGCACATCAGGAGACCACGAAAAGCTAAAAGAGACAGAATTTGCCAAATTCTTCAAACCTTCCTAAATTTATCTAATGAAATTTGTTTTTATCTTGGGAGTCAATGGACTCATTTTTATTAGTTTGCTGCTTCTAGGCGAGCTGGGTCTTAGGCTACAGCATCTCTATCGCTACGGCAGCCTAGAGGCCTCTACCCTAGAAAGCGACCCCCTGCTTGGCTGGAAAACTAAGCCAAACTTCATATTGTCTCACAAGACTACCGATGTTAGCGGCAACACTTACACAATTAATTATAGAACCGATGACAAAGGCTTCCGACAATATGGAGACCTCGCAACAAGCAAAAAGAAAATTCTAATTATCGGAGATTCATTTACCCACGCTCGCCATGTATCAAATGAGAAATTATATTATCACCATTTAAATGAAGACAAAAAATACGAACTCTTCGCTTATGGTGTCAGTGGTTACGGAAATTATCAAGAGCTATTAGTATTAAAGAAATATATAGATAGCATAAGGCCAGATATTATTTTTTGGCAGTTCTGTATCAATGACTTTAGCGACAATCATTTCGAGCTCAATAAAAAAGTTGGATTTTCTGGGATCGTTTTTGATAGACCCTACTTAAATAGCATCGGAAATTCACAGTACTTTAGGAATTCCCCACTGGCCTTTTTAACCCAAAACTCCCGTCTGCTGACATTTCTCTATTCGAAGTATCTTATTAATCAAGGCATTAAAAATGGCCCTTTAGTAGAAATTAAAAACCGTGGAGATAAGGCCCCTAGCTACACGTTGGCGCAGCAACGTATAAGAGAAATTTTTGTACTAGCAAGAAAGATTATTCCCGCAACAACAAAAGTTTATGGGTTTTTAGTCAACGGTGACCAGGTTTATGATCGTGGCTATCAAAAATGGACTACCGAAGCTGGCTTCACTTATATTGCTGGGCTTGCAGGCCAAGTTTCAGGCAGTGAATATATGGCAGAAGACGGAGGCCATTGGAATGAGAGAGGGCATCTGAAAGCTGGTCGTTACCTCGCCGATTACTTTAAATAACCACGCTTCTCTTGATCTCTTTCGATTGAACGGAAGAGAGCTCCAAAATTACCTTCCCCAAAGGACTGGTGATTTTTTCTTTGAATGATTTCAATAAAAATCGGTCCGACCACGTTCTTGGTAAAAATTTGCAGTAAGTAACCCTTCTCGTCGCCATCAACTAAGATTTGTAATTCTTTTAATTTCTCTTGGTCTTCGGTGACATTAGGAACCCGATCGAAGACTTCTGCGTAGTATTCGTCGTCAATGTCTAGGGTTTCAATTTTGGTATTTGACTGTAGTGATGCAACTGAAGATACAATGTCCTCGGTACAGAAGGCCAGGTGCTGTATTCCGGCCCCTTTGTACTCTTCTAAGTATTCATTGATTTGAGATTTTTTATCTGTCGCCTCGTTAATAGGAATACAGAAAGAGCCATCGGGTGAGCGGAGAGCAAAAGAGGTTAGGCCGGTCTTAGCCCCCTTAATATCAAAATAGCGAACTTCGGTGAAGCCAAATACTTCTTTGTAAAACTTGGTCCACTTGGCCATGGTGCCTTCTTCCACATTATTAGTCAGGTGATCTATATAAGTGAAACCTTTGCTCTTAACTTTTCGAGGATTCTCAAGACCTTCAAAGCCAAGGTCTTGATAGAGATTATCAGAGGTCTCAATAAAATAAATCAGGCTATTTCCAATACCGTATATTGCGGGACGATCGTAGTCGGTTTTAACCGCCGCTTTGGCACCTCTTTGGATCGCCATCTTAAAGGCCTTATTAGCGTTTTTTACCCGCCAGCCCATTGAGCAAATACTAGGTCCATGGCTTTTATAAAAATCGTGGGCAAAAGAAAAAGGATGACGATTTAATAAAAAATTTATGTCATTTTGATTGTAATAAGCGACGTCCTTATCACGGTGCAAACTTAGAAGAGAAAATCCAAATTGGGTGAAGAGCTGGTGGAGGGCTTCAGGTTCAGGTGAACCAAACTCTACCCATTCAATTCCGGTAAGTCCTATTGGATTAGTGTCTGTCATAATTTCCTCCACAAGTTTGTCAGCATTCTAGACAAATTCTCCCAACCTGGCCAAATTCACATCGCGTCAATTGACCATCCCTTGGCTGCTCGATTAAATATATACTGAACCTGGAACTAAGCTATGAAAATACAAAAAGAAATTGAAAGAAAACTGGCCGAAATCTTTGAGCCAACCCACCTTGAAGTAATCAATGAGTCGCATATGCATAATGTTCCCCCAGGCTCCGAGTCACATTTTAAAGTCATCGTCGTTTCAAATGCCTTTGAAGGTGAGAAATTGATTATGCGCCATCAAATGGTCAATAGAGTCTTGGCGGAAGAGCTTAAAGGGGCGATTCACGCTCTCACCATGGTTACCAAAACTCCTGCCCAATGGAGTGACGATAACTCCGTCACCGACTCTCCCGCATGCCACGGTGGCGGAAAAACCCAAGCTTAAAAATAAAGTAATCCACCCACCGCCATATCTGGAGTAAAAGTTCCTTTAAAATCTGAATTGCTGTTAAATAGTGAGTTATTAGGTTTTTTGGTAAAAAAGAAGTAGTGATAAATTCCACCTTTAAAAAACCACCCCCAATCCCCTACTAAGTTTGGACTTTTATATCCTAGGTTGAGGCCAATTTTTGCCCCCCCTGAAGAATAATCGAGAGCATTTACTGATTGCCCAAATTGTGAAGTCGGATTTTCTTTTTCGCTTTCCATCTTGTGGCTCCCAATTCCCAACTCAGCTCCCCAATAGAAATAACGAGTGTAATAGGGAAGGGAAATATTAAACTCTGTGTAGCTTCCCTTTGCTTCTTTGGGGCCTTGGTTTTGATGAGATTCTGAATAACTAAGGTAATTGATACCGAAACGAAAATGAAAGCCGTTCAATGATTCCCTTGATGGCTCAAAATGCAGGGTTATTCCTTTTGCAATATGGTCATTAAAATAAGGAGGATATTCCTTCATGATTGGACGTGATAATATAACTCCAAAACCAAAAGAGGAAGGAATTGAACCTCTCTCGCCAAATACTCCCTCAATCTTTTCAATCTCAAACTTTAAGCCGCGATAACATTTGTACCCACTCTTTTTAAGCTTCTTACAACTATTTCTAAGCGGGGAGACAATCGTTTTCTTACCCTTGCAGTCGTCTGATATTGAGCAAATATCTTTAAATTCTTGTTTGGCACGTTCAAAAGCTTTCTTTCTAGCCTTACCCTCTGATTTCGCTACCCCTACACCACAAGCATTTATTGCGTTCCCCTCTCTCTCTGAGGCGGTTTTTTTACAAAGCCAATTATCTTCTGCCAAGGAAGGCTGTGTAACTAAAGTAATCAATAAAGACCATGCTAAAAAGCTCATGCATTTCATAATATAACGCTCCAAATTTTAAGCTTTTCATACCAGAGCCCTAGCAATTGCGCCAGGTTTATGGCAAACTGCAAGAATGAATCGCTACCACAGGCCCGCTTGCTATAGCGGCGTTATTCTTCCTTCGATTTTTCTTTAAGCCCTCCCTTAAAGCAGGCCATTCTATATTTGTATTTTTCGGAGGAACCATGAGTAAACCAAAACCAGTAGACATAGATAAGATAGATTTGATTCGCATGCGTGATCGCATCACCGATATCCCTGGCATCATAGAATACGCGCATTCGGTGGGAGGCTTTTCAATTGTCCCCACTCAAGAAGGCGCTATTAAAGGCCAGGCGATGAAGGCAATGGAAGAGCAGACACAGGAGCAGATGGACCAAATTCTGGGCCAAATGAGAAC
>JABGVH010000223.1 GCA_018646195.1 Halobacteriovoraceae bacterium
ACCTCCTGCACGGGAGAGCGCTGTTTTGGTTTTGGTGGCATGCGCGAACAGGTGCTCGAAATAGAATACCTGGATTATAGGGGAGAAGTTCAAATACTGAGCCGGGAGCGGCCGCTTTCAGCACACCCCCACTTTAGGGACAATGCTGAGCTTTTAGAGCAGTATGGCGAGGATTATGCTCCCTATGAACAATTCAAGAATGCGCCTTTCCCGCGCTTCTTAAAAGAAATAGATTTGATGATTGGAACTGAAGGGCAACTTGGAGTCATTACTGGCGCCAAATTGAAGTTGGCAGCCGCCACTAATGTCCACTACATCTTCCTTTTTTTAAGGCCCTGGCAGGAAGATTTTTCACAGCATCTAGAAGTATTTGAAAGGGTTCAGAAGTACCGTTCGAAAATTTTTGCCTGTGAGATGATCGACCGCAATTCTCTGGAGTACTTGAGTCTTGAAGAAAGGCCCTGCCAAAATCAAGACCTGGTTTTCTTAGAGATAGACGCTTCTGAATTTGAAACAGTTTATCAGGAATTACTGACTACTCTCAGCTTGCCTGAAGAATCACTAGTCGAAATCCCGATGGGAAAAGTCCGGGACCTTAGAATGAATGTCCCCCGGGCGATCTTTGAGGTGAACGCTAAAATGGGTGTCACTAAAAAAGGCACCGATGTTCAAGTCTCACCTAAACAGTTTGAAAAATTACTTCATTACTATAAATCTTGGTCAAATAGCGGCGTGGCGTACAATTTATTCGGCCATTTTGGGGATGCCCACTTGCATTTTAATTTTATGCCGACCCAAACTGAAGAACCCCAATGCCAAGAACTTCTAGCGCAATTATATCGCGAAGTTTCCGCTTGGGGCGGTTCACCCTTTGCAGAACATGGAATAGGTTTATTAAAACAAAAATTTATAAAAAATTATTATGGTGAAAATCAAAAGCTTATGTTTGGCCACTTGAAAGAAAAGATGGACCCACATAATCAGTTTTTCCCCGGAGGATATATGAATGCTGGGAAAGCTTAAAAGAGGTAAGGTTTACCGCTCTTCCGCTAGGAAATTTGAAGTCAAGCTCGAGGGCAGTGATACTTTGATCGTTGCCACCGCTCTTGGAAAATTAGTTAAAGGTGAGAAAAGTGTCGTAGTTGGCGATTGGGTCGAAGTAGAAGAAGACCTGGCCAAAAAGCAATGGACTATTATGAACGTCGAGAAGCGGCATAATGAGATCTTCCGCTTACTGGTTCGAGAAAATAAAAAAAAGGTAACCGCTGCCAATTGTGACCTTATGGTGATTCTCAATTCTGTCTCCAAGCCGGCCTATAAGAGAGGGCTGGTGGATCGCTTCTTGGCGCGCGCCCATCAGTGGAATATCACGCCATTGGTAGTTTTTAATAAAATGGACGAGCACGACCCGGAAAAAGTCGACATCCCCTTTGAACGGGATCGACTTCTTCCGCTAGGAGTTGAATGCTTTGAGTATTCGGCAAAGTTTCCCGACTACCAACACCAGTTCCTCGACAAGGGTATTAGTGAATTTGTCGAAAGGATTTCTGGCAGGACTTCAATATTTTTAGGACAGTCAGGAGTGGGGAAATCAAAAACCATCTCGGCGCTTTCCGATGGAAAAATTGTTTTAAAATCAAAAAATATCGGTAAGTCTGGCAAGGGGGCGCATACCACCACCTGGTCCGAGATAGTCGATTGCCCCAATTTTCAAATGGTAGATTCTCCCGGCATTCGCTCCTACTCCATGGACGACCTCAATCCGGCGGAATTAATTGAGCTCTTCCCTGACCTAGAGGGGCATGCGCGGAATTGTAAATTTAACGACTGTCTTCACTTAGAGGCGACAAAAGGTTGTTCCTTTTGGGAGGGCATGGATCTCTCCACCAGGGAATCCCAGATGGTTCATACTCGCTTGGAGTCCTTTAGGCGGATCCATCAGGAAATTTCCGAGACGCCTCAATGGCGCAAGAAAAACCGTTCCTAATTACAAACGTTTACAAAATCGTTCAAAGCTAAGGCCTTAAAATGACAAGGCTTTTTTCCTTAATTATTTGACGCCGTTTTCCGATAAGTTCCACAGGAACCCACGGAGAAACCATGACAGAGAAATTATTGGATTTTGTAGAAAAAAGAAAAGAAAACATCGAAGAAAAGCGCCGTTCTTTTGAGCGAGTGATGTTTACCAATTTTTTAGGTTGTTACACCGTGCTTGACCAGGAAGGGACCCATTACCCGGTCCGCTTAGTCGATTTCTCTAGAGAGGGCTGCCTCTTTCAAATTCCTTGGAATATCAAAGGGGATAAGAAATTCGAAGAGGGAAAAGAGATTACCCTGCGTATCTATTTTACTAAGACCCAGTATATTCCGGTAATCGTACAAGTTAAGTACGGCCAAGAGTATATCGAGAAAGACCGTCAAACATACATGCGCTATGGCTGTGAATTTGATACCTCCATGCCTTCCTTTGAGGCACTCCAGGCCTTTATCGAATTTATGTATAAATTTGCCGAGCATTCCACCACCGATAGAGGCGATTCTAGAGTCTTTTTTTTGTAAGACCCTCTAACACGTGCTAAAAAACCCCTATGAAAATAGCTATCTGCGGCGTAGGTCCCACCGGAACCAGTGCCTGCCAGTACTTTCAAAAACTAGGGGCCTCTACCAGCAATTTTAGTGAGTCCGAGTTACAAAGAGTCCATAAGACTTTCCTAAGGCCCTCGCAAGAGGCGCCCCATAATAGCCGCTTAATAGACCTCTTCAGAGTTGTCACCAAGACAGCTGAGGAATGTGAGCGCTATCAAGATTTCGATCTGGTAATTGATGCCAGAGAAGCTGAAGACCATCCACTAGCAATGGGACCCTCCCATTCTTACGCCCTCAATGAGCCAGAGCAGCTGGATGCAGTCGATCTTTTCTACGGTGCCAGTGGCGCCAAAAGATTATTGGAATTATCAAAATCACCGGAACAAGTTAATAAGCGAGTCACCTTGGTGGGCAGCGGAAGGTTGGCACTAGAGAGCTTAGTGAATCTTGGAGAGTGGGTTTTTGAAAACTCGATCTCCCTGGTGACCTCTGAAGAGATCCCCTTTTTAAATCTAAAAAATGAAGCTACCCACTCTGAGTTGATTGCTACTTGGGAAGGCCACCTCGACCGCTGGGACCAAACCTATCGTGACAAGTGCGAGGCCTACCGACAAGAAGTAATGAATTACCGAGAGTCAGCGGTGTCGATCGCCCCTGCAGAGCCCAACGGACCTGCAATTTTTAAGCTTGAAGAG
>JABGVH010000145.1 GCA_018646195.1 Halobacteriovoraceae bacterium
CTTAGTTGAAAGGGCTGTTGGAAAATTGGGACGAGCAGAGTCTGCCCTTGATCCCGCCCCAATCGCAATGTTTGAAACCGTGGTTAAACTGGTACCGGAAGATCAATGGCCTCCAGGAGTATCAATTTACGATATTATGGCAGAACTCGACGCCGCCCTTCAAGTTCCTGGACTTATCAACGCCTGGCTCTTTCCGATTGAAAACCGTATCGCCATGATTAGTACCGGAATTAAAACTCAAGTCGGGATCAAAGTTTTCGGTCCAGAGCTCAAGACCCTTGAAAGTCTCGCTGCCAAAGTTTCCAAGTCAGTCGAGAAGGTAAAAGGCGCTTATGGAATCTATGCCGAAAAAATAATAGGTAAGCCCTATATTGAATTTGAAATCGACCGGGTAGCCGCCAGTCGATTTGGTATCAATACCGGTACAGTTAACCAAATACTCCAAACAGCTGTAGGTGGTATGACCATAGGCCAATTTTATAAAGGTCGAGAACGCTATCCTATTCGCGTCCGCTATAAAAAAGAGCTGCGTGATCGGATTGATGAATTAAAGAGAGTTCTAATACCTTCTCCCTTGGGCCAACATATTCCTCTCGAGCAATTGGCAAAAATTAATGTAGTCACTGGCCCCGCGACTATTCAATCTGAAAATGGCCTGCTGCGCTCGTTAGTCCTTCTCAATATTAAAGACCGTGATCTGATTGGCTTTGTTGACGAGGCCAAGGCGCTGGTTGAAAAAGAAGTTGAGCTTCCAAAAGGATATTCTATTGTCTGGGCCGGTCAGTACCAAAACCAAACGAGGGCCAATAAGAGGCTAAGTATTTTAATTCCAATCGCCCTTGTGATAAACCTGATCATTATTTTCCTGGGAATTGGTTCTTGGAGAAATAGTGCCATCATTTTTGCCGCTGTCCCCGTGGCCACCGCAGGGGGCATAATCCTACTTTGGCTGGGAGGTTTTAATACCTCAGTTGCGGTCTGGGTGGGCTTTATCGCGCTTTTTGGAATCGCCGTCGACGATGGCGTGGTGATGATGATCTTTTTAAAAGAGGCGATCAAAAATCATCAACCAAAAAACTTGCAAGAATTAAAAAGCTGTATCGTCGAAGCCGGCTGCCGCCGAATCCGACCACTTGTGATGACCACCACCACCACGGTAGTGGCGCTGCTTCCCATCATGTGGTCAAGTGGAACTGGTGCTGAAGTGATAAAACCGATGGCGATTCCCGTCTTAGGCGGGATGGTGATTGAATCGATAACCTTATTTGTAGTACCCGTAATTTTTTCATATTATGAACAGAAGAAATTTAACCCAGAGGAAAATCATGCTTAAGCTAGTAGTAACCACTCTCATATTTTTTACTTTCAATTCCCACGCCAGTGACTCCACTCATATGAAGAATATGAAAAAAGAAAAGTCGAGTATGACCATGAGTTCTAAAAAAGAGATTGATGCCAAAACGAAAACAGAAATTCTCGCCATCCTAGAGGCCAATGAATCACTACATGCCGCTTTCTTCAAATACGACGGAAAGAAAGTCGAAAGAAATGCCAAAGCGGTTTCAAAAAAAATTGCCGCCCTCAAAAATGAAGAAATCAAGAAGTTACTAACCTATGGCCAAAAAACTCTGTCAAAGATTACCGCCAAAGCGGATAGGGAAGAAAATAATAAGAATTATCACTTAGTCTCAATGGCCTTAATACATGTCATCAATACTTATCAATTAGGTGATAAGTACGCCGCTTACCGCTGTCCTATGGTTCGAAAAAAATGGGTGCAAAATACTAAGAAAATGGCGAAAGTTCACAATCCTTACGCTCCAGAGATGCCCCATTGTGGATCGCTGGCGCATTAAGATTATTTAGGGAATAGTACTCAAGAAAAATTATTCCCTTTAAATTTCATTGCAATTTTTTTCGGCATATCCCATATAAGAAATTAACTTATTTGAAGTTAAAGAAAACTTAAAATCTTGATGAACTTTCCTCTGAAAAAGAGAAATCCAAAAGATGCGGCTTAAAAACTGTGGTTTAATTCCCACCATTTCTTTAACCATTAAGTTATTTTGAAGACAAAAGTTCTCAAGTTCTTTTGGCTGTATGAAAAGTCTTAATAGGTGCATATTTTTCGGAGTCTTTGGAAGTACAAATTCTACTAATTTAATAACAAAGAACCAAGAAATCCAATTACGGGAGAAAGTATGAAAGAAAAAATGCCCTCCCTCTTTGAGGACTCTGGATGCTTCTTTAACTATTAGTGATGGGTTTTCTACATGCTCCAAAAAATCCATCACGCAGACAACATCAAAAGTGTTGTCTTCAAAAGGTAAATGGTGAGCATCACAGACACTGTAAGCTACAGTATTAGTTTTATCAAAGCTGGTGGCCGTTTTAAGGCTTGAAGGGCTAAGATCCACCCCACTTACCTGATGACCTTCTTCGGCCAGGTGATTGGCAAGAAAGCCCCCACCACAGGCGATATCTAATATTTTTCTTTTTTCACCTTTTATTATTTTTGTAACCCAAGGATTCTTAACTTTATGCTCGGCACGTAATAAGGCTACGGGATCGTCGACTGCGTTGTACCAATCGTCATGCAAATGTTCATAGAAATCGTTATTAATTTGAGATTTGTTTTTCAAAATAAACTTACGGAGTATTTAAAAAGGCGTGAATCGCCGGGATGTCTTCTTCCAGATGATCAAATTCGGGCATCAGCTCAGTATCGCGCTTAGGTTTGTATCCAGGGGGGTAGCCGAGGGTAAGAATCCTGGCCGTGACTAATTCCAGTGAAGAGCCGTATATTTCCGGACCAGTTGCTCCCGCCATTTTTGGATTGAGATTATGACAGACGATACACTCGGCTATATAGAGAGCTTTTCCTCGCGCAAGCAGCTTACTTTTATTATGGGCGGCCAATTGATCGGGGCTAAGGCGGGCCAGGTCAATTTTCTTTTTTTGACAGCCTAAAACTAAAAGCAGGGTCCCGAGAGACCCTGCCATTATAATTAATTTGAAAAAATTAAAACTCATTAACTAAGACCTTCTACTAGTCCAAAAAGAACAACTGTTAAAAGAATCCCCATGTGGATCACTCCAGATACAGATTTCATGGGTCCCATTTTACCGAAGAGTCCATTGGCCTCTACTACTACAACTAGAGCAGCAGCCGCACCTAGGGCACAACCAATTCCGTCGTTACCAATTGATACTGGAAGGTGACTAGCAGCTCCCATAAAGAAAAGCAGTGGTAATGAGAAAAGTGTATTGGTTCTAGAAGCTAAACCGGCCTTGCCAGCCGCAACAGCAGCAGCAGGATTGGCTTCGCCGCCACCAGCAACTGCAACAGCATTAGCTATAACAATTTTCTGAGCAGGCCAGATTATAAACCAAACGTTGAACCACATAAAAGTTCCCATCAGGGCCCCTACTAAAATAGTGACTCCCCAAGAAGTACTAAAAATAGCTGGTCCGGCCATATGACCTTTCATCGCCAAAATTACAACACCAGAGAGAAAAGTACCCATGGCGCCCCAACGGAACCACCAAAGTGCTCTAGGAACTAATTTTTGAGTAGCATCAGATTTTGCGGCTCCATCTGCTTCTGCAAAATAAGATCCTTGGATAAAGTTAAAATACCAAAGAACACCAATCCAGCAGACACCTGCTAAGAAGTGACCCCAGCGAAACATAAATTCAAGACCTGTCATTGAGAATAGCGAAATATTCAATTGAAACTCCCTTTTTAAAATTAAATAATATTTTTATTATAAAAAATAATTCATCTTTATACTTTAGTGATATATATCATTTAATCAGCAACGGCTTTGAAAGACAATAAGAAACCCTAGTGGAGATGCTATGACGAAAAAAAGATGGTTAGGTTTTATTGCTTGGATGTGCCTAGGGCTTGGACTCTATTACGCAGGCAAAAAGACAGCCGGCTATAAGAACCAACTGGCGCTTCAAAAGCTACAATAAGACGTGGTTTTTTCGCTACTCCTTTGCTTTCTTCTGGTTTACCCGTCCCAAGTACTGGGAACTGTTAAAATCGCCAGGGCCTTCCCCAACCTTATTTTTGAAAAACCACTTTTCCTACTGGCCCCCCCTGACGGCAGCAATCGGCTCTTCGTGATCGAACAGAAGGGCAAAATCCACTCCTTTGCCAATCGTAATGATGTCAAAAAAACAACACTTTTCTTGAATATGGGTAGCTCTGTTGGGAGCCTAGGAAGAGAAGAGGGCCTACTTGGAATGGCCTTTGATCCCGCTTTTAAAAAAAATGGATATTTCTATCTCTATTATAATAAATACTTCCCGCGGCGAACGGTGCTTTCACGGCTAAAGGTTGCCAATCATCTCGCCACTAGCGCCAGCATGGACAGCGAGAAGGTTTTATTAGAAATAAAACAGCCCTACAGTAATCACAACGGCGGTATGCTGGCCTTTGGTCCCGATGGATTTTTATATGTCGGAGTCGGAGACGGCGGCTATCGCGGGGATCCGAAAAAGCATGGTCAAAACCGCAATTCACTTCTTGGCAGTATTTTACGCTTGAACCCTAGCGCTGAGAATATAGTACCGAAATCTAATCCCTTCGTAGGCAAAAAGGAAATGCGCCCCGAAATTTGGGCCTACGGGTTGCGAAACCCTTGGCGCTTTTCTTTCGACCGAAAAAATGGCGAACTTTGGGTCGGAGACGTGGGCCAAGACAAGAGAGAAGAAATCTCTAAACCTCTGATAGGTGACAACCTGGGCTGGAATAAAATGGAAGGTAATCTCCCCTATAAGGGAGCAAGTTTTAAAGAATTAAAAAAAATGCGCGCTCCAGTTTTTGACTATAGCCGGCGCGAGGGAAAATCTATTACTGGTGGCTACGTTTATCGCGGCAAGAAACATCCAGAGCTTTTTGGAAAATACCTCTATGCTGACTTTGTGTCAGGCAGGGTCTGGACACTCTCTAAACTTCCACTTCGCCAGCAGACTAAGAAAAAGCTGTATTCCAGTAGTTTGTTAGGTGAAGTTCGTCTTCCTAGTTCCTTTGGCGAGGATTCAAATGGTGAGCTCTATATACTTTCATTTAACGGCTCAATCTATTCCCTCGGCCAATAAAAATTAAGTTGCCCCGCTCTTTCTAGTTGATTAAGATTAGCTAATTTAAAAAATTTAACGATTTGAGGTAATAATGAAAGCTCTTTGGACTCTTTCGATCTTCTTAGTATTGATTTTCTTTTCTCGTCAGGCCGAGGCCATAAACGGTACTAACCTAATTGGTTTTGGTCCCGCTTCTAGAGCAATGGGTGGAATAGGAATTGGACAACCGGTTGGAGTAGATGCCGTTATAAAGAATCCGGCCTTTATTAGAGCAGAGAAAGAACTTGATGTGCTTGTTGGCATGACTCACCTTTTCCCCTCAGTAAAAGTTGAAAATAAAAATGCAGGAACACTTGGCGGAGTCCGCAAAGAAGTTGAAAGCGAGGCAGATCATTTTATTGCCCCGGCATTTGGAATTAGCAAAAATATTAATGATAAATGGGCCTTTGGTATCGGAGCCTTTGGAGTTTCCGGACTCGGTGTTGATTTTAGAGACGCTAGAGAAAATGGAGTCTTTGCCTTACATACCGACTTAAGTCTCTTTAAAGTGGCGCCTGGTGTCTCTTATAAACATGGAGACTTTTATGTTGGTGCCAACCTTAGTATCCTGCACGGAAAATTTGCATTGGCCTATTCACTGGACGCTACAAACTTTACAGGTCCTGGTGCCTCTTCTGATACTGGCTATGGCTTTGATTTAGGTGCCGGC
>JABGVH010000224.1 GCA_018646195.1 Halobacteriovoraceae bacterium
AGTAATTCTAGAACGCGCTGCAATTTAATGAAAAGCTGAGGTGCACAATCCTTTAATTTTAAGAATCGAAGAGGTAAGCTCTGCCAATGCCTGGCCTAACTATTCATAAAATTGAGTCTCTCAACCCGTACCTGAACTTGGCGTTTGAAGACTACCTTTTCCGTAGTGGTGACCTTCAAGGCAAACAGATTTTACTGCTCTGGAGAAACCGCCCCTGCGTGGTCTTAGGGCGCTTTCAAAATCCCTGGATGGAGTGCCGAATATCAGAATTGGAGCAGGCCGGAGTCGATCTGGTAAGGCGTCAGAGCGGTGGTGGAACAGTCTATCAAGACCTTGGAAATTTAAATTACACTTTTATCTCTCCTAGAGAAGACTACGATAAGCACAATAACCATAAAATTGTTATTTCGGCGTTAGAAAAGCTGGGGGTGCCCTGCAAGAGGTCTGGACGCAATGACCTGATCACAAGAAACCTTCAAGAAGTTTATAAATTTTCGGGTTCGGCCTTTAAAGAAAATCGAGACCGCTGCTTTCATCATGGGACTTTGCTAATCAACTCAGAGCTGGCCAAATTGAATCGCCTCTTAAACCCAGTGATTCGCAATTTAGACTGCAAGGGAATCGCCTCCCATCGCAGCAAGGTTATCAATCTTTCACAGATCGTTCCCGAGCTTACGATGCAACAAGTAGAGGCCGAAATAAAAGAGGCCTTTGCTAGCTTTCACGGGCAGCAAGCTGTAGTTCACAATTGGACTGAGGCGCAATTACAAGACAAGACAGAAGTTACCGAGCTTGCAGAAAAATTTCAAAGTTCTAAGTGGCGAATGGGGGAAACTCCTCGCTTTACCCAAAAACTCCAACATGACTTTTCCTTCGGTCAGTTAAAACTGGAATTGGCGGCCCACCGTGGCGAAATTGTAGATAGTGCTTTTGAATGCCGGGAAGTTGACCAGGTGCAATTAGCTGATTGGAAAGCTTGCCTGATCGGAAAGGCTTACGGCAGCGTCCAGCTAAGACCAGATGCATCCCCTGAAGAAACTGAGTTTTTTACTTGGTTTAACCAGACAGTAAGTTAACTTTTCAAAGGCTTGGGCCCAGTTTACAATCACGCAATGTCTAATGCCAAGGCCGCCCGCCAGATCTGGGCCACATTTTTGTCGAATCACTGGGGTTCCTACTTTGTAGGAATTTTTGCTGTGTTAATCACCGATCTGATGCAGGTATTAGTCACTAGGAATCTGGGTTGGATCTTAGACTTTTTTAGTGGTGGCAAACTACCTAGTTGGTTTCAAAATTTCTCAAAACAAGAAACCTTTCACATACTCTTTTTTATTTTAGTGGGCTCACGTCTTTTGGCCTTTATCAGTCGCTGGGGCTGGCGAGTTACACTGGCCAGGAACACCCATTTTGCTGGTGCCATGTTAAAAGGAAAAATTTGGGATAATGTTCGATTCTTTAAGCAGGTAGATTTAAATAAGACCTATTCAAAAGGAATATTGATGAGTGCCTCAACTTCTGATGTTCAGCAGGGGCGCTTTGTATTTGGTTTTACTCTGGTTGGATTGGTCGATGTTATTTTCTTAGGCACTTTTACAATGGCGACAATGCTAACGATCCATATTCCAATGACTTTCTGGAGCCTTGGAGTTCTGCTTTTTCTACCATTTTGGATTAGAAAACTATCTGATAAAGAAATGACTCTGTATCGAAAGGCCCAAGAGGGGCTAGGGATTTTTAACGACCTCGGCAGTCAAGTTGTGCAAACGATTAGGTTGCAGAGAATTACTCAAACCGGAAAATTCTGGAGCAAAAAATTATTAGAAGAAGCCGAAACCTATCGCCAAAAAAGATTAAGTGGCGTCAAGACCTCGCTGCTCTATATCCCGACCTTGGGTGGGGCATCCATCGTTTCTTATATAGTACTTTTTACAATTGGCCTTAACTATACGATGGCCGGTGAAATTAGTATCGGTGATTTCATTGCTCTTCAGGGGTTGATCTTCCTCTTGCAGGACCCTCTATTCGAATTGGGGTTTATCATTTCTGACTTTAAGAAGGGATTTACGTCACTAGAGAGACTTAATAAAATTTATGAAAACCCTAAAGAAGAAAGCCTTTTAATTAAAAGCGAGAGAGAAATCAAAAATGAGGAGAAGGTGTTAGAGATTTCAAACCTAACTTTTTGCTACCCCGGCAATTCTCGAAAAATTCTCTCGGACTTCAGCCTTACATTAGTAAAAGGCCAGCGACTTGGGCTCTTTGGCGCCATTGGTAGTGGCAAGAGTACATTGGTTAATATTATGGCGGGGATCGAAAGATCCTATCAGGGAGAAGTTCTTTTTCATGGGCTTAACTTTAATAAGTACTCCCATGCTACTCTTAGGCGCTATATTGGACATGTCCCCCAGAAACCATTTCTTTTTGCAGAAAGTATTAAGTCAAATGTTTCAATGGACCAAAACCTAACAGAGACTGAAGTCTGGCACTTTCTTGAAATGTCTGGTTTAAAAAAAGATGTTCTCGACTTTCCTGACCAACTAGAAACACCTCTGGGAGAATGGGGGATTAATTTATCGGGCGGACAAAAACAGAGATTAACTTTGGCCAGGGCCCTTGCTCGAAGGCCAAAAATATTATTTTTAGATGATTGTCTTTCAGCTGTCGATACTGTGACAGAAGAATCTATCCTAAACAATTTAGATCGCGAGCTTAAAGAAGTGACCCTGGTTTGGGTCGCCCATCGCTCTTCTACCTTGAAGTACTGTGATCGAATCCTCGAGTTAGATGAGGGGAAGATCGTATGAGCAAGAACGATAAAAAGAAAAAAAGCTATTTAAAGATTGATGACCAAGATGAAGAAGTCATCGGGAAAAATCGGGTGGGTGATTGGCGCTCTTTTGTCACCTTACTGACCTATGCTAAAGAGTATCGCTTTTCTTTTATCATCGCATTGAGCCTAATTGGCATTAATGGGGTTCTGGCCATTATGTCGGCCAAAATTATGGGGCCATTTGTTGAGGAAGGCTTGATTCCTCTCAATAAAGAAATTTCTAGTAAATATGCCGTGGCGATTATTTTTTTAGAAGGCATTGGACTATTTTCCCTTTGGTGGGGACGGCGAATCTTGGCGATTGCCGCCTCAAAGACATTGTATGCCATACGAGAAAGGTTATTTGAACACTTACAAGTACTGCCAATGAGCTACTTTGATCACCAGCCTCAGGGCAGAGTGGTGACGCGAATTACTCACGACGTAGAGGGTATAGAGGAATTTTTCACTTCCAGTCTAGGACGCTTGCTAAACGCCTCTTGTATGGCAATTATTGCTACCCTGGCAATGTTGCAGACCCATTTTAAGTTGGGGCTGATTTTGTTAAGTTCGATGATACCAGTTGTGATCTTTATATTTTTAACTCGCGAAAAAGTCAGAGTAGTGCAAAGGAAAATGAGTAAGTTCACCAGCACTCTGAACGCCAAACTTTCAGAATCAATAAATGGACTAGAGGTAATCCGCTCTTTTGGATTAGAAGGCTGGTCAAAGAAAAATTACGATAAGGCGGTCGACGATTTATTAGTTAGCCAGCTGACCGCAAACCGTTTCTTCTCTTGGACCAGACCACTAATTTCCTTGCTCTGTTCGCTACCGATGATTGGATTAGTGTGGTTTGGCGGAAATATGGTCCTAGTAGGTGCCTTGGGAATCGGACTCTTTGTAACCTTTGTTCGCTATACCGAGCGTTTCTTCATGCCCATAATGACTCTGGCAAGAGAAATCCATGTCATCCAACAGGCCTTTACAAGCGCCGAACGGGTGGCCTCTTTCTTGGCCGAGGCAGAGGAAGAGAAAGTCCTTGGAGTGGATGGAAGTATTCCCGACCCAAGAGAGGAAGTTATTATCGCTGGAGAGCTGCATTTTAAAGAGGTCTCTATGAGCTATCAAGACCGCGATGAGCTACAGAAAAAAGCTGATTGGGTACTTAATAATCTAAGCTTCAAGATTTCTCCCGGTGAAAAAATTGGACTTGTAGGGGCCACAGGTTGTGGAAAAACCACCACTGTTTCGCTCTTATCTCGTCTTTATGAATTTCAAAAGGGAGATATTTTATTGGATGGTTATTCTCTTCGAGATTATAAGAGGGGCTTTCTACGTAAACAGATTGGTTTTGTTTCACAGGAAGTCATTATTTTTAAAGGTAGTTTAAGAGAAAACTTAACTACCGAAAGCTATTTCCTAGACGAAGATATTTTAAAGGCCTGCGAAGTTACTGGATTTTTGAAAGTTTTTGAGTCGGCAGGACTCAATTTAGAAAGTGAAATTTTAGAGGGCGGGAGCAATATGAGTATCGGAGAGCGGCAACTTCTCTCTCTTACCCGTATACTACTGAATAACCCCAGTATTTTGGTTCTCGATGAGGCCACCGCAAATATTGATCCAGCTCATGAAAAAATGGTCCACTCTGCAGTTAATAAAATCATGCAAGGGCGGACCTGCTTGATGATAGCTCATCGCTTAGCGACTCTGGGGAATTGCGATAGAATTTTAGTATTTGACCGTGGCTCTCTAGTAGAAGAGGGAAGCCGCCAGAGTTTACTTGAGAAGAAGAAGGGTCACTTCTACCGTCTTCAAAACGCTGAATCTTAAATAAAAATTTCCCTTTATTCTCCAAATAAATTCACGATAAGTAGTTAAAATGAATATAAATATACACCCCCATTTACACCGAATCCTAACCGATTTAGGGCAGATCAAAGACGGCCAGGTGGTTATTGATGATCCCATTAAATTCTTAGAGACTGTTAGTCAGGAGATGGTGCAATTAGAATCGGAGCACTCTCGCTTGAGGGTGATTCTCGACACCACCCCCTCGACAATTTCTTGGATCAACGAAGATATGACTTACGAAGGCGTTAATATCGCTCTTGCTCAGGGATGCGGCCTCGAAATAGAAGATTTCCCAGGCAAGACCATCGGATTTTATACCAAGAATAAGTACTTCTATAATTTCTGTGAGCTTTTATTTCAAAGCCCCAATGAAACTCTCTTCCAGGAGTTGGAAACGGTAATGCAAGAAGAGCAAAAACGCTTTTGGGTTCATGGAACAAAATATGATGACGGCAAGAAGGCAGTGTTGATTGGGATCGATATTACTGAACTCAAAAATATGGAGGATCATATATCTTTTACTGAAAAATTATCGGCGCTAGGAGAAATGGTGGCGGGAATTGTTCACGAAATTAATAATCCACTTATGGTCATTGATGCTAAGTCAAACCGAATTTTAAAGGCAATTGCTAATGGTGATACCGATAAAGTTGAAGAAGCAGCTCAAAAAATTCAAGATACGGGCAAGAAAATCGCTAGTATCGTTAGGGGAGTGAAAAGTTTTGTCCGCCATGGCAATCAAGATCCTATGGTTGAATTTGACCTCTATGAAATCATCAAAGATGCTTATTCAATTGTCGAAGGTAAACTTAAAAAGGTGAATGTAACTGTAGAGGTTGATGACGCTTTGGCGGGGACAATAATCTCCTGTAATGTCACCCATATTTTTCAAGTTTTTGTAAATCTTATGACAAATGCTGCCGACGCAATGGAAGATCTTCCTCATAAGTGGATTAAAATCGGTGGCAAAATAGTTGATGAAAAACTCTATATTCATGTAACTGATGCAGGTACTGGAATTCCAAAAGACGTTGCCTCCCATATTTTTGAGTCATTCTTTACCACCAAGAAGCTTGGTAAAGGTACCGGGCTCGGTCTTAGCTTAGTTAAAAGAATAATGGAAGAT
The DNA here is from genome assembly GCA_018646195.1 of Halobacteriovoraceae bacterium. Classification (GTDB taxonomy): domain Bacteria; phylum Bdellovibrionota; class Bacteriovoracia; order Bacteriovoracales; family Bacteriovoracaceae; genus JABGVH01. The sequence continues at coordinate 5,790 of JABGVH010000224.1, forward strand.
CATGGCGGAGACGTCACCATTGATGGCGAAGCTGAGAATACTACTTTTATCGTTACTTTTCCCCAAGCAGCTTAGCTTAGGCCCTATAAACAAATGCTTTTTCTCTTGAGCTATCAATTTGTTTTTGAATTTTCTTTGTATTTTTAGTTTTAATAGGGCCAGTCTTTAAAGTACTTTTGTACATTTTGATTAGCGCCTTGCCGATTGCCTTACCAAGAAGAGGTGGCACAGCATTGCCAATTTGTCGCCATTGCGCCGAAATAGGTCCTTCAAACACAAAATTATTTGGAAAGCTTTGGATCGCCGCCGCTTCTCTTTGAGTGAGGTAGCGATTTTCTGTCGGGTGGTAGTAACCATGCCGATGAGTCATTATGGTCGGCCCTGGCTTTGAGCGATCAAGCCGTTGGTACTTTGTTTGGCGGAAACGATTCTCTCGTAAATTTTCCCAGTCAACACCCAAAGAAAGGGCCTTTGTTAAAAAAGCTTTCTCATCTTTTTGGTATCGAATGCCTTTGCCTTCCGGGATTCTGGCCAGGCGTTTCTTATCTATCTCTGATTTGAGCTCTGCCCATTCTAAATCATGATTGAAAATTTCATTTTTCTTAGTTTTTAGATTTTTAAAAGCTTCGCCAACGGTAACCGGAGGAATGAAACTTCTTCCTGCTTGCCTATTATGGGACTCAGTTGGAAAGATCGCATTTTCAGTTATTCGGCTACCAATTATAATAGTCCGGCGCCTTCGCTCGGGCACACCGTACATATCCGATGACATGACTTTGACGTCGAGCACGTATCCCAATTTATTAAATTGGCGAAAAATATTTTTTAGAACGTTCTCATTTTTCTTGGCCAATAATCCAGTAACATTTTCTAAGACTACGAAATAGGGATTAGTCAGGCGTACGATTCTTACAAACTGCAAGAATAGGGCATTCCTCTGATCTTTGGGATCACCTAGTCCTACCGTTGAAAATCCTTGGCAAGGAGGTCCACCGACAACTGCATGAACCGGTCTTCCGTCCAGGTAGTCTTCCAGTTTCTTCTTACTTAGCTTGCGAATATCACCGCAGTAAGTATGGGCCTTTTTATGATTTTTGGCGAAAGTTTGCATGGCGTACTTGTCGTAATCGACTCCTAATAGGCAGTCCATTCCAGTCATTTCTAGGCCGCAGGAAAGTCCTCCGGCGCCGGCGAATACGTCAATAAAGTTCAATTTTTTCAAGGGTTTGTTAGGCATATGAATATTATGTTTGCGACTGACAGAAGTTGTCAACTTCTTTAGGCGGCGCGGCCTTTGTTTTTATCGAGATTGTAGAATTGCAGCACGCCTTCTTTTGTCTCAGGCGCCTCTTGAAATGGCTCACCAGTGCCTTGTTTGTTGACTGCCAAGATTTCAAAATTCTCGGAAGGGCGACGGCTAACGGTTTTGGAGATATAGGGATGCCATAAACTTTCTTGATCAGAATTGATAAAAACAATTTGGCCAGTATTGGCAGTTTGAAACTCCATCGCTTTTATGAAGATTTTTAAATTATCCTTAGATAGGTACTTCTCAGGGCTTTCAAGGAATAGATAATCAGCTTTCTGCAATAACCCTTTTAAAAGGCCAGCTAGCTTACGGGTCTGATCATCTACATTGGTTGGCAACTCATCGAGTAATCCAATGCAATCTAATATCTTGCTAAGATGGGGATTACAATTCTCCTGCAAGTGCTCTTTTAATTGGAAATCACCAGATTGAGTCATCGTTTGCGGGATTGAATCTAAATGAATATTTTGTCTTATGGTTAGATTATTAAGTAGAGGGGCGTCGGCTTCAATGAAGGCAAATCTTATAGGACCCTTTATACCGTTACAGTGAAGAAAGTGGATGAAGTTTTTTAATTGGCAATGGGAGGCCAGCTTCTCCGTGCTTTGGAAAAGTAGTATATCCATTTTGTCAATTTTTACCCCGTTTGGCATGATTACTTATCGTCAACCTGGCGCCCAGCTTAAATCATAAAAAAGACTGGCCTTTTTTTTGCGACGGCTAGCGAATTTATTGCCATTTTCGGTATAATAAAGACTATGAGTGTAGAAAAAAGCAAAAAAGAGACTGTTTTAGTCGGGATGACCGGCCGTCGCGATTCAACAGTTGCCGCCTACCTGCTGAAAAAACAGGGCTACCATGTGATAGGAATTGGAATCTCCTTTTCTGATTCTGAAGTAGAAGAGAGTGAAGAAAAGGATGAAGAAGAAGAAGAAGAGAGTTCGGAACCACTAACAAGTATTGTGCTAGAAGAAGTGGGAACAGAATTTGGTGTCCACATAATTCATGATTTACAAAAAGTGAAGGATGTTTGCGATCGCTTAGAGATCGATTTTTACGCTGTTAATGCCAAAGAGCTGTACCGCTCTAGGCTTCAAGAATTTATGATAGCTGCCCGGCTTCAAGGAATTTCTTTTTCACCTACTATTTATTGTAGCAATATCATCATGGATGTTTTGCTTTCCAAAATGGAAAAGCTTAAAGGTAACTTAATAGCCACAGGACATTATTGTAAAATTCACAAAAATCAGGTGACCGAAGAGTTTTCGGTCATGATGGCCAACGATATAGCAAATGATCAATCTTTTGAGCTATGTCGCTTAAGGGAAAAACACCTCAAGAATTTAATCTTCCCGCTTTCAGATATGCGAAAGGTAGAAGTAAATAAAGTTGTTGAACTATTAGGAATTGAGCTCGAAGACGGGGATAGCCTTGAACATAATATTCCTATGGAAGACCCCCGCTTAACTATGCTGATTTTAGACCAGACCCCCGAGTCGCTACGTAAAGAAGGTTCGGTAATTAACTTAAAAGAGGATACGGTCGTTTGTGATCATACCGGATGTTATCAATTTTATATCGGTCAAGATAAGCTGGCCTTTGAAGGTGGGGCGACTGTTGAAAAATCACTGACAGTTGTCAATATCACTCCTGGTAATGGTGGCGTCTACCTCGGATCCTTAGATGATTTTTACTATAAAATTATGTACCTAAAAAAATTCCATTCGGAATTTACTTTTGATAACGCGAAACCAATTGAATGTTATGTAAAATGGGGACGGAAAACAGAAAAGTCGCCTTGCATTCTCTATTTCAAAAATAACAAAATTGTTTCAGCGGAACTTAAAGATAAGGCGCCAGGAATTCTTCCTCCAGGAATTATACTTGTGTTTTATAATCGCCAGGGGATTGGTGGAAGAGTTATTGGAAGTGCGGTCTTGATTAAAGCAGGTCGAGCTGAGGATGGGAAAATTGTAAATTTACCCCCTCCTGAAGATGATCCATTCGATGAAAAAATAGAGGATAAAGATGCAATTAAGTTGGACCCCAGTGGCCATAAGTTTTAAATTCACACTTTTACTGCTTTTCTTTACGGCACCTAGTTTTGGATTTCATGTTAGGAAATTTGAAAAGGTTCCCAAAAGGATGTCCAACGTTTCAAGTTTGGTTGGTCGCTATAAAAAGAAAGTCCTTATTAAGAATTTA
>JABGVH010000226.1 GCA_018646195.1 Halobacteriovoraceae bacterium
AATTATCAAAACTGGTTCCACCGGTTCCGACCGCTGGGCCTTTAACGCCTCTTATGCGGCGGTCATGCTACCAAGAGACACCTTGGTGACTCTCTATATCTACCGCACCCTCTGTATGGGGGCGATGAATCCCAAAATGGCCTTGATGAAAGCAATCGGCGTCTACACCGTCAATCGCCTAATTGGCGACCAACTGTACTTTTGGATTCGCCGCCAAGCGATTAATCAATAGATTTTTTCCGCCACTATCGTATACTTAAACTATGTTATCGACCTTAGAAACAATTCTGCTGGCCGGGCTGCTGCTTTCTTTAATGTTTGCAGTGGGGTTGTCACTCAAGCCGGCGGAATTTAAATCAGTCCTCCAGCATCCCAAAGCTTACCTATTGGGAATATTCTCGCAGTTTTTCTGGATGCCATTACTGGCCTTTGCCCTGACCAAAACCCTAGAGACCTCAGCTGAGATGAACCTAGCGCTGATTATTATCGCCTGCGCCCCCGGTGGCTCGCTTTCTAATCTCTACAGCTATTTCTCAAAGGGAAAGGTCAGCCTCAGCATCGCCCTGACTCTCTCCACCACAGTCTTGGCGCTCTTTCTCATGCCAATTCTAATGGGCCTCTATATCAATGGCATGGAAGTCGGCACGGTAGTGGTGCCCTATAAGAAAGTGCTAGCGACGCTATTTGGCTCCTTAATCCCAGTCTTTGTCGGCATGTTAGTCGGAAAACTCTGGCCGACTAAGGCGGCTAATCTAGAGAAGTGGTCCTCGCGTATAGGCCTGGTCTTCTTGGCCCTGGCAATTGTGGTCTGGGTTCCCCGCATGTACCAGCAAATTTTCAAAGGCGGGCTTAGGACTTACCTAATCCTCTCCTCACTATCCTTCCTCGGCATGTTCGCCGGACTGCTGTCGGCAAAAATCCTAAAGCTAAGTCGCGCCGAGTGCCGCACCCTCTTCTTTGAAGTCGGCACCCAGAACGCCCCCCTGGCCTTCACCATTGTCGGGCTGGCCTTTGGCGCCGAGGCACTGGAATCCTACGGCTGGTTATGCCTGCTATTTGGAGCGATCTCGGTTGGCAACGGCTTTATCGGTGTCGCTTTCTTTAAGCTCTGGGATTCCCGAGCTTAATTTCAAATTCAAAAAATAATTCTGCTCCCGTTTTTTTTGGGAGACCATTTTAAATTACCACGATAGCTCTTGATTCTGACGTGGATCAATTATTGATCTATTCAATCTCTATTAGAAAAAATTAAAGGAGCCAAGAAATGAAAGTCACAATCTTATTAGCAGCGGCGTTAGTCTTAATCAGCAGCTGTAATGAAAAACCAAAAATCGTCGACCAGCAAGACCTGGATCGCCAAAAGGCCGCCAGACAGAAGCCAGTGCTGGCACAGCGGGCCGCCGCTACCTTGGCCGCCAAAGAACTGTCGACTCCCAAAGATTCAGTGCTATGTGTGGATAGTAAAAAGCAAGATGTCTTTTTTCACCTCGATCGCGAGGACAATACTGCTGTTTATGGCATGCTGGAGGATTTTGGCGCCAATCAATTTGTTCCCGTAATGCATGAGTACGCTGTTGAGGTTCCCGATGATCGCGGATTTAAGGCCTTTTCTTTTTCTTACCAAATTGTAGAAACTGAAACGAAAAAAATGTTTAAAGGCGAATCACTAAGTAAGGTTCATGAATCAGTTTTAATGCTAGATGACGCTCGCTTTGAGTACCGTGGAAATGTAGAGGCCAATCTTAAAACGGGCGCTGGAATGTTATATACAGTCAAGGCCTTGCAAGTAGATCAAGGTGAAGAGACAAAAGAGTTTAAAGAAAAATTTGCACTGGTTAAAAAATATCAAAAATTGAGTGAATGCCGTTTAGTGACAGCTGAACAGGTACCTCCAGCACTCGAAGAATAAAAACAGTCCCCAAGTAATGTTTCTAGGCCTCCTGAATGGGAGGCCTTTTTTTTGTTAGCAGAGTTTTTTGGCGCGGAAAGAATAGAGAATGGGAATCAGTAAGAGTGTGATGAAGGTGGCGAAGACCAGTCCTCCGGCGACGGACAGTACGATGGGCACGATGAAGGGTTCGTAGCCACCGAAACCATAAATGGTGGGCAGCATGCCGGCGACAGTTGTAAGGGTGGTTAGAAAGACCGCTCGGAAACGGTCTTTTGAGGCCGCTAGTATCAGTTCGGTGGTGACTGGTTTGTCGGCACTCATGGCGTTTAAGTGGGAGACCATAATTAGGCTATCGTTGACGATAATTCCCAGCAGCCCCAGACAGCCGATAAGTCCTAGGAAGGAAATCGGCAGTCCGTGTAGGTAGAAGACGATAACCACTCCCGCCATACCAAAGGGAATTGCCGCCATAATAATAAAGGGCTGGATCAATGAGCTGAAGAGCGCGATTAAGACAAAGTAAACCGCTACGATGGCGCAGGCGAAGGCGATTAGAAAACTATTCATGCTCTCTTGAGTGGCCTTCTCTTCGCCGCCAAAATAAATCCGCATGCCCGGTATACTTTCAATTCTGTCATTAAATTTTAAATAGATTTCCCGGTTGACCAGGGAGGAAGTGGTTTGGCTTTCAACCACATCACCAGTGATAGTTATCGAGCGGGTGCCGTTATAGTGGCGGATGACTTCGTAACCCTGACTCTCTTCCATCGAGGTGAAGGTGCTAAGGTCGATTAGTTTCCCCACTCGATTGGGAATTTGCAAATTGCCAACTAAGTTATTGCCCGATAGTGAGCCGGTTTTTAATTCCACTCGGTAGTCAATCTCTTCCCCTTGGCGGGTGATATGGGTCGGCACAATTCCCTGGAAAGCGGTTCTAAGTGTTTCCGCCAATTGTAGGGAAGTGATTCCAAGGCGCGCCATCTTTTCGTAATTGGGTTTAATCCGAAGTTCGGTCTTGCCCAGCTTTTCATCTAGGTCGAGTCCGGTGACGCCATTGATACTTTCGAGAGCGACTTTTAATTCCTGCGCCATCGCCCGTCTCTTGAGGTCATTCTTGGCGACGATTGAAATGGTTATGGGTTTGCCAATAGGTGGCCCGTCATTAAATTTTTCGGTATGCAGTTTCTTAAAACCGCTAAGGCCTTTGAGCTTCTTGTCGATTTCGGCGATGATCGATTCTGAAGTGCGGCTGCGCGAAGAGGCGTGCTTTAAAAAGACCGAGACCATCGCCCAGTTTTCATGCAGCCCTGAATTGGCGCCGTAGACGTTGGTATTGTGGTGGCCAACGGTGGTGGTGTAATTGACCATATGCTCGCGAGAGATGCCGTCGATTATATCTTCGATGGGTAGCATTTTCTTGGCGGTATTTTCAATCGAAGTGCCCTCAGGTAATTCGGCGATGACGTAGAATTGATCGATGTCATTATAGGGAAAGAGAATAAAGCGCATTTTAGTTTGAAATAGCGCCACTACCGAAACTAAAAATACCAGGAAGAAGGCCAGCGCCTTAAAGCGGTGGGCCAATGCCTTTGCGAGTACGCTGACGTAACCCTCTTTTAATTTTTCAAACCATAGTAGCGGTTTGGGTTTGAGACTCCTGGCGTGGGCGATATGGGTCGGCAGGATAACGGTGGATTCAAATAGCGAGAAAATAAGAGTGAGGATAATGACGGTGGGGATCTCGCGGATGAACTTACCGGTCACACCAGTCATAAAATAAATGGGGATAAAGGCCAGGATGGAGGTGATGACGGTGGTGGTAACCGGCCAGAACATTTCCCCAGAGCCAATGATGGCGGCCTCAATCCGACCCTTGCCGTTTTCAATATGGCGGGTGATATTTTCGGCAATCACGATGGCGTCGTCGACTAAGAGTCCCAAGACTAAAATCATTGAGATCATCGAGATAAAATTGATCGAAATATCAAATAGCGGGAAGAAGATCATCGCCCCAAAGAAGGAAAGGGGGATTCCAAAGGCGGTCCAAAAAGCGGTGATGTAATTGAGAAAAATCATCAAACAGATCATCACCAGCAGGATTCCAATATAGGCATTATTTTTGACGATGCTTAAAAGCGAAGCGGTGTAGTAGGAGTAGTCACTGACCAGGGTAATCTTGAGCCCTTCGGGTAGTGTTTTGCGCTGGCCTGCGATCATCTCTTTGATGGCATCGGAAATATTGATGATGTCGGCATTGGCCTGGGCGCGCACTAGGATATTGATACTATTTTGTTTTTCGGTGCGGGCGATGACCTGGTGGTCTTCGTAGGATTCTTCAACCGTGGCGACCTGCTTGATGCGGACTTGCTTGCCGCCAAAATTGGAGCGCAAGATGACATTCCTAACATCGCCGGGTTTTTGAAATTCACTGAAGGTGACAATCTTTTTAGAGTCGGAAAAAGTCGCCAAGGTGCCGCCTGATGTGTGGACATTGCGGTTCTTAATCGCCCGGACAATATCTAGTAGCGAGATATAATGGGTGCGCAGCTTTTCAGGGTCGGCCTGAATTTTAACTTCTCTTTTTCTATAGCCGACTTTTTCCACTGAGGAGACCCCGTCGACTTCATTAATTTTATCTTCCAAGTCCTCGGCGACGATGCGCATAGTTTTTTCGTCGGCGGTGCCAAGGACTGCCAGCTCGATAACCGCTACATTGGTGGACCTGATCTCATCAATTCGAGGCCGTGCGCTGACTTCCGCTGGGAAGTCGGTCACCCGGTCGACCGCTCTTCTTATATCATCTTTAGTTTGTGAGATGTCCTGTGCATTGAGGTCGGTAAAGACGTACAGCAGGGAGACGTTTTCAAGTGAGACCGAGCGGATGCGGTCTATTCCCTGCACACTCTCGAGCTCATCTTCAATCTTGCGAGTCAGGTTGACTTCTACGTCCTCCGCCGAGGCGCCAGGGTAGGTGGTGGTAATTTTTAAAATATCAAAATTGACGTTGGGATAGGAGGCGCGCTTGAGGTTGGCGGCCGACAGCAGTCCCACCAATAAGAGCAGTACCACTATCAAATTGGCGATCAGCGGTCTTTCAATAAAATACTTGGTGAGTTTCATTTTTTCTACTTAACTAGATTTAGACTTTGGAATTTTAAAAAGATTTTGAGTCCTACCCAGGCGTCTGTGGCGGCATAGGCAATTTGCGGTTGAGTCAGCACATCGCCCTCCCAATTGGTCAGCTTGGCGCCTTTAGAAACTCTTCCGTCTAAGAAGATCGCCGCCAGACTGCGCAGTCCAAGATTTTTAACACCGGCCTTCTTGGCGTAGTCGGCCAATTCTTCGAAGCCACCGGGTTCAAAATTATTGAGCTTTTGAAGCGCTTTAATATCGTCGTGGATCGCCACTCCGACTTTTTGAATACTGGGGTCGGCCATCAAGTCCCTTAGCTGGTCGCTAAAGCCAATTTTATTGAGGCGAAAGAGGTAGGCCTTTTTTTCAGTCGATAATTGCAAGAGGGCAGTTTTATAATGCTCACCCTTTTTAAAAGAGGGGCGGGTCTCGGTATCAAAGCCTAGAATCTTCGCTTCGGACAATTCCTTGATGCAGACTTTGGCGTGTTCGGCGTCGATGACCACCGAGCTCTTGCCCTCAAATTGTAACTGGGGCAGCTTATTGATTTCTTCTTTTGTAATACTTTGTGGAATGCTCGGATTAGACATAGGACACAATGCCATGGAGGGGCGATTTTGGGAAGCCAGAGATTGTAAAAAATTGGCGACTTTGCTATGAATAGAGCTCAGAAAAAAGGAGTGAGATATGCCAAGTTTTGACTTAGTTTCCAAGCTAGAGATGGGTGAATTAAAAAACGCGATGGATCAGGCCAATCGTGAAATATCCGGACGTTATGATTTTAAAGGCTCTAGTATTACCCTTGAGCTCAAGGGTGAGGTGATCGAGCTGATTGCCGAAGACGATTATAAGATGCGGGCGGCGCTCGACATCCTGCGCTCTAAAATGGGCAAGCGCAATATAGGCATGAAGTCAGTTGAGCCAGGGGATATCGTGCCCACCGGCAATCAAATGTTAAAGCAAGTGATGAATCTTAGAAATGGCATTGATAAAGAGCAGGCCAAGGTTATCAATAAATTAGTGAAGGCCTCTGACCGCAAAGTCACCTCGGCCTACTTAGACGAGAAGGTTCGCATCACCGGCAAGAAGATAGATGACCTGCAGGGAATTTATCACGACTTAAGAAATCATGACGACGTCAAAGTCGATCTCCAAATGGAGAATATGAAAAAGTAATGAGTACCCTCGATAAATTTTTTAGCTGGGCCTGGGAAAATTACCTAGAGACCACTCCCCAGGCGGCAGAAATTAAAGAGCTGCTTGAAGCTGAGGGGGAGACGGTCTGCAATGACCATATCGCTCTTCGCACATTCGATCACCCCAGCTGTGCTATTTCAAAACTTTCAAAGTTTTTTTTAGAGGCGGGTTATCTTGAGGGCGGCAGCTATCTCTTTCCCAATAAGAAAGTAGAGGCGCTGCATTTTTATCATCCTGACAATTCTTCGCTTCCCAAAATTTTTATAAGCCAACTGAAGTACGGTGAGTTTTCAGAACCCTTCGTTGCATTGATTGAAAAGCTAATCGCTCAAATTGACAGCGGGCCCTCGCCGCTAGATTTGTTAAAATGCGGCAGACCCTGGCAGCTTAGTTTTGCTGAGTACCAATTATTGGCGGCTGAATCCGAGTACGGTTCTTGGATGGCGGGGCATGGTTTCCGGATCAATCACTTTACCGTCGACGTCAATCAGCTGAAAAAATTTGGCCAGCTGCCACAGCTTAATTCCTTTCTACTTGAAAAGGGATTTGAACTTAATAACTCTGGTGGAGCAATAAAAGGCCGGCCGGAGCTTTTCTTAGAACAATCTTCAACCATGGCCTCTGAAAAGCAGATCCAATTTAGTGAGGGGGAATTTGCTATTCCCGGCTGCTATTACGAGTTTGCCAAACGCTATCCGCTGCCAAACGGTCAGCTCTTCCAGGGTTTTGTAGCGGCCTCTGCCGATAAAATCTTTGAAAGTACCGACAAAACAACTTAAAATATAACTCTATGAATTGGATCGAATCAAAACCCATCGCCCATCGCGGCCTTCACTCTGGAAGTGAAGTGCCAGAGAACTCACTGCTGGCATTTGAAAAAGCAATTGAAGGCGGCCATCCCATCGAGCTGGATGTCCACTTAATGAGCGATGGCGGAGTGGTGGTTTTTCACGATGAAGACCTAGTCCGTTTATGTGGTGTGGATAAGGCGATAGCCGATTGCAATTCACGAGAACTACAAGAACATAAACTTTTTGGTAGCAGCTATAGTATTCCCTTATTAAAAGAAGTTTTAGAATTGGTCGCCGGCCGGGTTCCCATCGCCATCGAGCTCAAGGCCTTCAACTTTAATCCCCAATTGGCACCCAGTACTTGGCAAGTTTTGAAAGATTATCAGGGAGAGTTTGCGGTGCAATCTTTTAACCCTAAATGCCTTTCTTGGTTCAAACAAAATGCTCCGCATATAAAGACCGGTCTGATCGCCGGCTCGATGGTGGGGGAGCCGCTGCCTCTCTTCAAGCGTTTAGCGATTCGCAACTTATTGGTTTTTCCCTTTTTGCGGCCAGATTACATTGCCTATGAAGGAGCCGCGCTCAATTATCAGGCGATTAGTTTAGTCCGCCGCTTTAGCAAAATTCCCATCATTGCCTGGACTATTCGCGATCAATTACAGCTTAAAAATGTCGAAGGTCTCTGCCAAAATATTATTTTTGAGAATATTTATTAGTGTCACTTTGACACACGTATAGTTTTTTTGATGTTATTTTTATTTTCTTGTTTTTCTAAAATGTCTCCAATTCCTTAAAATTAAAGCCGTTAACGCAAACTGTTAAAGCGGAGCGAAAAAGTAAGTTAAAAAAAGTTTTGTACTCAGGGCTTTTTTTTTTGATTCGATCCGTCAGTTTCGATACCCCTAAAGAGTTGAATATTTCATCAATGGAGAGAGAGAATGAAAAACTTAATGCTACTTGGAGCATTTGCTGCACTATTGCCGTTACTTGCAATAGAACCAGCTGAAGCTCAACGCTGCCGCGGAAACCGCTGTAGTGGTAAATGTGGAACGGTAAGGCCTAATCGCCCCAATCGCCCACAGAGACCAAACCGTCCGACCACTCGTCCTCAAAGACCCAACCGTCCGACACCCCCGACGACTCGTCCTCAAAGACCGAATCGTCCACAGCGACCGACCACAAGACCTGACCGTCCAACCACTCGTCCTAACAGACCAAATCGTCCCGACCGTCCAACAACTCGGCCAAATCGTCCGAATCGTCCCGACCGTCCAACCACAAGGCCAGATCGTCCGCACCGTCCTGACCGTCCAACAACTCGTCCGCACCGTCCCAATAGACCGCACCGTCCAGTTGTTCAGAGACAGCGAGATGCCCGTCGCTATGTAATGCGCCAGCGTCGTCAAAATAGACGCTCATGGGATTTGAATTGGTCAACTCGTCACCACAGAGTTCACCACCACCGTCCTAATTGGCACCGTCGTAATTACGTTTACTCTCGTTACAATCACACGCCTTGGAGTCACCATGTAATGCATAGTCACCGTTACCACGGACTTTATTCTTACCATTACACCGTTCCTTTCAATTACATCTACTGGAACTCATGGGTGCGATGGCGCGTAACTTGGAACAACGGCTATATCATGTATAGCAACTATCCTTACTACGCTTACAATGGCTACCGTCACCGTTACTCAAACTACGACCTCTGTAACTACGAGCTAGTTGATGGCCACAATAATAGAACAGTAAGAACTTACCCAAGTTTCACTTGTTCACGTGGTTATGATCAGTGTTCAGTAGAAAGAGATCGCTTGAATTATTCTACTTCTAATTATCGTTACTTTTGTTCAGAGCGCTTCCAAAGGGATTCTAGTTATAATTACAATCATAACTACGCCTCTGGTTTCTACGATGACCTAGAGTACAACGACAATGTTTGGAATGATTACAACTTTGATAATGACAGTAATTACAATGACTATATGGATCCGAATTCGGATACTGCTTATAGTGATGACTATGGTTATGACGATGGCTACGGCGATTGGGATGACGACGACTGGGGAGTTTAGCTCACAAGTCGATTTTTAATTTATAAATAACTGAAGGCCCCTTTTTGCAAAAGCGATCTGGGGCCTTTGTCTTTACACCGGCCTTCGAAAATCCTACACTGCTGCCATGAATAAAGTACTTATAACTCTAGCCGTCATTTGTTTTGGAATCGCCATTTTCTGGTACAGCACAGGGGAGCAGGCCCCCCAGGGAATTGTCGCCCCAAATAATGAGAAGGTGCCAGTCGGCAGCACTCAATTTGAAAGCGTCGCTAAGGAGCCGCACGGTCACGGTCATGGCCATGGTCACTCCCATGGGGATGAAGACGGCGCTGACAGGCGAGTGCTTCCTAGAACTACCGTTTCAAATAATAAGCAATTCATCCAACCCCAAGCGCCGGTTCACTACCAACCCAGTGGTGAAAATGAGCTCACCGAAGAGCAACTTGAAAAACTCGAGAACTATTTTGAGAAAGTAGAAAAAGAGTGGAACGATAAAATGACCGACCTCCTAATCAAAGAGCTTAATTTGGGAGAGAAGGGCATGCAGGGCTACGAAAAATTACGCGAAGGCTATGAGCAAGATAAGCTAGAGGCCTTCCAGGAATTTCACGAAGGCATGGTCGAAAAATATGGCGATAAGTATTCTTACCAACCCAACCAAGACCAAGAAATCTTTGATAAGAAAGTCCACACTGAGTACAACGATCAGCTTCGCAAGTTCTTAGGGGAAGAGGGCTATCACCGCTACGGTCAAATTAAAGACGATTATAATCAAAAGTTAAAGAGCAATCAGGACCCGGACCTCGGAGTCATGCTTATCGAGTATTAAAATGGTTAGCAAATGGGTCACTGAAGAGCGAGTAGAAGTCGCCAAGTCTTTTATCTTCAAGCATTTCCAAGTAAGAAGAAAATCTCCCGATAGCGGGGCGGTAGGAACCTTCGACACCATCAAGTGTTTTGATTGGGTCAATATGATTCCACTGACCGCTGAGGGTGAAGTTGTCATGGTCAAGCAGTACCGCCATGGCAGTGACTCAGTGACCTTGGAAATTCCTGGGGGAGCAGTCGACCCTGGCGAAGATTTTCTAACCGCCGCTAAGCGAGAATTACAAGAAGAGTGTGCCTATACCGGAGAACAGTGGACTAAGGTTGGACAAGTTCAACCCAACCCCGCCTTTATTGAAAATACTTGCGAAACTTATCTAGTAGAAAACTGCCGACCAAACGGCACTCAAGACTTAGACCCTATGGAAGAAATTGACGTGGTCAAAGTCCCCCTCAAAGAAATTCCCAAATTGATTGCTGACGGAACTATCCAACACAGCTTGGTGATCGCCGCCTTTTATCATCTCGCTAATAAATAATAATTAAAACTGCCTTAAGCTTTTTTCTTACGAGTGCTTTTCTTACGAGTACTTTTCGAATTGCGCTTTGGTGGAGTTAAGCTGAACCAATCATCCTTAGTAATAGGATGAAAGTAATCGGCCTCATCTATCAAAAGGTGATGGGTATTTTCCTTAACAGCGGCAATTTCAACCCGAACACCTTCACTCTTTAAGTGAGTCACAAGCTCAATATAATCAGAGTCCCCACTCATAATAATAATGGTATCCACCTTTGACGCCAATTGGGTCGCCTTAATGGAGAGGGGAATGTCAGCTGATTTATGGCAGGGACGGACCGAACCATGATAATTGGCATGCAGTCTTTCACTTAACTTAGTTGAGATATTCTTGCCTTCACGAAAATAGATCAGGCGGTTGAGGCTGCGGTTAACAAGTAGTTTGGGCAGTAGAGAATCAATATTCAGCATAGTGGCTTGATCGCCTGACTGAGTATGGATGCTTCTTTCGATATTATTACCGTCGATGAGAACTGCTACGGATTGACTTATTTTTACTTCATTCATGCTCTTAACTTAGTCCATCCAGCTCCGAATGTCTAAATATGACCACGCAGCCAGTTAACGAGCTCTGTTATAAGTTGTGGGTAAGAGAAGAGTCTTTCAGCTCGCAAACGCGCCTCGAGACCCATAACACGCCTTTTGTCTGGGTTCTCAAGCAATTGTAAAATCCCTTGACCCAGTTTTTCAGGACTGCGCTCGACTAGAATTCCAGTGTCGGGAGAGATCACCGCAGGCACGCCACCACCTTCATAAGCGACAGAAGGAGTACCTCCCGCCAACGCCTCAGCGTAGATAATTCCAAAATGCTCCTTCTTCTCTGGAGCGGCGGTTAAAACAGTCGCGGCATTAATTAATTTTGCTTTATCATCAGAAGAAACAAATCCTAAGACCCGCCCGCGGTCACCCAAGGCAGCTTGCAACTCGTCTTGCATATCACCGCCGCCAATAAAAATAGTTTCGGCGAGGTGGCAGTAAACCTTGGAGGCCTCGACTACATTCTGTGGCCCTTTAACTTTAAGTAAAGCTCCGGGACAAATCACATACTGCGCCGGTAAATTGTACTTCTCTGAAATTCCCTTAACATTGTCGGGACGAAAATCCACTAGATCAACTCCGCAGGGAACCACTGCAAATTTTCCCTTAGGCACATCGACAATATTCATCACCAATTCATCGCGAACATATTCAGTGGTTACCAAAAGTCCATTAGCAGCAATCAAGGCGGCCTCTATTTTTTGCCAGACCTGATCATTATAACCACCGTGGTGCCGGGGTTCGATGCCAGTGCCATGGGTATAAATAACAAACGGCTTATTGTGTTTTTGACAAACATTATGAGTCACCACTGCACTTAAGTTGGCGTGGTGAGTGAGCACAATATCGACTTCCTCAATATAAGACTCCATCGCCTTTTCATAGGCCGGAAGGTAGGCCATCGCCTCCTCATACTGCATAGTCGAAACCGCCTTCTGATTCTTATTGGCGGCCGGCAAGTATTCATGCACCGGAATTATTTCTGTCTCTAAAAGAACATCGACATTGGTGGCACCCGCAACACCTTCGCCGACATAGGGATGGCTGAACCAAACCTCATGACCGGCTTCGATTAAGAAGCGCGCTTGCATACGTGCCAGCTCTCCGCTGCCACGTCCTGAATTGAGTAAAAAGATGGCTATTTTCATAGACCTATTCTAAATTATTTCTGGCAGCTTGGGCAGTGCTAACCGCTCTTGCCCCTGATCCCCATTCCTTGACTAAAGCGCTTCTTCACATTGTAACAACCCGAAATTACAACCATATATTAAAAGAAATTACTTTGTTCTTTAGCTAAACCTTCCGATAAGCCTGTAATCAAAAGGGCCTAGGAAAGTACATGAAAGCAGCTAGAAAACTGATTAGTTATCTCCTCATTATTTGTCTCTGGAATTCTGCCACTCCGGCCACTGTCTTTGGGGCAGAAAAAATTACCAATAAAGACCAGGTGATAGCGCTTTTTCATCAAATGATGGAGAAACTAAAAACTGCCAAAACCAATAGTGATATTTCAAATGAAATAAAAAAAGTAAGAGATGCCGCCAATCAATTGGTGGCCCATCATAAAGACAGAGAGACTGCTGAGAGTATAAAAAACTATATTGAAAATCGCGTCTTCAAACCCCTCTACGCCTTAAACGCTGTCAATGCCCGGGGAGGGAATTGCATGAGTGCCGAGCAGAGGGGAAAACTCTTATCCGGCTATGCCGATGGCTTCTCAAAAGGATTGGGAGTCGAGCCCTGCCGGAAAGTCAGCTACGGCGCCGCCCTCGATGGACTTATTGCCAATATGGATAAAATTGAGGGCTCGGTGGATTATGGTACCAGGAACCTAATCCTTCCCGATGAGAATGATCCCGCCACTCTGGCCAATCGGAATAAACAAATTGATGAACTCTATGACGGCTTTGTAAAAAAATTCTCAAAGAATATGCAAGACACTCATGACAAGGGCTATAAGAAACCCTTTGGCAGTAAAGACAAGGCCACCGGTCGCCAATTGGAAGACCGGATTAAGCGCGCCAACACAATTGTCAAAGCACTTCTACAATTAAAGCAGTATCAAAAGCACGATAAAAAGCTATCGAACTCTCTCTTCTTTAAAGAGCGCGACAATACTCCCGAGGTGATGGGAAATCGCCTAATAGATACCCTCTCGCCACTATTGGGTAAGGTAAGAGAAGTGGAAGTGGCCGAGAAAAACTTAGAGGGAATTGGAAAGCGGCTGGATACCTTAGCATCAACTTACTACGGCAGTGTCACCACAGCACTTAGCAGCTTGAGAGGCTCCCATCGAGGGGTTGCCCAGGCCCAAAGGTATCGAGAAAAGCGCCGTAAAATATACCAAACCGATGTTCAAAAAAAGTACCGTGAGCAACTCAAAGGCATTTCAGATCCACAGGAAAAACTGGAGCGGGCAATTGTTCTCGATGCGGGTGACAAAGTGGGTGACCGAGTTGCCGTGCAAGAGATAGGGCGTCACAGCTATGATCGCTTGCCAAAAGGAGAGCGAGAAGCGCTTTTAGAAAAATATAAGAGAGAAAACCGAGGTGCTGGTGACAAGTATGTTTACCAATCCCTATACAGAGACCTCTATAAGACTGTTGTCAAAAAACCGGGAAAAGATTCGGACTACAGTGAACATTACCGCTGGCTGCGAGAAGAATGGCCACGCTTAAAAAACGATGAAAAGTACCAAAAAGAAATTGCAGAAAAAGTTGTAGAAATTAAAGAGAGACCACCGCACCAAAAAGGGCGAAAAGTTATTGACCGCCAACTTAGTGATAGTTTCGATGAGGGTCAGCATCAGGGTCTTCAGCGCAATGCCAAGTATTTGAAAGATTCGACCGAGAGTTTTAATCACGAAGTTGAATTCGTCAAAAAAGAAATTGCCGAGGCGAAAGAACAATTAGAAAGTTCAAAAAATATGGGAGCTCAACGAGAGGCGATTGAGTCTAAAATTCGCGCCTACGAAGCAACCCTGGCGAAAGTGGAAGGGCGGGTCGGAGATCTCATCGATCCCAAAAAAAACGATCCTACTCAAAAAGAAACTGAAGCAAATAGCGGTGAAAAAGAGAAGCGGATTTTTGGAAGGGAAGTCGCCTCAACTCAAAAGAGCTATACTCCAGCAGATTTTTCAAAATTTGGCAGCTCTAAAGCAGGCTTTGAGCTCTCTGATAAACAATTGGGAAAGGCCACAGATGCAATCCTTCATCTCCACAAAAGTGACATTCCAGGTCTAAGTGGTGACGTTAGAAAGGCCGCCAAGAAAAGTATGCAGAGCTACCTTAAAAAGAATATCGATGATCTTTTTCAAGGTAAAATTAAAGGTTATGAAAACTTTGACCCTAAAGACTCAAAGCAGTTAAATAAGGCCTTCGGTGAGATCATGGCGCGGGCGCAACACGAAGTTAAGATTTACCCCACTGGAAGTAAAGATAAGAAAAATGGAATTGTTCTCAATGATGTCCATAAGACCTTAGGCTCTCATATCAAAGGCCGAAAGAATCAGCTAAAGAGACTTTTATTGGGAGAATTGGGCCAACCTTTTCTGGGCCCCGATATGGTGGACCTCTTAACCAAAGAAAATGGAAAGGCCAGTGGCGCCTTTGCAGACCTTATGAAGAATTGTCGCCCTCACCCAGAGAAACCGGATGAACCGATTGGCTGCAAGGGGCTGCAAGATTACCTGCTCAATAATTTTGAAGAGAACGAGCAAAACCTCGCCGAAGGCGTCGAGGGACTGGAAGAATTTAAAGATAACTTGACGGCCAATGGGGGAGACTCCGAAGACCGGGCCAAGAAATTAGATAAATTAATGAATACTAACTTCAAAGATATGCTGACCTATGTAGCAACGGAAAAACCAGAGATGATGAATATGCTCTGTACCCTGATGGGAGAAAAGCCCTTTAATCACTATTGGAATCAGGCCAAGCAATGGCGCAATACTACTGCCTATCTCGCCGTCTGGGCAGCAACCTTAGGCACGGCGACAGCTTTTCTAAGTGCCGAAGTCGGAACCACACTCTATTCTGTTGGCGTCGCTGCCAGTTACGCTGAAACCGGAATCCACACCGCTTACTCCCTCTATAAAGCAGTGGACTACTACGGCAAATCAAAAAGCTCTGACCGAAGTGGAGACCTCTTGGAGGCCAATTTTTCTCGCGGTTTTGTCGAAGAGTACGACCCCAAAGAAGTCAAAAAGTATCGCGATAAGGCCGATAGCTATTTTAATAAATCACTTATGTATAGCGCCTTTGCCGCCTTGTCAGGGGCAGAAGCAATAGTCAAAGTAAAGACCTTTGGACTGGCCAAGGAAGAGCATTTGGCAAAAGAAGTGCTAAAAGAAATCGGCAAGGGCAGCGGAGTTCGAGTTAACACTGGCTCTCTTGTCTATCAAAGCGCCCACGATCCCAATATTTTTGCAGTAGTAGCGAACGCCGAACAGGCCAAGAAAGCAATCGAATCTGCTGGGCAGGCCAAGGTCGCCGCCGAAGCCGCAACTAATGCCGGTAAAACCTTTGAGGCCTCTCAACATATGGACAGGTACCGCATGTTAATGCAGGGAACTCAGGCGGAAGTTCGCTACGTCTCTCGTATAGAGTTGGCGCAATTGGCGAGAAGTGAAAAAGGTATAGCGGCTGCGCAGGCCACTGCCCAGGCAAATAAAGAAGCTGCTCATACCCTCCATCATACCTTTCATCATGCCGAGCAAACGGTCGATACCGCTGGCGCTGCCGCCCATATGCTAGCGGTCGGAAATAAAGGACCGACTCGCTACAAAGGATCACCGACGGCGGAATTGACTTCGGCCTGGGAAAGAAACTTGCAGCAACATACAATGCAAGAGAGAAGCGATGGGAGTTTTTTCCAAGGGGAATAGTTTATTTCTGACAGCTAGGACAGTAGTAAGTCCCTCGCTGGGCCAACACGGTTTTCTTAACAATGCCGCCACAAAGGCCACATTCCTTCTGAGCAAAGACCACTAGGTTCTCCACACCGTCACCTTTTTCTCCAAAGGCATCGACATAGCCACCACTAAAAGTCATACCATTTCGCTTCAAAGAACCTGTTAGTACGCTTTTCGTCCCTTCCACAATCTTCAAGCATTCCTTTTTAGTCACCTTTCCACACCTGCGAGAAGGCCGGATACCAGCGCGAGCGCAAATTTCACAGGCGATATAATTCCCTGATCCGGCGAAGTAGGCCTGATCCAGCAGAAATGGTTTTAGTTGCTTATTAGGAAACTTTTTTAAAACTTCGTAAACATACTCCGGCGTAAACTGGGGACTTCCAATATCCACACCCAGTCGGTCCAGATGAAGTTGCGCTTTTAACTTGCTAACAAAGTACATATTTCCAAAACGCCGGGGATCAATATAGGAAAGGTAACCCTTGGGCCCACTCAAAACCACATGGGCGTGCTTCTCGCCAGTAGGGGAATTTGAAATTCGCCAACTACCACTCATCCCTAAATGTGAAAGAATTCTTTTATCGTCATTTAAAACAAACTCTAAAAGTTTGCCCTTCCGCTTAATTTTTTTAATCACCAAACCTTGCGGAGAAAAATCTTCGGTCTTCAAAATACTGCCGACTACTTCAGAAGTTTCAACTCGCGAAATTTCAAAGGGCAATTTCTTTGACAGCTGTTTTCTTATGGTTTCGACTTCGGGTAGTTCTGGCATTTGTCTCCTGATGGGGCGAGATTGAGATTAGCTTGTTACTAGGGTTTAGTAAATTTAGATTATCCACTATTAAATCTTCGTAATTATGGTTGTTTAGAGTAATAGCTATAAGAATAAGTCTGCAATAGCTAGTTTGTGCAGGTTCAAGCCTTAGATTTCATAAATGAAAAAAGACCCCATGAGAGGATTCTTAATCAGATTATTAAAGAGAACCTTAATAGCTATTTCCAACAATTGGAGCAACGAGAGCGATACCTCCCGGCGCATATTAAAAGAGAATTTTTAAAACTTAAAGACTGCGGCAATCTAAATAGAGGCTTTGTAAGAGTCCATTGCTATCACTGCAATAAAGATAAGCTGGTAGGTTTTTCCTGCAAAGGGCGTACTCTATGCCCCTCTTGCAATGGTCGCCGCATGAACGATACCGCGGCCCATTTAAGTGATCATGTTTTTCCAAAAACTAACATCCGTCAATGGGTTATGAGCTTTCCCTTTCAGCTCAGGTACCTGATGGCCTATAATTCAAAACTGCAAAGTTCTATCCTCTCTATTTTCATAAGAACGATTAATTCCCATTATAAAAGAAAGGCCAAGAAACAGCAGATCATAGATCCGCAAGTGGGAAGTGTGACGGTCATCCAGCGCTTTGGGGGCTCCCTTAACCTTAATGTTCATTTTCATACGATCTTTATAGATGGAGTTATTTCAAACAAAGAGTTTCACCAATTTGCTCCCGACGACGAAGCTGTTAAAGCTCTTATATTAAAAATTAAAACTAGAGTAATCCGTCACCTAAAAAGAAAAGGGTATATGCAGGAGCCAGATGATCTCCCCGAAAATCAACTGCTCCAAGACTATCCAGAACTCTCAAACTCTCTTAGTGCCAGTATCGAAAATAAATTTAAAGACGGCCAAAGACCCAAGCAAATCAATAAACTTTATTCGCCCAAGTGGGAGCCGCCAGAAGGAAGACGCATGGCCTATCTGGATGGGTTTTCCCTGCACGCCAATGTTCATCTTGGTCCAAGAAACCAAGAGGGTAGGGAACGTCTATTTCGTTATATCGCTAGACCTGCCATTTCCCATAAACGTCTCTTCATTACCAAGGAAGGAAACATCCGCTATCAGCTTAAGAATCATTGGCGCGATGGAACTAGTGAACTTGAATTTCCGCCGGAGAAACTTCTGGATCGTCTGGTCAGCCTAGTTCCTCCACCCATGATGAACTTGACTCGCTACCACGGAGTGTTCGCACCAAACTACAAAAAAAGAAAAGAAGTCATCCCAAAACAAAAAGAGAAGAAACTCACCAGCAAAGACACCAAAAGAAAAGACTACCGCACGCCCTGGGCAGAGCTACTCAAAAGAGTTTTCAAAATTGATATCCTCCAATGCAGAAAGTGTCATAATAAGATGGACCTCATGGAAACAGTGACCAGTCCCAAAATAATTGAAAAAATCCTCAAAGCACTCAATCTAAACGAGCCGGATACGACACTGGACCCGGCCCGAGGTCCACCGGAAACGGATGAATTCGCCGAAGAATATCAAGACTACGACGACTGGTGCTAGGCCGGAGCGCATCGCTGCACCCAAAAGAGGCCTTAGTTTCTGAAATATATAGAAGTACAGCAGTTCTATTCAATATATTTTTAATTTATCGTCTTGAGAGGGGAGAGTTGGCCTTTATGATTTGTATTATACTTGGCAGGAATTAAAAATAGGGCTTTTGTTTGTCCTTACCTTCACTGTTCTCATCAAAAAATTCCTAGTCGCCCTCTTGCTATCTGGAAGCGCAGTTTTCCGACCGAAAGGTCATAATAACGCCACTATAGAATAGATACCAAAGTGAAACTCCTACATCCTATCAGGAAAAGAACAAACGAATTTTGCAAAGTAAGTTTTCCTTCATTACTATTTAAATGGCCCTACCAATAAGGTCGATTAAATTTTTATACTTTTGAATTTGAGAAACTAAAAATTGAACACGAACATTACTCGCTCTGCTTTCGAGCAAGGTTAAAGCTTCTTCGTGCTCATTTAAAATTTTCTTTAATTCTTCTTCAGATGAATCGCCATCACCCAGGCGGATAATAGAGCTTATGCGACCACTGAGTTCCATAAAGATCACATCGACTTCAGTGGGGTCTAAAAAATATTCATCTAAAACAGCATTAACTTTATCTTTCATATTTTAATCCGGTATAGGTATATTATTTTGTTGATACCATCGTTTAATCTCAGGCATCTCTTTTATATACTTCCACATTTCAGAATAATTTGTATGAGTCGGATGCGATTGTCCCGCATACCTTGCTGAATCAGGGATCTGACTGACTAATTTTCCTGCTAGATCTGTAAAATGATATTCCCAAAGTGGTTGAGTTAAGTCTTCACTAATCCCTGCATTTCGTAGGCCAGCAGTATTTCCATTTGAAATATTGGCGATGTCACCAAACCAAACTCTATTCTGACTATCGCGCATAAGGGTGTATTCAATATTACCATTTGCCGAACGATAAACGCTGGCCTGTACATCACCGTAAACGGGCGAGTTAAAACGATATTGGCTTACAGCTTGTGAGTAGTCAGGTCTCAGCTGAGGGTCCCTGATCGCCAAATCTTCAGGCTTCGCAAAACTACGTCCCATGCCATCACTCAATGGTCGATCCACTTCACGTAATAATGGAGTCTCAACACTGCCCGTGGGCCTTCGAATATAATCGCTGGAATTCATATAGGCGCGGTACTCATCTTCCGATCGAATAACGGGTAAAATCCCATCAAGAATTTTAGGGTCTGCAACTTTCAAAGAATCAGTTGCAATTGTTGAAATTTCTCTTTGATAAGATGATGAAACCGTTAAGAGGCTTTCTCCCCCTGCTTTATCATAACCTGGTATTCGGTAATTTTCGAATTCACCAATTTCATTTCTCGCCGGTAAAACTCTAAACACCGTTTGAGAGTTTGAACGATACATTGTTCGATAAGTAGTCTTCCCATCTTTGGTTATTTCTGCCACAACAAAAACTCTTCCTTCGTTATCTTTAAACGCCTGATGTAAAATGACATTCTCTCCACTTTCTGAAACAAATTGTTTCACCGGGGGGAGGCCTAAACTATCTAGTAATCTCCTGGCACCCTCAACATCAATCTTACCTGCACGGCGAGAGCGGTTAAGGTTTGTCACTAAATCAGCGCCTGCTTCAACAGCGTTTACAGCGTTCACTTGACCTAAGCTTCTCAAGAGATCTTTTGAACCAAGGGCAGAACTACTTCGTCTTATATCATCTAAATTTGAGCCACCTATCACAATATTTTCAGTACCAACGACTTCATTAGATCGATTATACACAAGACGCCGGATCGTAAGATCTCCATTATCAGCGCGATTTAAAATTTCACCTTGTACTCTCTGGTTACCAACACGCAATGAAATAAAGCGATCGTTACCATTAATAACACCGCTATTATAAGCGCTACGAAATGCTTCTGTTTCCCCAGCACCAGGGGTATTAGCAGGAACTGCCGGGAAGTTTCTTTGGACTAAAGACAATTGTTGAGTTGCCCTTAGGTTATCTTTTGCCTGAAGGGCCGTACGGCTTCTTTTTACAAGGTTTAAATTATCACCACTAACATTGCTAACTCTTGTTCCAAGTAGTGCTCCTGTTTCATCATAGGTAAAATGTCTAATCGCCAAACTACCATCATCACCTCTACTGATAACCTCCCCCGCAACTCGTTGACCATCTGAGAGAAGTGAGACAAAAGCATTGTCCCCGGTGAGAGCTCCTTCATTATAAGCGTTGCGGAATGCTGCAAAGTCATCTGCTCCAGTAGTATTCGCCGAGATAGTAGGAAAGACTCTCGTTCCCCTTCTATTAGTGGCCGGCCGTAAAAAATCTGAATATTCACTCAAAGTTTTTTGAATAGGAAAAATTTTTCCCGAAGGTGATTCGGCAACAATACGGACGACACCATCATCGCCAATACTTTGAACTTGATAACGAAAGTTTTCACCGGGTCTGCTGAATGATACTCCAACGCGAGGGATATTCTGTACATCTCCTGGATCGAGTCCAACAATTCCCCTCTCCATTAATACGCGACGTTGCGCTGGAGTAAAGTCTGAAAGAATGCGAGCCTTGTCAGCAATTTGAGCTGCAGTATAATTTCCTCGAGCAGCAAGATTAATACCATCAGCACCAATTTGTCCGGCGCCCACTCTATGGGCGAGATGAATTTGCGTTCTTTGCCGAGCGGTTAAAGAACCTCCACCAAGAACTTTCTGAGCAGCCTTTAAATTTTTGCGATCTGAGCGCCCAATTATAGAGGCGATATCATCTGCATATCTTGTCCTGGAAAATTCTCGCGCCAGTGCAACGGCGTCGCCACCATTTCTGGCAGCTTTTTCTAATTTCTTAAGGGCAGCAGCACCCCTTAATGATTTAATACCTTTAAAAAATGCAAAGGCTTCTAGCGGAGTCAACGCTCCAGTTATAATGGCAGTAGTAAAGTGCTCGGAAGCACGCTCCCGCAACTCCTTAATTTGCTCTGGATCACCCACTCCTTGAGTTTGAAAATAAAGCTCTACGTTTTCAGCTTCATTTTCAAGTTGATTGCCTCGGCGTACATTGTGAACGGTCTCTCCAACACCGAAAGCAATTCCTACTCCCGCAGAAATCAACAATCCATAAGCCGCTCCTGCGCCTGCTAAAGCTAAGCCCCCGGTTAGTAAAATAGCACCTACAAAAACAACTAAGCCTGCAATGGCCCAAAAATTATCTGCACGTTGTGTTGTTTCTTGATCTTCCAAAATTTCCGCTGAAAGCTTACAAGCAATACCGGCATACTTAGGATTATTTACTAAAACTTGAGAGACCACTCCTGGGTTTTGAGTCATAGCATCTTTGAGGCCTTGGCGTGGGTCCTGCCCGGCCATTTCGTTTTCAATTTTTTCTAAAAGATTCAAACTATTAGAGAAAAAATCTCTCATGGTGGCACTTAAAGTTTTATCGGTAAGATTATCTGCATCCGACAAACCGTTTCTTACAGCAAAATCAACTTGGTTATTACCTTGCCATGAGAGAAAATTATTACGGGCCTCACCCTGATTGCGTTCTAATGAAAATTGTAATCGCCTTGATGCTTGGGAATTTCCTCTAGAAAAACTACTCTCTCGTCCCTCCACATCTATGACGGGCAAGGTTTCCAAAGCAGAAAGATTAATGTCCACAATTTGATTTTGAGGAATAAGTATTCGGGGTCTCTCTTCCTCTTCATTACCTTCTTCAGGTAGAACCGCAAATTCTTGATCCAGTCTTTGTATATAGGCATCAGCTAAGATCTCGCCTTGACCGGGATAAGCGAGGTCTAATTCACTGGCCACCGCATCTCTTGGAGTGACTCCTTTATAGACATAGCTGGGAACAACCTCCCCTCTTCTACCATTTCTTTGAATCTCAACTCCATACCGACTTCGAAGAAGATTTGGTATTGAAGATCCTGTTTGTGGAGTACGGGGTAAGGTCAAACGCTGCCCCATTTCTTGTATTTCAATTGTTAAGTTTCCAGGCTCAAGGCTGAGCTGCGATTTATCAAAACCGCCGGAGTGGCGGTAGGGGTTAAAAATTCCTGAATTTCTTAGATTAAAGAGCGAAAGAGTGCTCCCTCTTGGGCGCCTAAATAAATCATCATTTCTAGGTTCTACTGGTCTACTCCATGACCCATCAAGGAAACGTTCTTGAATCATCATCTGACTACGAGATTGAGTTAAGTCTCTTCTATCATCGTAAATATTTACTAAATTCTCCTTAAAGCCTGAAAATAAATCTAATCTATTTTGGGTGCGTTCTTGCTCTGTCGCTGGCTGATCCTCTGCCAATTGTTTTAAAACAGAATTTACATTTTCATCATTCAAAATTGACTGGGGCGCGCGCATACCCCTTAAACCATAGATGCGATTAATGGCGGTTTGTGAACTCGACGGCATTCGCTCGGAAAATTTTGAAGCGACATTATAATACATCGAGATGGTATTTTCGCGAGTTTGGTTTAAAACATCACGGTAAAATTCAGCAATCAGCCGGTCTTCTTCGCCTTTAGAAATATGCCCGCTAACTGCTTCTAAGTTTTCAACTAACTCAGTTAAGCCGCGGGATAATTTAATATCTTCAACCTTACAACCCTCAGTCTGAATACCTTGAACAAAATTTGCATTCAAACCGCGCGCGGTTTCACCCATATCACATTCGTTGAGAGTATTAATCGCTTGAGTTGCAGCACTTACCGGTGCAATAATTTTATTATCAATAAAATCCGCATCGCTATCGCCAGCACCTTTTAATTTTCTGGAAAGAGCCTGGGCCTCTGGAATTAAAACATTATTAATAGATTCGAGGGAAAGACCTAACTGCCTGGCGGCCAAAACACCTTGACCAAAGCTGGCCTTTTCAGCAGCTAAGTTGCGCCCGCTGGCCTCTTGAGCTTGCAGATACGGTACGAATGAAAATTGTAATAGTGCAATTGAACAAACGCTGGCGATAAATGAATTGAGATATCTCAAATTTGTCCCCATTATACTTACATGTATGTCTAAGCTTATCGGCATTTGGCTTACAACCTTTACGAGAGCCCCCATTTCAACTAATTGATATTACTCGCTTTATTATGAAAGAATTGCTTAGGTTTTTAAGAATCGTTTCCGCATGGTATAACTTTGTTGCAAGTAACTAACTTATATTCTCATAATTCTTGATTTGATATAACGATTTTGCAGACCGTGAAATAAAACGAGCTGACTCAAAGCTGAGACTCCGACATCCTGTCAGAAAAGGAGATTATAATTTCTATTTTAGCAATTTCAAGCCAGGCACTATACTTACGCTGAACTTGAGGAGAAGCTTTATTTAAACTTTTAGCAATCTCAATGTACGATCGGATAGCATAAATACACTAGTATCCGATCATCGACTTGCTCAAGCCAAATTATGATTGGATATCGAAATTTATGATTTATCAGATCACGGAAAATCATGTAACATGTTGACTTTACAATACCCCTTCCTGAGAAGCCATTTTTAAGTTCTTTGAAACTTAATAGTATTAATGTGTCACTAAACAGTGTTTCACCTGGCCCTAAGTCTAATAAATTACTGGGATTTACCGATAGTAAGTCCTAAGTTAACTGAGCTAGTATCGTAAAGTTAAATAATCAATAGAGACCCAGTGATGAAACTATTTATTTTACTAATTTTTATCATGATTCCAAGCTTGGCTTTTTCTGTAGTTGGTGATTGTGAGTGGGAAAAAAACTTACTTGAAGATCAGCAAGAGGGCCTCCTCAATAGAAAAATCATCTGTGACAATTTAGGAAAAATCACAACCGAAGCAGAGTTGAAAAATGCTTTGGAGTATTTTTATTGGGAAACCAGAAAGATAATGGATACTGAAACAAATAGACATGAGCTATCTAAAAAACTCAATAAGTGCGAGCCCACTGAGGAGTCTAAGGCCTTAGTGATCGCCTTTGAAGGGACGGGAGCCTATGAGCCTTTAATCCCTGCAACCTTAGGACAATATATAGAAGTACAGCAGTTCTATTCAATATATTTTTAATTTATCGTCTTGAGAGGGGAGAGTTGGCCTTTATGATTTGTATTATACTTGGCAGGAATTAAAAATAGGGCTTTTGTTTGTCCTTACCTTCCAAAACATGACCCGCCCAGGCTTTGCCAAGACTGGAGGGTTGGATTGGTCAGGCGGAAATCATGCTGCCCCTTCTTGTCACAACGGTCAAGATATTAAAAGAGGTGTTCGCTACTGGCCATGCCTTAGCAAAGACCCCAAAAAAAATAAGATGTATTTGGATGGTATGACTCCAAAAGTGAATGGGGGGATGCGGGACCAGGGAGTTGTTATGCATTCCGCCAATTATAATTGGAATGATGCCAAAATGGGGCGCAGCTTTGGCTGTCCCGCTTTTCAACCGGGAGTGGGACGAAAGGTGGTGGAACAAATTAAAGGAGGTAGCTTGTACTATTCCTACGTGCCTCAATGTCAACAGGACATGCAGATAGTTAAAAAACAAGTTCCCGGTTGGGAAAATTTCTGCTCTGATTAAGAAGGCCTGGAGGGAGAATTTAAGGGCATTGGGAAATTTTAGAAATAGCTTTTAAGGTGTCCCAGGGCATTAATCTCCTGACCACTGACTTTACCTTTATATTGCATTGAAAGTGACAAGATTTTAGAACTTCAAATTGAAGGATGACTTTAGCTTTTTGAATAGATCTCAATGGGGCAATTTCGGCCAGATTTTTTATAACATAAGTGTGCTCTGAACTAGAATCGGGATTAATAAGAAAGACTGGCCCCTGAGTGGAGTTTTTATGATATTCACCGGGAGACTGGTAACAGGTGGCAATTGACATTTTTTCAGCGCCATTGACTGGGCCTGAGAAAAGACCCAAGAGAAGGCCAAGGCTTAGTAAAGGGCCTTTTGTTCGCATTTCATAAGTCCTATAAGAGTTTGGTATTGAGGATCGCTTGGTTTTATATTTTGTAAAAAAGTTCTGAGGATTTTCATATCACTTTCAACTCGGCTTCTATAGGCCACTTTTTTTAAGTGCTGATTGATTTTTTTCTTATATCGAGTGTCCCAAAGATGGGTTAAATTTTCATAAAGAGCACTGCCGATTTGCTCGCTATCTGCTTCTTTAAAGAGACCTTTGGCATCACCGGATTTGAAAAACTTGGGGGAATATTTTTTTATAAAAGCATCTAGATTTAATATCTGGCGGTCACTCTCAAGTTGCTCGGTAAAGTTATCAAAAGCTTTTTGATCTTCCCAAGGGGACAAGGCCGCCAGGTGGCCCAGTTCCTGTCGTCCCTTTTTATAAAGCTCACGGGCGGCCTTTATTTCGGCCAGGTATTTTTCTTTTGAAAATTTTCCCTGGGCAATTTTATAGG
>JABGVH010000227.1 GCA_018646195.1 Halobacteriovoraceae bacterium
ATAAGGCATACCAGGAACATTTGCTAGGTCGACATTCCCGTCACCGCAAGACTGCGCCTCGGTGCCTAGTAAATTAGGACCATAGTCCTCTGAAGTATTGCTAAGTTTGTTTGATAAGGCGGCGCTTAAAATGGAAGCTCCACGATCAGGACTTTCTCGGTACTCTGTAAAACCTTTGAGGTAATCAGGAAGGTCTAAAACGGAATAAAAACCTCTTTGCCTCCACTTTTCTTCGCCGAAAGCATCTTCAAAGAGTTTGTTTCTGACGATCGCATTTAGTGCAGTCCCATGGACCAGCTGCTTAGTTCCGCCCCTCTTTAGCCCTTCGGGAGAAGTCAATTTAAGCTGGCATTCAGATTCACGGCAAGAGTGGCAGGCGACACATCTCTTATCCAGAATCGGCTGAATATTCTTGAAGTAGGGGTCTTTTGCCTTACTGGCCATGGTGAAGGAGTCATTTCTATAATAGCTTTCAAAGGCCGAAGAGTTTGGAGTGAGTAAAAGCACAATCGTAAAGCTCATGGCAAATAGTATTGATATCTTTGAAATAAGCTCTTTCATTGCAGGCCTTTTGGATTTGGGGGAGTACTAGCTATAAATTCAATATACCGTGTATGCCGGTGCATCTCGAGGTATTCTCAGATACTTTTTGGGGTACAGAAATGGCTGCTGCTAATATATTTAGATACTTAGGAGCCTCTAAAAGTTAGGCCTTGAGAGCATTGGGATAAGTATACGATGGCCTTGTTTAAGGGTATTAATCTATTTTTATGGCCTTTACTGTTGCACTAGTGATTATAACTAATAA
Organism: Halobacteriovoraceae bacterium; assembly: GCA_018646195.1. Classification (GTDB taxonomy): domain Bacteria; phylum Bdellovibrionota; class Bacteriovoracia; order Bacteriovoracales; family Bacteriovoracaceae; genus JABGVH01. Next base: position 809 of record JABGVH010000227.1, read on the forward strand.
CAGTGGGATAGAGGCCCTCTACTCTTGTGTGATTTTTATGATGAATAATGATGTGTTAAGGAAAGTTCGCTATATTTTAGACCTCAGCGATAAAAAGATGATTGAGATATTTGGGCTGGCCGGGTTAAAAGTTACCAGATTACAGGTCATTCAATGGCTTAAAAAAGAAGATGACTCCGATTTTAGGAAATGCATCGATGAAAATTTTGCGGTTTTTTTAAATGGATTGATAGTTCAAAAGCGCGGCAAAAAAGAAGGGGAACAACCTGTTCCAGAAAAAAAGTTAACCAATAATATTATTTTTAGAAAATTAAACATAGCGTTTAGCTTTAAAGCTGAGGATGTACTCGAAGTTTTAAAACTGGCAGACCTTAATCTTGGCAAGCACGAGCTAAGTGCATTTTTCAGAAAACCTAATCATAAAAATTATCGTGCCTGTAAAGATCAAGTTTTACGGAATTTCTTAATCGGTCTGCAGATAAAGCTTAGAGGAGAGTGAATATGAGTAATGAGAAATATGGTCCACTGGCCTTCTTAATAGGTAAATGGGATAGCGTAGAAAATAAAGGTGAGAACCGGGCACCGGACCCGCAAAGGAAAGTTGAAAATACCAAGTTTCGCCAGGAAATGGTTTTTGAACCAATTGGCGATGTTAATAATCACGAACAGAAATTATATGCCTTAAGGTATAGCACAATGGCCTGGGAAGAGGGGAGTGCTGGACCTTTTCATGAAGAAGTAGGTTATTGGATTTGGGATTTAGAAAACCAACAAGTGATGAAAAGTTTTATTGTTCCAAGAGGAATTAGTATCAATGCCGGCGGCACTGTCGCTCACAATTCAAGTAACTTTAAAGTGGCAGCAGAGCTTGGATCGAACACTTATGGGCTTTGCTCTAATCTTTTTCTTAACGAAGAATTTAAAACCGTTCACTATGAAATTGCCATTAATAAAATTGATGAGAATACTTTTTCATACGAAGAAGATTCCCAAATTAAAATTAAAGGGCAGGATGAGATCTTTCATCATACCGAAAAAAACACCTTGAAAAGAGTTTAGCGTAAGGAGCTTTTATGTTTAAAATTTATGGAATGTACACACCAATGTTTAATAAAGTAGTTTTAGTGGCCGAAGAACTCGGTGCCGATTTTGAAGTGATAGATGTCGATTTGATTAAAGGTGAAACCAGGACTCCTGAACACTTAAAGCGTCATCTATTTGGTAAAGTTCCAGTGTTAGAACATAACGGCGAATTTATATTTGAAAGTAACGCTATCATCCGTTATATGGCCAACGTCTCAACTTCAAATCTTTATCCGAGCGATAATTTGAAGAAGGCCAAAGTTGATCAATGGATGGATTATTTCACAATACAGGCAGGCAAATGGTTAACGACGATATGGTTTGAAAATTGTATCGCTCCCAATTATTTCGACCGAGAGGCCGACCAGAAGGTCGTAGCTGAAGCCCAGGAATACCTACTGGAAGTAATGCCAAAAATTGACAGTCATTTAGATACTAATAAGTACCTTGCAGGTTCTGAGCTGAGCTTGGCCGACCTGAATGCCTTTGTTTTAATGAGGGGATACAAAGAAGCGAAACTAAACCTAGATGATTTTAGAAACTTTACTCGCTGGTTTGATCAAATCGACTCGCTTGAAAGTGTTAAGAAAACTTGGAAGGCCTAATCAGTACTAGGGTTGTATGGAAGAAGAGAAAAAATTAATAGCGACAGATTTTTCTAAAGCTGAAATAGAGACTTGTTTAAAAGTTTTGAAAAGTTTTGCTGAAGAGAGTGCCCAATTAACCCTTCTAACAGAAGAAGAAAGGGTGCAATTACTGGTTTCCTCAGGTCAACTGTCGCGCCCAAACCGCCAAGAAATTCGCAAGCGCCAAAAAGACGTCAAGAAGCTGCGTAGGCAAGTGACTAGAGAGGCCAATCGCAAGGTACGGAAGCTGGCCGGAATTCGAACGGCAAGAGAAGCCTCGATTTTCGCCTCTCCAAAACAGATTGAGTCGAGCTGCGAGGAGACTAGCGAGCAAGAATATGCCACTCCCCATTCCTGTTATGTTTGTAAGGCCTCCTTTACAAAGATTCACTTCTTCTATGATTCAATGTGTACTGAATGTGCAGAACTAAATTATTTAAAACGCTACCAAAATGCCGATCTAAGCGGACAGGTTGCAGTTGTTACCGGCTCGAGACTAAAAATTGGTTACCATATTACCTTGATGCTTTTAAAGGCCGGGGCGGAAGTCCTTGCGACAACCAGGTTTCCTATCGATAGTGCTAGCCGTTATTCTCTAGAGCCTGATTTCGCTGAATGGGGTCATCGACTGCATATCTATGGATTAGATTTAAGGCATACTCCAAGTGTCGAGTTATTTGCAAAATTTGTAGAGAAGACCTTTTCTCGCTTGGACATTTTAATTAATAATGCCGCTCAGACAGTGAGACGGCCAAGTGGATTCTACGCTCATCTAATGGAGAAAGAACGCTTTATGTATAGTGAGCTTTCCACTGAGGTCCAGCTTTGTCTAAAGCTACATCAGAATTGTATTCAAGAGCTAGACCAGCACAATAGCGACAATAAAAACCTTCCCATCAGCTGGAACGCAAAAGTTCTAGGGGTAGGCATAAAAGCAAGTGCGGAGCTTTCACAGATTCCATACGCCATCGATAATAACCACAATCCAGAAACATTATTTCCTGTCGGCCGCCTTGATGCCGATCTGCAACAAGTAGATCTAAGAAAGACAAATAGCTGGAGATTGAAACTAGGTCAGATACCCATAACTGAAATGATTGAAGTCCAGTTAGTGAACGCCATCGCACCATTTGTGCTGGTCAATCACTTAGTGGGATTAATGAGAAAGGACTTTACCGGTACAAAGCAAATTATAAATGTCACAGCAATGGAGGGGAAGTTTCATCGCTTTAAAAAGGCCGATAGGCACCCCCATACCAATATGGCCAAAGCAGCTCTTAATATGATGACTCATACTTCGGCAGCTGACTTCGCAAAAGATGGAATATACACCAATGCAGTTGATACAGGTTGGGTTACAGATGAAGACCCTGCAGAGCTATCTCAAAAAAAGCAAGAGCTTCATGATTTTCAACCGCCATTGGACATTGTAGATGGTGCAGCGAGAGTTCTAGATCCATTATTTGATGGTATTAAAACTGGAAAATTTTGGAGTGGTAAGTTTCTAAAGGACTATTTTCCAATTGATTGGTAAATATTCGTGTATTCCAAAAAATGTCGATTAAAATTGTAAATAAAATCAAAGAGAGCGGGTGGGACAAACTAAATAATTTAGATTTCCCATTCTTGTCCTACCAGTTTTTTTCCGCCCTGGAGGGGAGTCTCTCAATTGGAAAAGAAGCAGGCTGGGAGCCACTTTATTTTACAGACTCAGAAGATTCATTACTATTTAGTTTTATTAAACAACATAGTTATGGTGAGTATATTTTCGATTGGGATTGGGCGAACTTTTATCATTCTCATCAAATACCTTATTACCCAAAATTGACCTCCATGATTCCTTTCACTTCTGCAACAACTCCGCACACTTTGGGCAAACAAAGTGAAGAGCTTATGAATTCTTACGAAGAATTTTATCGAGAAGGACCATTTTCATCTTCACATTTCCTTTTCCTGCAAGAAACTGAAATTGACTACTTTAAGTCATTTGATTATTTAATAAGGGATAGCTTCCAATACCATTTTTATAATGAAAATTATTCTTCATTTGATGATTTTCTATCAAAAATTAAAACGAAGAAAGCTAAACAGATAAGAAAAGAAAGGTTATTTTCAGATAATTTTACCTTTCAGCAAATTTCGGGAGAAGAGCTAAAAGTAGAACATGCGCTTGAAATGTATGAATTCTACTTAGAGACTATTAATAATAAAGGGGCAATCCCTTACCTAACCAAGAATTTTTTCGTTACAATTTTTTCTACACTGGCCAAGAGCATTTGTTATATTCAGGCGAAGAAGAATGAACAGGCGATTGCCGGGGCGCTCTACTTTTTCAGCAATGAGCGGTTATATGGCCGTTATTGGGGTGCCAGCGAAGAATATCCAAACTTGCATTTCGAACTCTGTTATTACCAGGGTATTGAATTTTGTATTAGAAAAGGGCTCTCCGTTTTCGAGGCAGGGGCACAAGGAGAGCATAAAATTAGCAGGGGCTTTAGACCGGTCAAAACATACAGTGCCCATAAGTTGAAACAACCTCAGATTCATCAGGGAATTGCTGGATACATTGAGCAAGAGAAGGCCAGTATCACTACGGTAATGGCAGAGCTCACGCAGCGACTTCCATTTAAGAAATAATTTAAATTAGTTTTTTAAGATTTTGTAATGAAGAGAATGATACCATCTGCGTAATCAGCACCAAGAAATCTCGTTGTAATATACTTACTTAATAGATTTTTAACTTTCTGAAGCAGTGACGTTTTTTTAGTCGTCATCCAAACGCGATTTCCACACACCTTGTAACCCAAACTTATTATATAGGCCGCAAGATCTTTGCCGTTGTAATTATGAAGGTGGGTCATATCCCAAGACAGGGGATTTCGGATACACCTGGCGTTTGGAATTTGAATTATGAAGGTTCCCTTTTCGTCTAGGAGATCTAAAATGTCTGTCATGTATTTTAGACCCATATGCAGAGGTAAGTGCTCTAATACACCTATAAGAAGAATGGTCGAGTACTTTTCTTTAACATCCTTTATGCTTGTATAATCGTATTTAAATTCATGACCAATATCGAGCGTGTCATATTGCAGGTCAACTCCTTGAGCCTCAAACTTAACTTTGAGATTTAAATCGCCTGCACCGACATCCAAAATTTTTGGTCCCTTTACCATTCTCTCAAACATTAATTGCTCAGGGGGAGAGAGTTCTTTTTCTGTAGGATACCAGTTGATTACGGGAAAATTAATAGATTGGGTGTCGAGAATTCGAAAACGCTCCCAGTAGTTTTTATAAATAATTTCGAAATCTTTTTCTTCCATTTTTACTCGGTCAGGTTTTAATTATCTATAAATTAAAACAAATTTTCTAACTCAAGTCATTGGAAAAGATTGCAGAGTATTAAAGGCGGGTATTTAGAGATTAGACGAAAAATTTCGTTTGGCAACTTGAAGCTTTTGGTAACTTTCTATAAGGCGAAGGTGTTTGTCGAGGCCTTCTAGTTTCATACTGGTTTTGGTAAGACCTAGGAAGCGAATTTCACCACTGACTGTTTTGCTGGCATTGCTGACGATATCTGCTCCAAACATACGAGTCATATTGGGCAGATAATCACTTAGTTCAAGTTCATCGCATAAAGTGATCTCAAGAACTGCGTTGAGCGCTTGGTAATAACTCTTCCGTTCCACAGAGTTATCGTTAAAAGTTAGGAACATTTCCACTTGTTGTTTGGCCGCTTCGAAGTCTTTGATTGCTAAGAGGCTAAGGCATTTGAGTTCCCCTACGGTCAACTGACCCCAAACCGAGTTCTCGTCAAATTCAATTCCAATTAATTCAGAGATCTTAGTATAATCGTCCTGCTGACTCTCTTCTAGCTTCTCAACTAACTGACAGAGTTCCTGATCATTTAGGGTGTGGAGGTTGAGAATATCAGAGCGAAATTCAAGCGCTTTATTATGATTGTCCCAAACCAAGTCTTCCGGTAGATAAACTTCAGAGTAGCCGGGAACTAAAATTCGGCAGGCCTTGGCCCCCAGTTCTTCGTAGTCGGCAATATATACTTCTTTTTCAATTTTCTTAAGAATGTCCATTAGGTAAGTGTTTTCTTCTTCAGTGGTACCCGAAAAATCCCAATGGCAAAATTGATAGTCTTCTTTCTGACTGAAAAATTTCCAAGAGATTACTCCTGTCGAGTCGATAAAGTGATCGACAATATTATTATGCTCACTAATCGCATGGGTATTAAAAGTAGGTGGGAGGACATCATTGAGACCTTCAAAGCTCCGCCCTTGCATTAATTCTGTTAGGCTTCTCTCAAGGGCCACTTCAAATTTAGGGTGGGCACCAAAGGAGGCATAGGCGCCGCCATTTTTAGGATTCATGAGGGTGACACACATGACGGGAAATTTTCCCCCCAGGGAAGCGTCTTTAACTACAATTGGAAAACCACGTTCTTCTAATTTTTCAATTCCCTCGAGAATTTTAGGATATTTTTTCAAAACGTCGAGTGGGACTTCAGGCAGTGTCAGTTCTTCTAGAATAATTTTATTCTTAACCGCTCGCTCGAAAATTTCAGACAGGCATTGAACCCGTGCTTCGAAAATTGTATTACCAGCACTCATGCCGTTGCTGACAAAGAGGTTTCCAATCAAATTGACTGGTATATATACGGTCTCGCCATCGGATTGGCGTTGGTACGGAAGAGCGCAAATTCCACGCTCAGTATTTCCTGAATTGGTATCTATTAGGTGAGTACCCTTAAGTTCATTTTCGCTATTGTAGATGGAAAGCATATTCTGATCCATCAAACCCTTAGGAAGGGAGTCGTCTCCTGTAGGAGCAAACCACTTCTCGCTTGGGTAGTGAACGAAGTCACCCTTGCTAATTTCTTCGCCTAAGAAATAGTCATTGTAGAAATAATTATTACTAATTCGCTCCAGGTATTCTCCAAGAGCGGAACAGAGAGCGGCGTCTTTAGTCGCGCCCTTACCATTGGTGAAGCACATGGGGGAGTCAGCGTCGCGAATATGAACCGACCAGACATGGGGAACTAGATTCCGCCAGGAGGCAATTTCTAATGTGATGCCGAGGTCCGCAATAAGCGCGGTCATATTCTTTATGGTTTCTTCTAACGAGAGGTCTTTTCCGAGAATCATGGTATTGGCAGCATGGTCAGATGAATGCTGATACATAAGCCCAGCATCTTTTCCCAGGACATTCTTGGGCTCAATTTGAAATTCAGGGCCTGTTTGAATCACTTTTTTAACAGTGCAACGATTCATCGAGCGCAGGATACCTTCACGGTCATGCTCGGAGATGCTCTCGGGCAACTCAACTTGAAGATTGAAAATTTGCTTATAGCGATCTTCCGGGTCGATAATATTGTTCTGAGTGACTTTGATATCTTCGGTAGGGATATCTCTCGCTTTACAATAAACTTTTACAAAATAGGCGGCACATAGGGCCGAAGAGGCCAGGAAGTAATCAAAGGGACCCGGCGCGGTTCCGTCGCCTTTGTAGCGAATAGGCTGATCGGTAATGATACTGAAATCATCAAAGTTAGCTTCTAGCCTGAGGTTATCTAAGAAACGGACATTTACTTGCATAACTTCGTTTTCTAGCAACAAAAACAAGGTCTTTGTAGGGGGAAACCCTAAGCGAGTAAGAATTACTCTCTAGTTTCTAATAGTAAGATATTGAATTTACTTAGTTATCCCCGATAAATTAGGTAAGATAGAAAACAACGCTAATAGAGAGAAAAGTGATGATTAAAACAGGAAGCCAGAAGAACCTATCTCCAGAACTAATTGATAAACAAAAGGAAAAGGGAACCTACGATTCACCCTGTATGTCGATATGCGATTACGAGGGAGAAAGTTTGCAATGTGCTACTTGTTCCATGAGAAAGGAGGAAAAAATCCGCTGGAAAAGTGGGGATAAGCAAATTAAAGAATCCCTACTTACAACTATAACTAAAAGGCAATCGCAAGACCCCGATCAATTAGCGGAAAAAAATTGTATACCCTGCCAGGGGAAGGTCGCTCCACTATCTAACGAAGCATGCCAGGTGCTTCTAAAAAAAATAAATGAAGGCTGGAGCCTGGATGAAGCCGGGACTCGGCTCTCAAATTCGTATAAGTTTTCAGACTATAAAAGCGCTTGGGATTTAGTTAATTCAATTAGTGAACTTTCTGAAGAGCAATGGCACCACCCACAGATAACCTTTGGTTGGGGTTTTCTTGAAATACAGATCTGGACCCATCAAATAGATGCACTTGTCGAAAGCGACTTCGTCTTAGCTGCTAAGATCGATCTCTTGCAAGCTAGCACTTAATTTTTTCCATTTTAGGGTCGTACATCGGCGCTATAGAGACTGCGGCGGGGTAGACTGTGCCGGCAATTTCAATTTCCCAGCTCCCTTCTTCGATGAATTTTTTGGAAACTGGTTCACCGGCTTCGATCATAAAAAGCCCGACCGCTCCTCCGAGAGTGTGGCCGTAGGAGGCCGCCCGGACATAGCCCATGTCTTTACCGTCTCTGCGAATGATTTCAGCGTGACAGAGAAGAGGTTTAGGGTCTTTTACTAGCACTTGCGCCAGTCTTCTGGTTTGGTGGAAAGGTTTTTCTGGCTTGAGTTTTATTGCCGCTTCTTTGCCGATGAAATCATTATCGGTTTTTAGGTTCACTGCGAAGCCTAAGCCTGTTTCAAATGGATTGTCGGTATTGTCGATATCGTGTCCGTAGTCGCGATAACCTTTTTCCATTCGCAGGGAGCCGAGGGCGCGTAGACCTGCGTGTTTTAAATTAAACTCTTCGCCTATGGCGACAATCTCGTCATAGACGTGCACTGCTTGAGAGCTTGGAACATAGAGTTCGAAGCCGAGCTCTCCTACATAGGTAATACGGATCAGGTGTAACTTGGCAAAGCCGATAGAAATTTCTTTGGCCGATCTAAAAGGAAAGGCTTCGTTACTTAGGTCGGTATTTGTCAGCTTTTGGAGGAGCTCTCTAGACCTTGGTCCTTGGATATTGAGCTGGCTAAGGCCATTTGTGATATCGCTGACAAAGCAATGCTCTTCAGGAAGGATATTTTTCTTCATCCAGGTTTCCACATGCCGGTGCATAGTATCGGTGACAACTACGATGAATTTTTCTTCTGAAAGTTTGGTGACGGTTAGGTCAGCCTCTAGTTTTCCTTCGACGTTTAACCATTGGGTGTAGGTAATCATCCCGCACTCGCCATCGACCTCGTTGGCGGAGATGCGATTGAGGAGTTTTCCGGCGTCTCGCCCAACAACTTCAAATTTACCCATAAAGGACATGTCCATGATGATGA
>JABGVH010000072.1 GCA_018646195.1 Halobacteriovoraceae bacterium
TGGTGAGCTGCAACAGTTGGATAATAGGGTTCTCTATTATCCCCTGGGGGCGGTGGCAGTTCTAATAACCGGTTTCCTTTTTAGGATGCGTAGGGTCAAACAAACCCCCTTTTAAATAAAAATACTATGTTTTTTTTAGGCTTTATCCCATAGAATAGGCCCTGGAAAAAATATGGATAATGAACAGCTGGCGATTAATACTTATCTGAAAAAGATGACCGGTCTCTTCGTCATGATGGTGGTCGGGGCGGTACTGACTGCTTTAGTCACTATTTACCAATTTAATTTGAAACTCAACTCCATCGCAATGCTGGAGACCAAACAATTGAGTAGTGCCTTTGAGATCTCTAAGAAAATTAATCGAGTGAAATCTTTTTTGTTTGCCGAACGTTTTAATAATTATAAGGATTTAAAAGAAGAGACAAAGAAGTTAGACTTTTTTTTCCTCAGCTTTTTTAAAGGCCTGCAAAGTGAAGAATTGCACCGTCATGTTCACAACAACCTACTCGGTTGGGAAGAAATAAAAAGGGGAATTAACCGGCTAGAAGAAAAAAATTATGTTGAGAGGAAGATTACAATTTTACATCAGTTGGGGTCTTTAAATCGAAATTTTTCAAGAACTGGCGAGATTATTCAACAAAGTCTTAAGCAAAAATCAAAAAAATATACACGGTACTTGGCGATTCTAGGAAATAGCTGGCTTTTTATCATGGTGGCCTTTTCCTTACTTTGGTTGGGGTTTTATCTCAATTTAAAAAAGAATATTATTGGTATTTTTAAAGAGTTGGATACTAAGAACCAGCTAATTATTGAACAAAATAAATTGGCAAGTATTGGCCAAATATCGGCAGGCATCGCCCATGAAGTCAATAATCCGCTAATGATCATTACTGCTCAGGTCGACTTTATTGGCCACGCTCTTGAAAAAGAAGAGCCAGATATTAAAAATATAGCAGAGAGGATTAATACTATTGAGGAGACGTCATTTAGAATTGCGGAAATTGTGAATGGTCTTAAAAACCTCTCCAGAGAATCAAACGAAGCCGACGAATTTAAATTAGTAAATGTAGGCGTGGTTTTAAAAGATGGACTGAAATTTTTTGAGGAACAATTAAAACCATTGGGGATAAACTACTTAAGAGAAATTCCGAAGGAACTGCAATTAGAAAAAATAAATTGTCAGCATGTCCAAATACTACAAGTCCTTTATAATTTATTATCAAACTCTATGCATGCGGTAGAGGGACTTCCTGAAAAATGGATTCAGCTTATAGTTAAAAAAATCGACCATGAAATTCGTATTCAGATAGTTGATTCAGGAAAAGGAATTTCCCCCGAGTTAGTGGCTAAGATATTTGACCCCTTTTTTACGACTAAGGAAGTGGGGAAGGGAACGGGTCTAGGTCTAAGTATTTCGAAAAGTATCATCGAGAGGCATGGTGGTAAATTTTTTGTAGATCAGGATCAACAAAATACTACCTTCGTAATTGACCTTCCTCTTCCTGAGAAATCCTTATCTGTAGGTATGCAATGAAAAAATTAATCCTTTGTCTATGTATTAGTCTAGGGGCATTTGGATGTTTTGATAGTCAACAAATTGAGAGGCCATTGCTTGTCGGCACCAACCTATGGCCTGGGTACCAACCGCTCTATATGGCAGTTGACCGTGGCCTTCTCGGAATAGGCGACATCCACTTAACCGAGTTCTCTTCTGCAACCCAAGTTCTAAAAGCGTTAAAAGAGGGAAATCTCGACCTTGCCGGATTAACGCTAGATGAAGCGATTTTGGGCGCCGTTCACCAAGAGCTGCAAGTAATTTTAGTGATGGATATTTCAAATGGCGCCGACGCTATTTTGGGCGGGACAGGAGAAAAGTCACTAAAAACTTTAAAAGGTAAAAAGATAGGCGTCGAAAAGACTGCGCTCGGCTCATTCTTTTTAAATAGGGCACTTGAAAAAAATAATTTGAAAGTATCTGACTTTAAAATCATACATGTCGAGCAGGACCAACATGCAAGTGATTTCCTAGGCCATTCTATTGATGCGGTTGTCACTTTTGAGCCCATTAAAAGTCGCTTAATGAGCAAGGGGGCCAAGGTACTTTTTGATAGCAGTCAGATTCCTGGCGAGGTTGTAGATGTCTTGGTGGCAAGAAAAGAAGTCTTAATAAATAATCCAAAGAAGGTTCAAAAATTGCTTGGTGCTTGGTTTAAGATGCTAGCTATAATTCATCAAAGGCCTGCTGAGGCGGCGGCATTTATGGCGCCGGTATTAGGTATTTCAAATACTGAGGTCCTCAAGACATTTGCAAATATAAAGTTTCCAAACCTAAAAGAATGCAATGCCCTCTTCAACGGACGCTCACAAAGCGTTTTGGCCAAAACAGCTAACAAGTTACAGGCGGTTTTAGAGGGGATGGAACAAATTCCAAAACAATTAAATCTAACAGATCTCTTTAATAAAGGGCCTCTAAGTACCGTAATACCTGACTAGAAATTGAATTTTAATTAGAGCTTGTTCTTAGTTAATTGGCGGCAAGAAGCCTCAAGGCCTAATTTACAGGAATAGCGCCAGGCAGTTGCGGCTTCTTTTTGATGGCCATTTTTGAATTCAAGGTAACCCACATTATGGCAGGATTTTGTGTCGCCTAAGCGGCAAGCTAGCCTTGAAAAATGAAGGCTTCTTTTTGATTTTTTATTTTCGAAATAACTCTTTGCTGACTTTTGGCAACCGAGCGAATTCCCTAAGGCGCAGGCCTTTTCCCAAAGATTGACTCTCTTATTGAGGTCTCCCGCCTTGAGACATCCTAGTCCGAGTCCCAAATTACAGGAAAGCTTAAAGGCCCGCAATTTTGTCGCCTGGTCTTTAGATTCTAAAAAACCTAAGTTAAAACAAGATTTCTTATGTTCAAGTTTGCATCCGCGCCTGGCAAATTCTTTAGCCGAGGTTATTTCTTTGCTGTCGTAATAATATTTTGAAATGGCAAAACAACCATCTTTGAAATTAGCGTCGCATGAGAGTTCAAAGAGCTGGCGCGCTTTATGCTGATTTTTTTCAGCAGCGAAAATTTTTGCTTGTAAGTAACAACCTTCGGCCATGGCAAGGTCGCAGGACTTCTTGAAATAATTTTTTGCTTTTGCGCTATTGTTTAAGGAGAGCTGAGATTTTCCTGCAAAGAGGCAACCAAGTCCGTCTTTACTATTGCAGCTCATTTTAAAGAAACTAAAGCTCCGTTTATGGCCCTTTATAATCCTCGAAGTTAGCCCAGCATTAAAGCACGAGTCCATGTTCTGGGCCTTGCAGCCGGTTTCAAAATGCTTGAGAGCACTATGATAATTTTCAAGCTGGAACTCATACTTTCCGAGGGAGTGACAGAACTTGGCCTCTGAGAGAGTACAATCTTCGCCTGAGTTTTTCTTACCATGATTGAGAAGCTTGACATATTTTTGGTAGGTATTAATGAGACTGCGGCTGATCATTTTTTCTTTTAATTTTGAATCCGCAGTTTTAGCGTGACGGCATTCTTTTTCAGTTAGACTGAGGCGTACAAAGGCCTTGGTGTATTTGCCCACTTTTTCATCACAGCGCTCATGTATTTTAATTTCTCGGTGAGGGAAAACACATTCTTTTATCAGATGAGAGAGTGCCAGCCCTTCGGCCTTTAAATAGGCTTCTGCACGATTATTTCCTGTGCCCTTACCCGGGAACCAGATCCAACCTCCGCCTTGAGTCCTGGAATCAGATTGAGTCCACTTTTCTTTTTGGCATTTCGTTTGCTCGTCGCCACCCCAAAAAGCAAAGGCCTGAACGCTATAGAGAAAGAGCAAAATAATGGATAGGTATTTCATATGCTTTCCATTGTAGGGTCTGTGATTCCTGGCGCCAAGGCTAAAATGCCTATGTTGCGGGGAGAAATACTTTGGTCAAAGTACTCTTTTAAGCTGACCTGATAACCTCTTTCCTCGAGAAAGAGCGCTCGATCAGTCAGCAGGTAATGTTCTACAACTCGTCCTGCTTGCCATCGAATGATATTAGCTAAGAACATTTTACGAACTTCTTTTTGAACCTTGGTGTCTGCAAAAAAGGAATTGAGCTCAGCAGGAGTTATTTTCTCTCTGCCTGCAATTTCAAGAGCTCTGAGCTTATTCGATGCATAGTCACTAAAGGAGCCCCAATAATCCCTTGGATGACTATCTCCTACCGGCCTAAACTCCTGAATTCCAAAGCGATACCAAAGTAGCAGGTGGAAGCTGTAGCGGTAGGCCTTGACCCTCTCTTTAAGTTGAAAGTCCTGATAGCTAATTTCACAATGCCCTCGGGTCGCCAAGGTCAGGCCGTATTTAGTAAAGGTAATAGGGTCTGCCTTTGCCTGCGAAGAAATATTACAATCTGTTAGAGGGTTTAGTTTTGTATAACAGCAACCAAAATTGAGGAGTGCTTTACTACCGTGTTTAATCGCTGTTTCCAAATGGGCGACTGCCAAAGGGCCACAGGTGTGTAGGCCTATACTAAGGGCCTGGTCGGTAAAAATTTCGCGTAGGGAGGCCTCTGGCACTTGGCCAAAGGTCATCGGAATAAATTCGACAGACTTGGCATTTTCGGGAACCCGGTAACGATCGAGTTTAGATTTTCCTGTTTCTTGAAGCACAAGATCTTTGTCGAGAGTTTTAGTTTTGAGTCCATGATAATGTGAAATGATTCGTGAAAGGTGGCCAACACCACCACCTATATCTACTGCATGTGAAAACTGGTATTTATTTTCAAGAGCACCGACGGTATTGCCGAGCACCCCGATTTCATGTTTCTTTTTTCCTTTAACCCGTGTGAAGCAACGAGCAGGGTATTCAACTCCAATATTCTCTAAATTCTTAGGCAATTGGCAGAGCTCGGTTATTTTGTCGAAGAAGGCCTTAAAACTACGGTTTTGGATATTGGCATCAGCTGCTCGGCCATCAATTTTCCAAAGGTCACGATTAGAAACCCCGTCCAGGTATTCAATCCAATCCTGATTAAAGTTAGACTCAATCTCAGGGTAATAATTTAAAATTTCATCGTACCAAAAGGACCGGTAGGTTCTTAGAAAATCGCCGGTGGCCTTTAAGTGGCATTTGAAATCCATTTACGAAGCTCTTTTAGAGGGTTATGGTTGCTACTGACTAAACGCGAAAATAGCAGATAGAATGAAATTAGAAAACAAGAAAGTGATGGTATTTGGGCCTGGACGAAGCGGTTTAGCGGCTTTTAGGTTCCTGCTTTCACGTGGAGCGACGCCAATTATGGTAGGTCAGGGCAGCCCGGCTAATTGGAGTGCTGCCGATCAGCTAAAAGGTCACACTTGCTATGATCAAGACGCTGTTCCTGCCGACTTACTGCTTAACCTCGACTTAGTGCTGCTCAGCCCAGGTATTGCGCGGGATCACGCTCTTTTGAGAGGCATTCCCTGTCCCATCTGGAATGAAATCGAGCTGGCCTCCCAAGATATTCAAGTTCCGATCATCGCTGTAACGGGCACCAACGGCAAAACCACCACGGTGACTATGATGGGAGAAATCTTGCGCGCTATGGGAAAAGAGGTGCGATTGGGGGGCAATATAGGAACTCCGCTTTGCGAGATTATTGAGCGGGGAGAACACAGAGACTTGGATGTTCTAATTCTAGAGCTTAGTAGCTTTCAACTGGAATCTCTCTTTGATTTCCATCCGCAAGTTGCAGTTTTCCTCAATATATTTCAAAATCATGGGGAGCGGTATCACTCTATCGAAGATTATTTGGCGGCAAAAAAAAGAATAGCTAATAATTTAAGTAACGACGACCTCTTGCTATATGGGCCACAAACAGAATTGGCGGATTGGGCAGAGGGACTCAACTTGCCGGCAGTAGGCAGTACTCCTAAATTATTAGAAGAGTTTGAGGCGGCCTACGACTTTGGACAAATGAAAATTCCCGGGGCCCATAATATTTCCAATTTTTTCTTTGCGGTTCAGGCGATAAAACACCTTTTTCCCCTAGAGAAAGAATATGTACAAAAAGTAGTCAAGAGCTTTAACGGGGTTGAGCACCGGATTGAGTTTGTGGCAACAGACACTGATTTATTAATCTATAACGATTCTAAAAGTACCAATTGGGACGCCACATTTGTCGCCCTCGATTCCATGCCTGCTGGAGAGCTTACTCTTTTGCTGGGAGGGAAGTTAAGAGGTGAAGGGGATTGTCCTCCTCAAAAAGTAATCAAACTATTGAGACAGAGGAAACCCAATATTATTTTATTCGGAGAAGCTCGCCAAGAATTAACAGAGATTTTTGAAAATAATAAAATTCCCTGTACTAGCTTTGAGAGTTTGGAAGATTTCTTTGAAAAAGTGAAGCCTAGGGATTGTGGAGATTTATTATTATTAGCTCCGGCCTTTCCAAGTTTTGATCAGTTTGAAAATTACGCAAAAAGGGGAGAAGTATTTAAGAGTCTAGTGTCCGTTTGGAAAAAATGAACTGGTCTTTACACTTAATGGTCTTCTACCAATTGAGCCATTTCTACTCTTATCTCCCTGGCGCATGGGATCGGCTATAGTGATTTTTGCGAGAAAGATGAGAAGGATGATAAATACTAACTGCTTAAGCTTAATCATAAAGTACCTAAATTGACGGAATTAGACAGTTAATTCCAATTACAGTAGCTTATCGGCGGAAGTCACCAAATACTTAAGGTTTAGGGCAGGGATAAAGGGATTTATATGCATAATACAGCAAAAAACTTAGCTGCTCTGAGAGCAAAGATGCAAGATAAGGGTCTTGAGGCCTGTTATATTTCTAGCTATGATCCCTACCTCAATGAATACGTGCCTCAGGATGATTGCCACCGCTATCACTTCAGTGGTTTTACCGGCTCAGTAGCGGAATTATTAGTCCCTCTAGAGGGAGCAGCAGTTCTGTTTGTAGATGGACGTTACCAACAGCAGGCGGTTCAAGAAGTTGATCCTGTACTAGTTAAAGTAGAGAGTCGCGCTTTCTTGCCGCAACTAGAAGGCGCCTTGATTGAAACTCTTAAGAAACTAGGCCTGTCTAAAATAGGGCTTGAGCCCGAGAGGACCACCTTGTCCTTTTATCAACAGCTAGAAGCTGATTTTGAATTAGTGGCCTTGGAAACTGGCGAACTTGAACAAGAGATCTTATCACCGGCAAATTATAAGAAAGGGGAAATTCTCCCGCTAGAAAAGAATTGGAGTGGAGCAAGCACTTCAGAAAAACTCCAGCGCCTTTTAGGCGAGGGACAGGCGGTTTGGGTGAATGCCCTCGATAGCATTGCCTGGCTTGCCAATTGCCGCTGCTCTCAGATGCCCTATCAGGCAACTTTTCGCGCCAAGGCCTTGGCCACCAGAGAAAAACTTTTTATTTGTCCTCACCAAGGGTTAACTCTTTCAGCTAGTTTAAAAGATGATCCTGCTATTGAATGGGTGCCCTCGCAACATCATTCTTCTTTTGCCGCCTATGTCATGGCAGAAAAACTAGTTTCAGAGCAAATGGTACTGAGCTACGACCCGGGAACTATTCCGGCCTATGACTATCAGCAGTTTGAGGGCCGTCTGAAGTTGGTCAGTGAAGTAGGAAAAGTCCTCTCCTTGCAATGCCAGAAATCAGCCGAAGAAATTACGGCCTTTGAAGAATCGTTTGATAAGAGTGACCAGGCCATTCATGCCACTCTCAACTGGGTTTACCAACAAGTAGACGGCGGGCAATCGATTTCAGAAATGGATTTCTATAATAAGACAAATGAGAATTATAAGAAGCTAGGGGCCTATGATTTAAGCTTTAAAACAATCGCCGCCTTTGGTGCAAATTCTTCAATCGTTCACTACGGTGATCCTAAGGGTGATCTATTCTTAGCACCCCAGCAGCTGGCGCTACTCGATTCAGGTGGTCTTTTTGATTACGGAATGGCGACGGACACAACTCGAACTATTTTTTCGGGGGGTACCCCCACCGCTATTCAAAAAGAAATTTATACCCTGACTCTAAAGTCACTATTAAATATGCTGAACCATGAATTTGATTCTGGAACTCTAGGTAAAGAACTCGATGTTTTGGCGAGAAAAAATATTAAAGAAAAAGGACATAATTACAGCCATGGAACCGGCCATGGAGTGGGAATAAATGTTCATGAAGGTGGCTACAAAATCAGCCCCGATTCCGAAGTACCGATTTTAGCAGGAAGAGTGGGAAGCATAGAACCTGGAATATACCTAGAAGGTATTGGCGGGGTTCGGCTCGAAATCCTAGTTGTTGTCGAAGAAGTTCCTGAAAAAAATAATCGGCTACGTTTTAGAAGTCTTACTTATATAGGTTTTGATCATCGGCTAATTGATAAAGATTTTCTTAATCAGGATGACCTTATCCTCTTAGATAATTACGAACAGCTTTGTGATCAACGAGGTCGTGCATTTAAGCAATTCTGGGACGCTGGAATTTAAAGGACCTAATGCTACTTCCAAGGAAAAAGGTTAGTAGTAATCCAATAAGAAAACCGCTTTTAGAGTTTTGATTTTCGATACTTCCGCAGCCTCCAAGGGGCTGCTCTGAGGGGTAGAGATAAGTCACGCCATCAATATCGTCCCAGCCCAAGGCCTGTCTGGTATCTATGCTCAAATGAAACATTAAGGAATCATCGACAGGACTATGGCCTAAACCTATGGCATGTCCAATTTCATGGGCAAGAATCGAGATTTTTTCTTCCCGACTTTTTCCAGCAAATTGATTACTGGCATTATCATTGATTAAGATTAAAGCTCCATTGAGCTTATCTCCAGAAATATTATTGGGTACCGTCAGGGCCAAGACTGCAGTTGAGGCAAAGTTAGCGGCATTAGTATTACAGGCGATTAAAATGCCAGAAGGGACTATTAAGTCGGGGTTTGGGATGCAGGGATTAAGTGAACCGCTGCATATCGGGTCAGTTCGAAAGAGACTTGAAGTAGAGACGATACTGCCTTTTGTTAACTCCAAGCGAGAGGTATGCACGCTATTCCAATAAATATTGACCGCTTCTCCCGCTAAGCTGAGTAACTCACTTTGAGTAATCCCGAGCTGGCTGCAGGTTTGGTTGCTTACATCGACTCTTACTTCATCATTCTCAAAAGAGGCACCCACTGAATTATTAAAGGTAAAGGACCATACTTGAGTTGAAAGTAACATCAGGAGAAGAGCTACTTGTTTTTTATAATCCAATCTTTCTCCTCCCGTTTTATTCGATTTCTCTGATTAGTTTTAACTCTGGCGTCTGCAAAAAGATCCCAATGCCAATTCACTCCCATCATAAAACTAAAGGAGCGGTTGCGTGAGCTTGAGAGATTATAGACCATGCCCTTACCTAGGACACTGAAGTCATAATTGGATTTATACTTAATACCAAAATCAAGTACAAGATTTCTAGAGGTTGAGGAGCCATCTGGCAGTGGAAAGCTTGCTGTACCGGTACCATTTTGTAGAGTTTCTGAGCCTCCACTAGATGAGAGGGTTTTAAGTGCTAGACCACCGCCGGCCAAAAAATAAATAATTCCAGAGCTTTCAGTTTTAAGTTTATAGGCCCCGTCTGCTAAGAAGAAGTAACTAAACCTTTTAATATTGGGATCCCTACCACTTTCGGGCAGGGTAATTGCAAACTCTGGTATGAGACTGAAGCTTTCGTTAAACGCCCATTCCATATTGGCACTGAGCATAGGAGTCAGGTCGAAACTATTTCGAGACCCTGCGCGGTCTATTTGAACCTGGTTTATATGCTCGGTAAAGCTTCCTACACCAAAGGAAACATCTTCTATTTGGCCCCACTCTGTGGCAAAGGCCATAGGAAGGAGCACGAGGCAGAGAAATATCGTAGCAGTGAGTCTGGATTTCATTTGACCGCCATTGTTGCAGGGCGTGTTGTGTCATGTCTACGGCCAAGTTCTCTTTTCGTACCTCAGTTGCTAGAATGCAGCGGAACTAGCAAAGGATTCCACATGTTTGAAAGCTACAACGTCCCCGAAAATCTCCGTCCCTCCGACCCCCGCTTTGGATGTGGACCTAGCTTAATACCCACTTCATTTGTCGCCTCGCTACTTGAAACCGGGCAGGAGTTCTTGGGAACCAGTCATAGGAAACCAGCGGTAAAAAATGTCGTCAAAGAAGTTCAAGAGGGTTTGGCCAATTTCTTCCAGCTGGATGACGATTATGAAGTGGTGCTAGGAAATGGTGGGGCAACATTTTTATTCGATATGATTGGATTAGGAGCTGTTAATAAGAAGGCCGGCCATTTCACCTGTGGAGAGTTTTCTGAAAAATGGTATAAGTCATCGGCGGCAATCCCTTGGATAGAGGCTGAACAGTTTTCAGTTGATTACGGAAAGGGTATCGAGGGTGAAGATAAAAGTGATTGTGACCTTATCGCCGTGACTTTAAATGAAACCTCTACTGGCGTTCAGTTGGCCGGGATTCCAAAAATCGATAATGAGACCCTCCTGTGTGTAGATGCCACTAGCGGTGGCGGACAATGCCCAATTGATGTCAACTCAACCGATATGTTTTTTCTTAGTCCACAGAAAATTTTTGCCAGTGAAGGGGGACTCTTCATCAATATCATGTCGAAAAAGGCCAGAGAAAGAGTTTTAAAAATTGAAGGTGACAAAAGTCGCTACGTTCCACCAATTATGAATTGGAAAACCGCCATTACAAATAGCGAAAAAAATCAAACCTACAATACTCCCGCTCTAGCGACTTTATTCTTTTTAAACGAGCAAGTGAAATTAATGAATAAAGAGGGATATGCCTCAATTCAAAAACAGGCGCGTGAGAAAGCCGACCTCATTTACGGCTGGGCCGAAAAATGTGAGTACCTCTCTCCCTATATTACAGAGAGTTCCCACCGCTCGGTGGCTGTAGCGACTATTGATGTCGATGACAAGGTAGATGTAGGGGGACTTTTAAAGCGCCTGGCCGATCAAAAAGCAGTTTATAATATTGATTCCTATCGTAAGCTTGGTCGCAATCAATTTCGAATTGGAATGTTTCACAATATTAAAAGAGAAGACCTAGAAAAATTAACTCAGATCCTATCAGGGGCGATAGAAAGCACCCTTTAATTGTTAAGGAGTGTCGCTGGCGCCAGCGTCGATCAGCATTTCTTTAATGTCATCTCTCTTTGAGCGCTGAGCGAAAAAGATCGCCGACGCTCCAGTAAAAGACTTGGCATTAAGATCTGCGTCGTTTTCAATCAAGATCTCAACAATTTCAGGATGACCTTTCCAAGCCGCCCACATAAGAGGGGTGCGTTTTTTTTTGTCGTCAGCATCCACTTCAGCCCCACTGTCTAGTAGTAGCTCAGCCATTGCTTTGTCACCTTTTCCAGCGGCGATTATCAAAGGTGTAAATTTATTTTTTTTCTTCTTAGTATTTACGTTAGCACCCTTCTTGATAGCGCTACGGGCGTCAGCAAGATTTCCCTCTTCTGCTGCTTCTAAAAGTGAACTATTAGGATCGCCAGAAAAACAAGAGGAGAGTAGGGAAAGCAAGAGAATTGCCTGTAGTATTGATTTCTTCTTCATAGTCCATCCTAGGCATTATTGTATTGAGCGAGAAATTCGCTTTTATATTCATTGTATCGATCTTCTAGTATCGCCTTGCGGGCGTTCTCGGCCAGGTTTTTGTAAAAGGCAATATTGTGAGTAGTTGCCAAAATTTGACCAAGTATTTCATTTGAATCGAAGAGGTGTTTAACATAGGCCCTGGAAAAATTCTTACAAGTGTAACAGGAGCAATTAGGCTCAATTGGATAAAAATCTCGCCGGTAGTTTCTATGCCTAATTCGCAGCTTACCTCTATTAGTAAAGAGAGTTCCGCCTCGGCCAAATTTAGTAGGTATAATACAGTCAGACATATCGATACCATAATCCCAAATCATAAATAGATCTTCTGGATTTCCAACCCCCATTACGTAGCGAGGTTTATCGACTGGCATTAAAGGTGCGGTATAGGAGACAATTTGCTTCATTAGCTCCGGCCCTTCTCCCACTGAAACTCCTCCAATGGCATAACCTGGGAGGTCTCTCCCGCAGACTTCTTCTACACAACGAGTTCGAAGATCATCGTAAGTAGATCCTTGAATAATTCCAAATAAGGCCTGCTTGGGATTAGTCCAAGTTTTTATGCAGCGATCGAGCCAGCGATGAGTTCGGTCGATTGAGCCTTCCGTATATTCTCTGGTGGCGGGGTAGGGGATGCATTCGTCAAAGGCCATCATTATGTCTGAGCCAAGGTTTTGCTGAATTTCAATAGATGTCTCAGGGGATAATAAGATTTTCTTACCCTTCTGGTCTTTAAATTCCGCCCCTTCTTCCCTGATACTTTTTCCTTGCAGAGAAAAAACTTGAAAGCCCCCCGAGTCAGTTAGGATTGGACGGTCCCAATTCATAAATTTGTGGAGACCACCTGCTTTTTTGACTAGCTCAGAAGTAGGAGATAGGTGGAGATGGTAAGTATTAGATAAAATAATTTTAGTATCCATTTCTTCCAGAACACTAGGCTGCAAGGCCTTAATGGCGCCATGGGTACCTACCGGCATAAAAACTGGGGTGGGGATAACACCATGAGGGGTCGTAATCTCTCCCGCTCTTGCTCCTGAATTCTTATCCTGATGGACTAACTTAAATTTAAAATACTCTTTTGATTTTTCAGTAATGGACATTTTTAACCTATTCGAAATAAGTGGCGTCGCTATCCGCAATTGCTTTTTGTAATGCTTCAATATCAGTATGGAGTTTCTTTATCAAGTCTAGGTTAGTGCCTTCATCTCCAGCAACGAGCCCTTTGAGTATTCCGTTAAGTTCTTTCTTATAGGTATTTTTAAACTTTTTGTTTTTCTCGTCGAGAGTCAGTTTTCCGAGCGCCTTATATCCCTCAAAAATAGACTCAAATACTGCTGGATCCAATGCATTAGTCATTCCTAAGTTGGCAAAAACGTCTAGGCTGTGGAGAGCATTCCAATCTGTTATGGAATTTAGGTCGAGTGCCATGGTTTTTCCGATTGGTTTTGAGGGGCCAATTAATTTACTGATCAGGAAATTTTTAGAAGAACTTCCCTTTGCCTTATTGATGACGCTGAAAAGCTTGAGAGGACTCGAGTCTAGCGATAGGAAGTGATTTGTTTCAAGTGGAGATTCGGGGTCCTTTAAAATTTGCAGGTAGTCTTTGCCACCAATATTCAGACCAGTGATGACTCTAGCGTCGGCAGGTAATAGGGTCGCGTTGAGCTTCTTTCTCAAGTCGATATAAGGCCCAAAAAATATTCCATGTTCCATAATAAAGCTAGGGAAGCGGGATAGGCTGAGCGCCAAGACATTGGTAATAATATTTCTTCTAACTGCCATTAATTCTTTTGAATTTTCTTTCTCTTTCGAGAAATCACTAAACTCCGGTTGAAGATACGGTAGTAATAGGTCCTTGCTTTGAATTTCCGCCAACTCTTTTTCAATTGAGATTTCTTTGCCAGCGATAAGACTGGCATAGGCCTTCTTTTTAAGATCAAATACAATTAATTGGGGGACGACCTTTTTCTTTATCAGACGCATACTAGGGATTAGTAGTAAGTTTTCTTTTTTAAAGGTATTAATTTGGAGTCCCAGTAAATGTGATATTGCGACTAAATTACTTTCCTCTTTATTTTTCTTTTTGAAGCCGGCAGAAGCGGGAGTGTATTGCCCGTTCTTAAAAATTGAAAGATCCGTTGCTAGCGGCGCTAAAAATCCTGACAAAAACACCGCCGGAAAGAGAACGCAAAAAGAAAAGATACGTAAAGATTTTGCACCTAGCATTAAGTCAGAGAAAGTTAATAGCTCTTTTAAAGTTCGTAATTTAAAAATCGCAGGTAAATCAAAAATTAAAAAGGGTGCTAATAAGTAACCAAGAAGAGCACGGAAAATACCTTTGACCCGATTAGCAATTGCTCCACCAGTGCCTCTCACAGAAAGTAAGAAAAGTGGTAGAGAGGTGCCCAATAGTAGGTGAGAGAGTAGGTCCACTACCAGTAATGTCATTAGAAGTTGGAAGACCTTGAAAGAGGCCAAAATTCCAATATTATCTTGGCCAAGCAGCGCTAGATAATCATCAGGTAATTGTAAAAAGATAGACATGATATGAACCGAAAACGGAGCATATAACTTCTTAAGTAATTTATCTAAGTGTAGGGCGGGAACTAGAAATTTATAAACATTGTAGGCCAAAAAGAGATTCATAGCGAAAGCGTAACTCCGGACTATAAATCCTGGTCGATTTTCTCGAGCGACCTCTCTTTTGCGAACCGCCTCACGTTTATTGCGCTCTTTCTCTTCCTTTTTTTCTTTTTTTACTCTCTCTTTTTCTCTAACCTTACTTTGCTTCTCTTCTTCTTTTAAGCGCTTTGCTTCTTCTTTACTTTCTTCTTTTGAAAGCTCTGCCAAATCGACGCCTTCCTCGGTTTTGTCACCTTCGGATTCATCTGCGCTTCCTTCTTCTTCTACTTCCTTTTTCTTTTCCTTCCCAAAAAGTTTGCCAAAGAATCCTTTGCCTTTTCTAGAGGCGGTATCTTCGCTACTTGCGCCCTGTCCGAGCGGAACCTTCTCCCTTCGAATGTAAATACTCATCTCTCCAAGGTCGATCTCATCACCCTTATCGATGATATACATCTTGCCTTGTCCTAGTTCTTGTTTGCCAATTTTAGTCGCCCCGTCCGGCGCCAGATTTAGTATTGAAAGGACTTCGTTATTAACTCTAAAGACACAGTGCTTAGGTGCTAGGGTGAAGTTTTGTAAACAAATATCGGCCTCTTGATCACTACCGAGAGTAATCAATGGATTGACTGGAACTCTCTTGTTGTCCTGGTCGGGAACACGAAGATCAAGTGAATAGGCGAGCTCTGTTTCGGCCAATTTTTTTCCTTAAGTTCTTGGAACTATTCATTTTATTCTCTCTAAGAATACCTGTTTTTTCAACTTTGAGTCATTTATTCCAGAGTAAAAGAGTTTTACTCTCAAATATTATAAAGACTCGGGTATTACCTATAATTAATATTTTACAAAACTGAATAATCTATTATCCTAGTAGGAAGCACCATTAGTTAAGGATTAACAATATGTGGAAGAAAATAGGATTTTTCGTGCGGCTACTATTATTAGTACTTGGAGTAGTAGTGTTGGCAGAAGTGCAATCAGCGGTAGCTTATCTACCTTAAGTTACTCCCTCTAAAATAGTTGAGAGAAATGAAAAAATCCACCGTACTAATTCTCTTATGCCTTTTAACAATCAGCTGTTCAAATGATGAAACCTATTCGACTTGGGATATGTGGAATATGGCACAAGATGCCGACTCCAGTATCGAGCTAGTTAAGATTACCGACCCCTCCCAGCGAATCCTCTGTGAAAATTATGGAGAGGGCTGTATTAAAGGTTCTGGTAAGCGGATACTTGTTAGGCGAGTGGAATTGATCACGGTACAGTTTGAATCAATGGAGCAGGCCCGGGCAGAGGCAAAGAGACTTAATCAATGGTATGTTCGTAATTGGTTGCTAGACGATGTGACTAAAGAGCCAGTGCTAGAAAATTTTGCCAAATCAGTTTTTAAGGCCAAGCGTGGCCATAATCCCAAATCTGTTATCGAAGAATAAAAAAGAGAAAATTAGATAATAGGGGACTAACCATCCTTGGGTCCCCTATTAATTATCTAAGCTCGGCCATCGTTTTGCCGAGGGATTTTGATTTCTTTTGGTGAAAATTATGACTTTCAGAAACCTCAGCCTCTTCTTTGCAGACGATGCAAAGTTCCGCTGTTGGGCGGGCGGAGAGTCTTTCAAAAGAAATTTCTCCGTCACAATCGGTACACATACCGTAGGTTTTGTTTTCAACTCGATCGAGAGTTTTATTGATTTTCTTGAGGTAGAAATTTTCTCGATTTCTAAACCTAAGTTCTTGTGAGGCCTGGATGTTTACCGCGGCTTCGTCGAGAGGGTCAGAAAGTTCATTTTTATCTAAACAGAATAAATCCTGATTAGCATCTTTCCGTGTGAGCCTTTCTTTCTCATGTAAGAGAATTTTTTTAATGGCATTCAATTGGCGTTTTTTTAGGTAAGGATTTGCCTTTTCCATAAAGTCTTGCTCCTGTTGCTAGTGTGTGCTGATTCTCTCTAGGCAATTGAATGGGCAACATCCGGTCGCTTCTTACATTTGCCTGCTAATCGTAATTTTGGTCTCAAAGTGTTCATTGACGATACTAGGGCTAAATATAGTCCGACAAGAGAACAATTCTTACAAAAATTTACATTATTTTAGGGTAGTGTTACTTGGCAGGTCTACTGGAAAGGCCTGTTCGCAATAAGGGCAGAAATGCCAAAATTGCAGATCAAGCTCTGTCTTACAGCTGTGACAGATATAGAGGCATTCTAGGTCTTCAAAGCCCTCCTCCCCGGCCACGAAAATGTCTTTTCTCACTGCAGCAATAGTTGTGGGATGGGCCTTATGCCCACCTGGAATTAGAGGGTCGGGATAGAAAAATCCCGGCTTGAGGGCAGCATCCGGTCGCAGTTTTACCTGAAATTCCTGAGGCCGCTGCATATCAAAAAAGGACTTCTTGTGCTCATAGGTTGCCGCTTTTAACTTTTGGGCCAGCTTTTCAGGATTAAAATCGTCTTTCATATTTAAACTTTTGGCCAGGAGTCTTGAATATGGCCAATTAGTTGGTGAATCGTCTTCTGCTGGCCCGAAAAAACCCGCATTGCCCCTGGTCTTAGCTCTAGTATAGCATCTTTTAAGAGAATACTCTGAGGCCCTAGGTCTGCCACCGCCCGCAATGCCCACTCATTTACTTGAGGGGCCTTTGCGATAAGCAGCGGCTTGAGTGCCATTATGTATTCATAGGGAAAGCGCTCGCCGGCCTGAATGGCGCCTTGAATAATATGTAATTGCGAAGCCCCCAATAGGAAGACCGTGGTCTCATCGCCTTCAATTATTTGAAAAGAGGTTATGAAAAAATTTAAAAGCTCAGGGTAATAATCCTTAGAATGGGATAGCAGGCAGAGTAGGGGCTGGAGCTCTTGTTCACAACGTTCACTATTATCAATCCAACTTTGCCAAAAAGCGAAAAGTTGTTTTTTCTCCTCCAGGGAAAATGGCAGCCGAGGCTGTTTTCCAAGCTTTAATTGTGAAATGAGAGCTCGGTAACGGTCTTCAATATTCATCTTAAAGTTGTCCTATAAATATTACTAATAGCAAAGGTTTTCTTTGTGCCAATCCTCTAAGTGAAATAGAAGAAACTAGAAACCTATTTCAATTAATAAACCACCACCTCACAAGGACAACCCACATGAAAAAGAAAATTTTTACTAGTCTTGTAGCACTTCTATCCCTCGCTGTTTTTGCAGGCCAAGTTCCTCAAGAGAAACTTGATCGTATCAATGCCTTCATTACCGCTTCACTAGGCGACTATGCTCAAATGGTAACAGTAGAATTTAAAGACGCTCAGACTTCAGAAGAATCAGGATTACTTACTTCTGCTAACCTAGAGGCCAATGTTATGGGCTTCGCTAAAATAACTGCTGGTCTTGGACTAGTTGGCGAGAACGTAGAGCTTAAAGCTGCTCTTAGCGGTTCTGCTGCTCAATTAGATTTTTCTTCATCTGACCTACTTGAAATGGCCGGAGAAGCTGAGAAATTTGTTGATGCCATCAATGCTAAAGGTATTTATAAAGCAGCTTTTACTATGAAAGGTTCTGAAACTGGAACTAATCTTTCAGTCACTATGAAACCTGCTAAAGAGGATCCAACTCTTTCAGTAAAAACTTTTGAAATTAAGGCCTTTATTCCTAATGACCTTCAAGAAGGCGAAGTTTCAGTTTCACTAGCAGGAAAATTTGCTGCTGGTGCGAAGAACGTAGCCAAAGCTCAGAAGGCCTTTACTGGTATTTTTAACTCATTGGCGAATGGTCAAGAGCCTACAGAAGAAGATTTTACGGCGCTTGGTGAAGTACTTGCAGAAGTTCTTCGTGACCTAGAGCTTTCTTAGTCAAATTATTGATAAATTCCGAAATAAATTGCCGGTAGAAATACCGGCTTTTTTTTGCTTCAAATTAATTTTAGACAAAAAAAAGGCCATCATTCGATGGCCATTTTTTTTTAAAATTGAGTTTGAAAAAATCCTAAGTCCCCACAAACGATTTTTCCAAACTACCCTTTCCAAACCCCGTTAGGGGCGTCGGTAACCAAATAATCAACCCCACCATGGTTACCAACTGAGAGCGTTATACGGCCTAGTGGCACCTGGCACAATTATGTAATATGTATGATTGCTATCTTAAAATTGGATAATAGATTGGGCGTTAAGTAGCTGATTTAATAATGAAATTTAGCCGGTCTTGTCTTGTTCGATAAGGCCTTGTTTGAAAACTTTACCAAGTGCCTCTACCACGTGCTTGAAGTTGCCTTTGTTATACTTCTCTCGAAA
>JABGVH010000065.1 GCA_018646195.1 Halobacteriovoraceae bacterium
CGAGAGGATTCGAACCTCCGACCCCTTGCTCCCAAAGCAAGTGCGCTACCAAGCTGCGCTACGCTCCGACTGATTTTTTGACTGTGCTATTTTTAGTTAATCCGGCGTCTTTTGTCCATTTCTTTCTTTAAAGAATAGATTGGCCTTTTGGCAGGCCAGGGCGCGGTGGGAGTTCGCCGCCTTCCAGCCCGGATCACAGGCGACGCTCTGGCGGCTTTTTAAATTTTTAGGGATGAAAACAGGATCGTAGCCAAAGCCTTCCTCCCCGGAGGCCTCGGTAGCAATGGCGCCGTCCAGCCGTCCTTCGAAAAAATATATTTCCTCAGGTCCCAGGTAAAAGCAAAGAACACAAGAGAAGTAGGCGTTTCTCTTTTCACACTCTAACTCACCCAGCTTTTCCAAAAGATGCTCGACTCGCTGCTCATCAGATAGCCCTGGCCCTCCAAAACGAGCAGAAAAAATTCCAAGCTCACCTGGCAAGGCCTCGACTGTTAGGCCTGAGTCATCAGAGATGACCGGTACTTTAAATTGGGAATAGTAATCAGTGGCCTTCTTGAGGGCATTTTCAAAATAGGTCTCGCCATCTTCCAACACTTCTATTTTAGAAGGTGCGGCGTTGACCGACAGCAATTGCCTGTCAAAAAGGGCGGCAAATTCTTGCGCCTTATGGGGATTTCCTGAAGCGAGTAGCAGTTCTAGCATTAGCTCAGTGCCTGGTCCATCGCCGCAAAAACTGGCCCCAAGGCGGTCTTTCCACACTCAAGCAGCCCCAGTAATTCTTCATGAGAAAAAGGAACGCCCTCGGCAGTTCCCTGTAATTCAATAAATTTTCCACTCTTCGTCATCACCATATTCATATCGGTACTGCAAGAGGAGTCCTCTTCGTAATTCAAGTCCGCCAGTATTTTCCCTTCAGTGGTAATACCCACGCTTAGTGCACCGAGCGGTTCAATAATTGGATTCTCGCTTATCACACCTTCTTCTAATAATTTATTAACCGCCAATTGCAGAGCTACAAAGCCCCCCGATACAGAAGTGGTTCGTGTGCCGCCATCGGCAACTATCACATCACAATCAACTATAATTGAATTTTCCCCTAGTTTCTCTAGGTCAATAACTGAACGCAGACTACGGCCTATTAATCTTTGAATTTCTTGAGTCCGCCCACCAACTTTGCCTCTTTCGCGGCGACTTCGAGTATGGGTTGCGCCTGGAAGCATAGAATACTCTGCCGTCACCCAACCTTTTCCTTTTCCCTTAAGCCAGGAGGGAACTGAAGACTCTACGCTGGCGGTAATATGAACTTTGGTATTCCCAAATTCTGCCAAAACGCTGCCTTTTGCATAAGGGTTATTATGGGTGGTAAATGAAATAGGGCGAGGGTCTTGTCTTTCAATCATAATTCTCTCCAGCTTTGTCTTTGTGAAGAACAGTAATACAATAAGAGAGCTGAAAAGAAAACTGAGAGCCTAACCTTATGCATCACATCCATTTTGAAACCACAGACTCAACTCAGGAATACCTCAAGCAAAATATTTCTGATCTTTTAGCTATTGACCGCGACCTCATCGTCACTACTGATCAGCAAACCGCAGGGGTGGGTCGCCACGGAACCCGTTGGTCAAAATATTCCAACTCCCTGTGCTTTTCGTTCACTTTAAAACCCTCTGAATCCTTAACCCTGACCCCACTTGAACTGGGTGTTTTGCTTTCAGAATTCTGCCAGCAAAAATTTAATCAGAAATTGCAATTGAAATGGCCGAATGACCTCATCTTAAATCAAAAGCAAAAGTGCGGAGGCATTCTCTGTCACTACCACTCTCCCGAAGTCCTGATGATTGGCATCGGTTTAAATCTTGGTCAATGCACAGAGAAAGTCGACGAGTCACAATTTAAATTTAAGTCGGCCTCACTACTCCCCCAATCTTCGTTTGATAATACCCAGCTACAAGAACTCTCTCTCGAGCTCTTTCAGTATTTTTTAGATAATAGAAAATCGCTAATCGAAATCCAAGAAGGCTGGAACCAACTCTGTGCCCATCACCAACAATTAGTAGAAGTTGTCGATGGCCCGCAAAAATCTTCAGGCCATTTTGTAGGCATTGGCAGTGATGGACAGGCCTTGATAAAAGATCCTGAGACGGGTCATATTAAAGCGGTAATTTCGGGATCATTATTTTATTAAGAGTGGCTATTTCTTTCTGAGATATTTCGAATTTCTTCTTTGATTAAATTTTCAGCGAGGTCTGGAATAACTTCCCAGGCAATTTTTTCAACATTTTGCTGGCAGTACTCTCTAACCAGGTCGACTATCAGTGGGCTAATTTTATCTTTGATCATTTCAGCAATATGCTCTTCGTCGAAAGCAGGACTGGCGTCGGCACTAATAGGATCGGGCTCAGTGATAATTGGTTCTGGTTCCACAACTGGCTCAGGCTCTTTTTCCTGATGATCATCCAGTTGGTCTAAACTTATTGCACTATTTTCCGGCCCCTCAGGCTCAGGTCCACTATCTATTACTTCATCAACCGCCCAAAAATCTTGCTCGTCGACTTCTTCTGAAAGCTCATTTTTTAATTCATCGACATTTGTATCATCTTCACTTGAATTATTATCTAAACTAAAACCAGGAGAAGTATCCTCTCCAAGATCGATATCACCAGCCGTATTTTCTTCTGCAAAGTCATCAATAGAAGTTAACTGAGGTTCTACTTTTTCTGCAGGTGCCTCTGTAAAATCGCTGCCAAAATCGAGATCTGGGTATTCAAGGTCTTGAGTCTCGGGAACTTTCTCTTCTTCTTCAGCTTCAGCTTGGTCAAAATCCTCTTCAACCTGCTCTATTTTTATTTCTTCTTGAACGGGGGCGGAAGTTTCAATCACTGGTGGGTACTGACCAAGTCCACGGTCATCGTCACCGATCACACCGGGAATTTCCATTCCCCAATCTTGCATTTCATTATTAAGTTGATCCGAAGCTGCTACCGCGACCGGGCCCTCTTCAAAATTTGAAGTGTCTTCAACTTCAGGAGAATCAACAACCCACTGATCGCCAACTTCTTCGCTGGAATCTTCTTCAACATCTTCTACATCTTCTTCTTCATATTCGTCACTGGCACTACTCTCAAGTGAGCCTCCACCAGATTCGATTAATTCTTGGCAAATTTTTAGAAATTTCTGACTTTCAAAAGGTTTAACAATTTTGGCCTGAATTCCAACTTTTTCAAGTGAGTCTTCATCGACACTATCAAAAGTTCCCAGCATAACGAGTACTGGCATGTCGGGGTTATTTTTATGAATTTCAGCGGCTAGGTCGTAGCCGGTTTTACTATCCGACAAATTAAAATCGAGAAGTAGCAAATCAAACTGATCACTACTCAATGCACTGACAAGGGCCTCTTCACTTAAGCACTCAACCAATTCATACGGCCCGTTCGCCATAGTGATTCCCACTACTTTTTGAATTGTTAAGCTATCATCTGCTACGAGTATTTTGGCCATCAGTCTTATTACCTCACTACCATTGTCACCTAATAACATCACCTTATCAAGGGAACGGAATCAAATAATTTGAATTTCTAAGTAAACTGATCGGAAATTAAAATTGAAGAATAACTGCAGATTGATTGTCGAGATTTCCTCGAGAGTTAGATTGAGAAAAGAGTTCTCCTATTTTTTCACTCTCTGTGGCGTTCTTTTTCTCGATTACATATTTAATCTCATCTTCATCCAATCGCGCATAGGCCCCATCAGTCATCAAAAGAACCATATCCCCATCAGTAATTCGAAGCTCATGAATTTCCAAATGAAGGTCATCGAAAAGTCCAAAGCCACTCATAGGGGCAGTGAAGAAGTGACGGTTATAATCATCGACGCTTAAATCGTGAAGACTATCAGGTCTGGCAATAATCTCTAGATGACCTTTGCGATACAGGTAGCCGGCACAATTACCAGTGGCCGCCATAGTAAGAATATTTTCGGCCAGGGCCGCCCCTATCGCCGAAGAGCCTCCTCTTTCAGACATATTCTTATCGAAATTGTCTTTTTTAATGAGAGAATGCGCGTAATGCATAGAGTTAATGAGAGCATTTCCTTCCAGTAAGTATTTTGGGCTGTAAAAAAAAGGCAGGGTTGAGTCAGGATCCCCTCCAATTTTTGTATAGAATTTTTTGATAGTCTCCTTAACTTTGGCGACTGTTTTGTCTCCAATATTAGAGCCACCAAAACCATCGAATATTAAATAAAGCTGGGAGCGTAAATCAACTTCAATCCCATCTTCATTAATTTGAAGATAAGGTCCCTGATTTGTCATCGCTGCATAACTTTTTAATTTCGCCATAATTACACCCTAGTCGATATAGTCTTTGAGTTTCTCAGTTGCCTTCTTATAATAATCACTGTCAGAGGGTGAGATTTGCTGAACCTCTTGGAATTTTTCTTTTGCATCTTCGAATAAGCTTAATGATTCTGAAATAATTGCTTCACGATAAACTTTTCTTGAACGGTGAAATAATTTTTCGCGAATGGCAGACATTTCGTTTAAGGCCTCGATATTGGAAGGATCGAAATCTAAGATCTGTTTGTAATTTTCGTAAGAGCCTTTCAAGTCTTGGCCCTCACTTAAGGAGCGCGCCTTGCCCAGTAATGGAGCGACAATATTATTTAGATTGTCTTTCGATTCCTTTAACATGGTAGAGGCTTCTTTAATTAGGTCTTCATCCATATCTGTTAGCTTGAGAAAATCTTCTAATTTTAAGACTGCTCGGTACCATTCTTTTTGTAGGTAAAAACTTTTTCCTGGCTGAAGTGCCGCCACTTTACGTTTCCGTTCCGCCTTTTTTGCGGCTTCTTCCACTCTCTTGCGCTCTTCTTCTTTTTCCCATTCCTCTAATTCAAGCTTAAGAGGTTGCAATTCAAAGTTCTCTGGATCTAGTTCTGAAATTTTTTGAAATAAAGATTTGGCGAGGGCGACCTGCCGATTCTTAACCGCTTCTTTAGTTTTAATCAGCAATTCTTTTACCTTTTTCTTTTTTTCTGCCTCTCGCTGCTTTCTTATCCGCTCTCGCTCAATTCTTTCAAGTTCATCTAATCCTTGTTTGGCAAGTGAGTAGATTTGTTTCGAGTTTTTATAAACTGAAATTACAGCATGCAGGCGATCAAGTTCTAATATGGTCTCTCGGTAATTTCCACTCTTCATCAATTCTTTGGCCAATTCATACTGACCGGCGACAAACTCCAATTGCTCTGGAGTTAATTTTTTGAGTGCCTTATTTTTTGGTTTGGCTTTTTTTGCCTTACCATCATCGAGAATATACTTACCGTTCTTGTCTTTCTTCCCTTTCTTAATTGGTTTCTTGGCCGGCTCTTCGCCTGAGAAAAGTAAGATCATTGCCAGAATAACGCCACCATAAATAAGCTTTTTCTTCTCTTTTGGATCAGACCACATTAATTTAATTTTTTTAACTAATGATTTTTCGGCCTTAATTTGTTCTTGAATACTTTGAGCGGCTTCACCAAAGGCCAGCCCGCCTTCTTCGCCTTCCTCACCTTCTTCATCTTCAAAACTAGCATCTACTTCTAATATTTCTTCAACTTCAATTACTTGGTTTTCTTCAACAGGCATTAAACGATCAGCTTCATCTTCGATTAAAGACGAGATAATTTTGACCGTAAAAGTGGTGGTTCCGATTAAAATTTCATCATTATTAGTCAAGGGAGAGGCATTGATCCGTTCCCCATTTAGAATAGTTCCGTTTTGCGAACGCTGATCTTCTATCGCAAGAATAATATTAGAGCGCTTTATAACCGCATGAACGGAAGAAACTTCAGGATCTTTTAAAACAATTTGGCACTTGCTAGCATCCCGGCCAATGAAAGTTTCATTATCGTCGATTGTGAATTTGTCATAGGGGGCGAACTCACCGAAAACCTCTAGCTCAAATTTTGCAAAGGCAGTGAAAACTTGGGTCTTCGAACCGACATCATCATCGTCACCTTCATCACTGGCCTCCATATCAAAGCCGCCCTCATCTCCAAAACCATCGTCACTGTCTTCGTCGCTCTCCTCAGAACTATCATCATCTCCAAAAAGCTCTCCATCATCGGATGACTCTTCGCCATCAGCGTCATCAGAGGTTTCAAACTCGTCACCAAAGTCTGCCTCGGCCTCATCAGAACTTTCTTCATCAGAATCTTCAGATTCGTCGAGGTCCCCGCCAAATTCGTCATCCCCATCCAGCTCTCCACCATCAAGTTCTTCACCGTCGATCCCGTCATCATCTAGCTCTTCAGAATCGAGTGGTTCTTCTAGATCGCCATCGAGTTCTTCAACTAAGGGATCGTCAGCTTCTTCTAATTCACCGCCAGCTTCCTCTTCTAGGGAATCCTCCGTGACATCAGTAGCAACTTCAGCCGCAACAGGGGCGACTACTGGTACAAATACATTGAGAAGGTAGGGACCGATAGAAATCATATCACCTGTATTTAAAACTTTATCTTCTAGTAAAGAACCGTTGATAATTAATTGGCCAAACTCCGCCGCTTTAACAATTTTCCATTCGCTACCATCAAATACAACTTCAGCATGTTCTCGTGAGACCATTTTATCTTCGAGAACAATATGGCACTCTTCAGACCTTCCAATTAGGAAAGTTAGCTGAGAATTATCGTTCCCTTCGATTTCTAGCCCAAGATCTATTTCTTGAACTGGAAGATTGTCTTTAAAAACACTTAACTTCACCTTTATCTAATCCCATGTCTGCCTCTATAATACCTAGGTTTTTTTCGGCAGCTTTATAACGTTCGTCATCTGAATAATCTTGTAATAATTTTATAATATTGCAGTAAGAAATGATCGCCGAAGAAAATTTTAACGACTCCACATCCCTTTTTGCCTTTGTAAAGTTGGTATCGATCTCATCATTGAGTCGCTGTTTCGTTTTTCCTAAGTAGAAACTTGCTCGTCCATTATTTGGACTTAAAATCAATGCCAGTTCAAATTCTTCAATCGCCCTGAAAAAATTTCTCTCTCTAAATTCTCTCTGACCCCTATGAATAATCGCCTCTAATTTTTCTCGGACCTCTTTTTCTTCGGCTTTAATTTTCTTATCTCCCAATCCCTTAAATTCCCCTGAATCGTCACTTATTCCTGGTGCTTTCCCTCGTTTCGATTTCTTCTTCTTTGGTCCACTATCATCCCCCATCATCATCATCGCGAGGACAATTACTACCACTATATAAATTAATTTCTTATTGTCTTTTTTTCCTTTCTTTTTACCTTTCTTACCCTTTTTTGAGTCGTCTTTTTGCTCTTCTTCTTCCTCATCTTCATCGTCTTCATACTCTTCAAGATCATCGTCATCATCAGTTGCAACAACGGCAGTATCTTGGATACGCAACATGCTGTACTTAAAGACTGTCTGTCCAATGATAAATTTATCCCCATCGACCAATTTATGCTGAGTAACTTTTAAGTCATTGACCACTACTCCGTTTTGAGATCCTAGATCTGTAACAAAAAAGTCGTGCCCAATTCTTTTAATCTCGGCGTGCTCTCTCGAGCTTTTAGTATCCAATACTTGAATGTCAGCAGTTTCTCCCCTTCCAAGAACAATACGTTTACCTAAAATATAATAACAAAGTCCTTTAGATTTCCCTGTTAGGGTCAACAATCTATGATAGCCCCCTGGAGCCTCAGGGGGCGTAAAGTTCTTAGAAATTTTTATATTCTTATCAGCTGCCATTAAATTTACTCATCCTTTATGAACGTAATGTAAAATGACTTTGCAAAATTATCTTTACCCATTAAAGAAGTGACATAAACACGGTGGGGAAAGCCACCTAATTCATATTCTCCATCCTGGCTGGTTCCATTAGCATTGGCGGAATTGTCACAGAGTTCTATAACAGTGGCGGCGAAGCCTTGCTCTCTTGAGACATCTAATAAATTCTCGCCTTCTGAAGATGATTCTCTAATTCCAGTTAAGTCTTCCGCCTCGAGATTAATCGCGGCTACCGCTTTTTCAGAATTCAATACCATTCCAGGAACTCCCGCTCCTCTTAAAAATTCTTTTAAGGTATCTACATAGGGAGTGTCTTCTTCTAATTGGTCGAATTCAGCATCCCCTTCCTCGCTGCCGAGTTCCCGTATTCTAGAGAGCATTGAGTTCACCGCATTTTTCAGAATCGCCAGCTCATTAAAGAGATAACGGCTATCAACGTTTTTACGCTTCCCCCTCAAGGCCTCTTCAATTTGATACTTCATTTCCTCTATAGGTCTAAGAGTTAGGTAATAAATAATCCCAAAAAAGATAATCGCCGCAATCGCTGCGGTGACTAATGCTTCCATATAAAGTTTAGTACTTTTGGCGGCTTCAACAATCAAGGTCTTGGGCTTAAAGCGAATGGCAATCACTCCCACGGCCTCCATTTCGGCCCTTTTCGGGTTGAAGGCCATGATCTTTTTACCAATCCCAATTTCTCCACCTGGTAGTGGTTTTGCAAAAGTATCGTTACCTTTTCTCTGCTTCGAGGCATATTCTTTAGCCTCTACAGAGAAAGGATCTGAAATATACTCATTCATTCTTTCAACCGGTCTTACAATTCTTCCTTCAAAATCAAATAGATCAAAATAAACCACTCCTTCTTCTGTTTTTAGGAATTTGGCATTCACTTGATCTAATAGTTTTTGTTCAAGCGCTCGGGAATTCATCCGAGAAATTTCATCTGCAAAGTGAGCTCCCCTTTTGGCAATTTCCCCCATCAGCATATCTTTACTATTTTGTAGAACTGGGAAGATTGTAAGCGTGATAATAACCACTAAGAAGATAGTCAGGATGATTCCAAAAAGAATTCTCCACTCATACTCCTCATTAATGCCATGAATGGCATTCATAAACTTATACTTAAAGAGGTGAAGTAACTTTCCCGGTATTGAAGCTGGCGCTTCACCTCCCGTTAGATAAACTTCTTCGTCCTCTTCCTCTTCTTCATCAGAGACTCTTTTCTTTACAATAATTTTTTTCTCTGCCACATAGACAACTTGTAAAATAGTGTCAGGCAAAGCAATTTTGTCACCATTTTTAACGGTTCCTCTTTTAACAATTTTGCCATTTAAAAAAGTTCCGTTGGCGCTCTCTAAGTCTTTTAGGTAAGCGACATCATCGGTAACCGTTATTGAAACGTGTTTTTTGGAAATCCCTTGAACAGGAGTGTGGAGATCGCAACCAGAATCCCGGCCGAGAATATTCTCACCATTTTTTAAGGTAAATTCAGTTCCTCGAATTTTCCCTGCAATACATACTAACTTATAC
The DNA here is from genome assembly GCA_018646195.1 of Halobacteriovoraceae bacterium. Classification (GTDB taxonomy): domain Bacteria; phylum Bdellovibrionota; class Bacteriovoracia; order Bacteriovoracales; family Bacteriovoracaceae; genus JABGVH01. The sequence goes on from JABGVH010000065.1 coordinate 9,309, forward strand.
ATACTACCTCTAGGGTTTCACCCTTTTGAATTCTTGCCCCAATAGTATTCCCCTTTAGCTCCAAAACTTTGGATGCAGAGAAATAAAGCGGCGTCAGTCTCCAGGGCTTCAAATTTTCAATAACTTTGACAACTTTATTAGACTTGTCTAAAAAAACTACGTCGATATTGTATTTCATAAAAAAGGTATGGATCTGATTGCAAGGCTTAATTAGCAATCCATCATATCCTTTCATTTCATTTTCAAACATTAAACCTTTCATTCTTGAAAACATCGTTGAGGCAATTTCAACATCTACCCCAAGTACTTCTTTTTTTTCTGAAAGAACTTTGACTCTCATCTATTTTCCTCCCGCCTTGGCCTGCATCGCCTGCAAGGCAATTGGAGCAATCACAATTATAAAAACTGCCGGGACAATTAGAAAAAGCATTGGAAAGAGAATTTTAGTCGCTGCAGTGGCACCGGCCTTCTCAACTTCCGAAGATTTTTTCTGCCTAATTTCACCTGATAATGCTTTTAAAATGGGCCCAATAGAAGCCCCCACCGAGTCAGCGGCGATAAGAGTGGCGCAAAAAGAGGAAACTTGAATCAGGTCAATTCTCCAGGCCATATTTCGCAAGCTTTCTGCCCGGCTTGCACCAACTTTAATTTCCTTTAAAAGAATTTCGAATTCTTCAGTAAGAGCAGATGACTTTGCTTTTTCCACAACCTTTGTCATGGCCGCAATAAAATCCAGACCAGCTTCAACTGATAGCGCCAGCATATCGACACAGAATGGCATCGACATTACGACTTCTTTTTGGCGCCCTTGAATTTTCCCGCTGATCCAAATATCTGGATAGAAAAAACCAACCACTGCAACTACTGGTATAGCGGTTAGAGGCCAGGTCTCTTCTAGAAATTGCCTGACTCCGAAAAATAAAATGGGGAATCCTACGATAAGAAAAAGCTTGAATGAAAAGAAGTCTTCAGGACTTAAGTAATCTGTTAAACCAGCAGAGGCCAGTTTCCTTTTATATTTCTCTTTTATTTTCTTCTTGTTCTTCATCTGAGAAACGATGGGCGTAACGTAGCGCTTAAAAAAAGGTCTAGAATACCGCAGGACAATCCCGTGGTCCTTCTCTTCCTTCCCCCCTTCGTCTAATTTCTCTTGGGCCTTGAAAGCTTCTTCGTCTTGAAACATCATGTTAGTAATGATGAAGACTGCTATTCCAATTAAAATGACGGCCGCCCACATTAACACTGTAATTCTCCTGGTTTATCCCGTATCTACAGGATATCAAAAGGATAGGAATCATTTCGCACCTGGAAAAAAATCCCACTATAAAGAAAGAATTAGGAAGTTATTCCCCAGTTTTTGAGTCAGCTATTGATTTTGAAATTTCTTCTAGAAATATTTGAGAGCCCCTGCTATTCAGCTTCTTGGTGACTTCGGGGACAAAAATAGGTTGGTATTCGGCAAAATTGAGTTTTTTAGTTTCAAGAATTCGAGAAGAGCGATCATTTACAATTTCGCGGGTTAATTCCCCGCTATCCACCGCTTGTTCTAAGCCTAAGTAGGCTTCCCTGGCCAAATTCATGTCACGGTATTCAACGATATCGGCGCCTGCTTTAATGGCCTTAACCGCAGCGCCGCCTACTGAATAGTTTTTTGTGATCGCCTCCATTTGCATGTCATCTGTAATTATAATTTTCTTGTAGCGCAATTCATTTCGTAAATACTGATAAGCTTCCGGCGCAAGTGAAGCGGGAAGTTTATTGTCAAAAGCATCCACCCGTATATGCGCCATCATAACAAATTCGACTCTCGACTTAACGGCTTTAACAAAGGGAATTAGCTCTAGCCCCTCTAGTTCTTCAAGTGATTTTTCTAAATAAGGTAATTCGAAATGACTGTCTTCCGCAGTGGCACCATGACCTGGAAAATGCTTAGCACAGGCCAGAATAGAGTTTGTTTGCAGCCCTCTTATGATTGACGAAATATATTTTGAAACAGTTTCAGCATCCCGACCGAAGGCGCGGTCACCGATTACTTGGTTTTCTTCGTGAGTAAGTACATCACAGCAAGGTGCAAAGTTTACATTCACTCCCAACGCCAATAGTTCCTCTGCCATAATTTTGGCAACAGTAAAGCAAACCTTAGGACTATTTGTTTTAGCGAGTTCTAGCATCGCTGGAAACTGAGTTAAGTGTTCTTTAAAACGACGGACTCTTCCGCCTTCCTGGTCAACCGCAATAAAGAGAGGGGATTCATCCCTAAGCGCCTGAATTGAATTAACAAGCTCGGCCAACTGGGTGGGGCTTTCATAATTATTAGCAAAAAGAAGAACTCCACCAATTTTAGAATTCGAAATAAATTCACTCTCTATATCAGTTAGAACTTTGCCACTAATACCAGTCATTATTAATTGACCAAGATTACTCAATTTCATTGCCCTACACTCCCTTTGGATCGAGGTAATCCCTCAATCCGTCCCCAAGTAGATTGAGACCTATAATTAAGCCTCCCATGGAAAAACTAAGAAAAACTACAACACTAGGTGCTTCCAATAATACCGTTTTTGCCATGGATAACATGCTACCCCAAGAATATTCTGAACCACCCAGCCCTAAAAAGCCAAGCGTTGCTTCACTTATAATCACTCCACTTAGCCCCAATACGATATGAACTGATAATAGAGGCATTATGGCCGGCAATAAAATGGTAAAAAAGAGCCTTAGTTTAGAAACTCCAATTGCTACCGCACTCTCCACATAGGTCAGCCCCATTACTCTTATCGTTTCGCCCCTTACAATTTTGGCATAACCAGGCCAACCGGTTACTACCAAACAAAAAACTAAACCCCAAAATGATTGACCTGTGGCAGCCATTATTAAAATTGCAATTAAGATGCTTGGAAAAACAAAAATGAGATTGATCAGCAGGTCACTTGCAATTTTAACAAATCGAGGACCGGTCACTGAGAGGTAGCCAACGATAATTCCTATGCTGGCGGCCATCAGGCAAACTAGTAAAGAAATTCCCAATGAGTAATTCAAACCCGAAGAGAGCAATTCATAGAGCGATCGGCCATAAATATCGGTCCCCAATATAAAGCCCTGGCCGCCAGGACCTAGCAGTTCGATTTTAATATCCGAACTCGGTAAGTAAGGAGCGGAAAAGCTCCCTTTTAAAAAATGAGATTGTATAAACCAAGTGATTGCCCAGACAAGGTAAAGCGCCAGGATACTGCCGCCCCATTTTATTTCGGAATTTATTTTTTTTAAACTATTCAATTTACTCTAATCCTGGGATCGACTTTCTCATTAAAAAAGTCGACTAAAAAATAAACTGCCATATATATCACAGTTGAATAAATAATCACTCCTTGCACAATTGGGTAATCTCTATTCTCAATACTCGAGAGTAAAAGCATTCCCATGCCAGGAATATCAAAGATTGTTTCGGTTATCATTGTTCCTGCCAAAATTACAGATAGTTGAATAGCGATAACATTAAAAATCGAAGGCAAGCAAACTTTTGTCAGTCGCAACAATATGGCAAACTCTCCCATACCTTTGGCCCTTAGTACTGTTACCCAGGGAACATTCACTTCTTCTAAAAATTTATTCCTGGTTACTCTCACTAAAACGGAAGTTAAGGGAAATACTAAAGTTAAAATCGGTAAAATGGTATGCTCGACCCCTAACCATTCTGAAACTGGCAACACTCCCAATTGAATTGAAAAAATTAGCACTAACAAGGGAGCTAAGGAAAAAATTGGAAAAGAAAGAAAGAAAAGTGAGACTACTCGGGACAAGTTATCCACCCAGCTAGACTTCCTATGGCCAGACCATATGCCAAGAAAAACCCCCAGTACTGCAGAGATCAGCATTGCAATTGTTGAGAGCGTAAGGGTCGGTCCTATATGCGAGAGTATTAAGTTCCCGACATTTTTTTTCTTAAAAAGAGAAACTCCCAAGTCTCCCAAGAATAGATTCTTCATATAGGAAAGATATTGAATGCTAATTGGTTGATCTAGGCCCAGGTCTTTTCTATACAGCAGCACTTCTTTTTGAGAGGCCTCTGGACCTAAAATTCTAGAAACCGGATCACCAGGAGTAAGGCGTATTATAAAAAATATTGCTGTCAGGGCCAAAAAGATTGTAAATAACGAATAGGCAAGCTTGCCAAATATCCTATTCACTGGATATCACTTTCAACCATTGAAAAGCCTTGGGAGACCCAGAATTTTTTTGAAAAGGAACCATTTTTCTTTAAAAAATAAAAAATCGATTGCCCACCAGCTTTAAGAGTAAATCTAATCTCCTGCTTTCTATTTTTCCCATCATATTGAAAAATAGCAGGAGTAAAAATTTCGGTAGGTAAATTTAGATACTGTTCCTGAAAATAAGGGTAACCATCCCAAAGGATGTAAAAGCGCATTTTGCCGGCGCCTTTCTCGACCGCCTTTTTTACAAAACCAGTAACGCTCGCACATTCTGCGACTTGGCTATAAAAACAAAAGACCCCATTGCCTTTGGGGAACTTGATTGTTTTCTGTCCGTTCCATTGTTTTTCGGGACTCTTCATCCGCAACACAATTGCTTTTTTCTTTACATCAACCTTCATTTCAGAAAAATACTTTTTCCCATCAAACCAAACAGAATATTGTGAGACACTTGGTCGCAAGAGGGGGAGTTTTTTTACCTTTCCTAATTTTGAAATAGTTATACTTTTTTCTAATATATTTGTGGATTTTTTGCTCTTAGAAAAAACTTTTCTCTTAATAATAAAATCGTTATTTTTTTTCTGATAAAAAACTTCACGTTCTACCTTAAATTTTCCGGCATTATCAGTAAGGTCGTATTTTGTTCGTCTATTATTAAGAATACTTGAAGAAACTTGTTCTCCAGAAGAGCAAGCCGTTAAGCTAAGCAAAAAAAATATTATAATTTTATTCATCTTTAATGAAATTTTCGAACTCTCTTGTCCGTTCCTGAAAGGTATTAGATTCCTCAATTACTTTTTCTATTAAGCTTTTGACCTCTTCATCTTGATTGAATTTGAAGCCTATTTTGTAATGTGATGAATTCTTAACTCGAGGATTCATATAATCAACTTTATAAACAAGCTCAGACCCAGTGATTGTAAAGGTTTTTCCTTCTAATAGGATTTTATAGCTATAAATTGAATCACTGTGATTGAAAAACAAGACCTCTTCATGTGAGGCCAATGCCGATACGCCTTCAGAGGAAATATCCAACACCCTAAACCCGATCAACTCTTCTCTCTGCCCTTTCATTTCCTCAGGAAGATTACTCATACCTTCCTTTGTTTTAAAGGTCTTCTTACCACCATCTTTTGATAAAAAGATGACGTTCTCACTGCCTTCCACATCATGATCTGTCTGTTTAAAGTAGAGGTAAGATTGGCGATGAGGATAAGTCAGGAGTCTCTCTTCGATTCGTTTTTCACGTCGAAATATTTCATCTTGTATATTAAGCCAAAACTCATCTGGTCCTGCTTTAAAAACAGTTCCTATTAGAAAATATTCTAAATTTCCATCTGAGAAATTAAGATAATATTCACTCTCAAGCGGATGCTCACGAGCATCTTCATTGAAGAGACATAATTCTAGATGCCCCTCTAATGTGGCATCTTTAAGTTTAGACGAGAAGGCCTCATGACCTTTTTGCCAAACCTGTAATGATTTTTTGCTTGAAGAAATCGAAAGAAGTTTATTATGAACTTCCTTCGCTGAAAGCTGAGAGAACTTTCCCTGTTCTAATTCAGTCATTATCTACTGGCCCTTACGAAAGAGTCGTAACTTGTCTTAAGAGGTGAATAGATTCTAGAGCTTTTCCGCAACCACGAACCACAGAGGTCAATGGATCTTCAGCAAGAGAAACCGGAAGACCTGTTTTTTCTTTAATTAAAACATCGAGATTGGCCAAGAGCGAACCGCCTCCGGCCAATATAATTCCGTTATCTACAATATCTGCTGCAAGTTCAGGTGGTGTTTTCTCTAGTGAAACCTTAATCGCTTCAACAACTTCCGCGATAGGATCAGAGAGCGCATCACGAATTTCATCTGAGGTAACTTCGATAATTTTTGGTGCGCCTGCAATTAAATCTCGCCCTTTCACTTCAAAGCTCTTTACCTCTTCGTCGAATGGATAAGCATTGCCTATTGAAATTTTAATCGCTTCAGCTGTTCTTTCACCGATAAGTAGTGAGTATTTTTTCTTAATATATTGGGTAATGGCTTCGTCAAATTTATCGCCAGCAACTCTAACAGATTTTGAAAAGACAATGCCGCCAAGAGAGATGACAGCAACTTCTGTAGTTCCACCACCGATATCGACAATCATATTTCCTGAAGGCTCTGTAATTGGAAGTCCCGCTCCAATCGCTGCCGCCATTGGCTCTTCAATTAAATAAACTTCTCTAGCTCCAGCTTGTTCTGCCGATTCTTTCACCGCTCTTTTTTCAACTTGAGTAATTCCAAAAGGGATACAGATAATAATTCGAGGCTTGATAAGCTTGCTGCCTACCATTGATTTTTGAATAAAATAACGAAGCATTGCTTGAGTGACTTCGAAGTCAGCGATTACTCCATCTTTCATAGGCCTAATAGCTTTAATCGAGCCAGGCGTACGTCCAAGCATTTCCTTGGCTTCCTTTCCCACCGCTAACACTTTGCTTATTCCCTTTACTCCTTGGTGAACTGCTACCACCGAGGGTTCATTGACGATAATGCCCCGATCTTTGGCATATACCAAACAGTTGGCTGTCCCAAGGTCAATGGCCAAATCATTCGAAAACCAATCTAGAAATTTTTTAAACATGTTAGTATCCTCTTTTCTTATCGAAATTTATTACCAATTATAGTGTTTTATTTTTTCGCCTCTATCGGCAATATCGGCCATTGCCTCTATCCCTACTTCAATGTGGCGGTCCGTATAACTTCTGAAGACTTTCTTAGCTGATGCTTTAGTTTTGATTCCACCCGGCTTAAAGGGGCAATCAGAAACTAATAGCAATGCTCCAATATTCACTTTACTGACAAAACAAGTCGTAAAGAGAGCGGCTGTTTCCATTTCCACCGCTAATACTCTTTCGTGTATTAAATTTTTCTTAAACTTTTCGTCAAACTCCCAAAAACGATAATCAGTGGAATGAATAGTCCCAGTTCGGTAGTCGTATCCATGCTCAACTAAAAGTTGACTGACAAACTTTTGAACTTTAAAGGTCGGGAGTGCTGGCACCTGGGGAGGCAAGAAATGTCTGGTAACCCCTTCTCCCCTAATTGAGGCAATAGGTAAGATAAAATCCCCTACTTTAAGAGAGGAGTGAACCGCACCACAGAGGCCTAAAAATAAAACGGCCTTTGGTTCAATCACGGCCAGTAGTTCGCCAATCAGTGCGGCCATTGCCGAGCCAACTCCGAATTCCACAATTGTCACTTGCGCCTTTTTAGAGGAGGAGGCTTTAAAGGCCGAGCCTTTGGTATAAACTGTATCTGAAAGAATATGATTGAAGCGTTCAATATAATAATGAAAATTAGTTAGAATGATTTGCTTCTGAAAATCTTTAAAAGAATGCCCGGTATAGCGTTCCAGCATATCGACTGCTATTCGTCTCTTTTCTTTATTTCCATGAATACGTTTTTTCTTTAACGCTAATTTTAGGGAAGTTATATCATCGATGATTTCATCGAGGCCCTGTTGTTCCGTTTCACTTAGATTGTCTTGAAGCTTTTTGCGGGCCTGGGTTTTAATCCCACCACTCCAGCTCTTAGTCTTTTTCTTAGTGACTTTCTTTTTTTTGCTTCCCTGTGTCAAATTAACCTATCCTATGGTTTTATCTAACGTAAAATTTACCACTTGGAGGATTTTCCTGACAACACCTAATATGCCCAAATCCTTGTCATCCCGTCTTATTTCCCCTATTATGGGCGTTCTGAAAAATAACACTTAGCAAAAAACCAGGAAGTTGAAGATGGGCAGAGGCAGAAAAAATACGACAAGAAAAATGAAGCAAAGAGCCGGTCAATTAAAGAAAAAACTCCGCGTTATTAGAAGAAAACAAGAAGCAGCAGCCAAAAAAGCTTAATTCTTTCGATTTTCTAAAAATTCCCTCAAGACTTTTGCATTCTCTTTAGAGTTAGAACCGAGATCGATATGATAGATCGCTGAGTTTCTTAATAGCTGAGCACTCGCTCTAGTGCGCAAAAGGGCAATTTTAACCTTTCGCCAAAAATCCATAAAACCAGTTTCCCAAAAGTATTCAAGAATCATAGGAAGGCCCAGGCCAATAATCAGTGACTCTAGTAAGACCAAGGCGTGCTGGCCTAAAAAACCGTCACGGATAACACATTCAGCGACAGGGTGGCGATTAGCGGTCATAACAAGCACTTCATCGTAGTCATTCCCTACCGGCACATCCCAATCTTTGAGTGAGATGAGGTGCTTTTTTCCGTGATGCTCCCTGAGTAACTGGTATTTTTCAGGAGCATCTACCCAATCGGGAATTTCTCGCTCTAGCCCAATTCTGACGGGAAAGGGATGAACAAGACCATTTGAATCGATCAAGGGAGCGTCATCTGAATAGAGAGAGAATTCACTACCTGAATTTTTTATCAGCTCAAGTAGCAAGGTACTTTTTCCGCCACCAGAAGGCAGTAGGATCAAACAAAGTTTTTTACCGATGGTAAAAGCGCAGCTATGAACCCGGTGAAGTCCTTGTAGGTCCCAAGCCTTTCCCACTCTAGAGTGAATTAAGAGGTAGGTAAGCTCATGCAATTTCTCTAAACTCTGACCGAATACCTGAGCCTCTTCTTTGGAGTAATCCATCAAGCTTTGGGCCTTGCCATGATAGTCATTTATCCGAACCGAACCTCTTTGATAGGTTATGGAATTAACGGATTCCCATATTTTCTTATAGGACTTTTTATTAATAGCTGGCGGAGTTTCGTCAAAAAGCTGGATTTTAAAATTCACTGGTCCCGTGAAGTCATCTAAAAAATGCCAAAAGTCTTTTCTCAAACGGTTCAAGAGTTCTTCATTGTTGGAAAGAACTTTTACCTTTATGCTGTTAAAATTGAATGAAATTGTATTCATACTTAAAAATATAACTTATTAATCAAACAGGCGCCAATAGAGCTCATGAAGATCAGTATAATCATCGTTACTTTTAATAGAAGAGAGCTACTTGAAAATCTTCTTCACTCTATAATTCAACCCGCCTTGATTGATTCTACAAAACACTCTTTTGAAATACTTGTGATGTGGAATGGAGTAGATGAAACAAAGAAACTTATAGAAAGTCTCTTTCCCTATATTAAAGGCCATGAAAAAGGCCATGGAACCCCAGCCGAAGCGCGCAATATCTTGATCAGCAAAGCCGAGGGAGACTATTTACTATTTCTTGATGACGATGTTCTGCTGCCAGCCACCTATTGGGAAACTGCCTTTCAGTATCTAGATAAAAAGCTTGATGTATTCGGAGGCCCCGATGGCCCCTATCCTGAGATAGATGACAACGAAAGGGCCTTGACCTTGGCCCTAACCTCTCCTCTGGCCACTGCCAATACCAGGTATCGCCACTCATCCAATGGCCAAACCGAGCCGTCCGAAACATGTGAAAAGAAATTAATTCTTTGTAACTTATGGATCAAAAGTTCTCTTTTAAAACAACATTATCTAAAATTTGATAAAAGATTTTTTAGGAATGAAGAAAACGTCCTGCTCTTCCAATTACAGTCTTTAGGAAAAAAAATGCTGTATATTCCAAAGCTATCAGTAGGACATAAGAAAAAGGCGGATTACCGGTATTTTATTCGCGCCGTAATGAAGTCTGGATATTATAGAACCAAAAGTTTTGTCGCCTTTCCCCGAAGTATTGATATTCTCTATTTCGTTCCCTCACTCTTTGTAATTTATCTTTTTTTACTATTATTATTTCCGACCAAGGTCATGTGCCTCCCTCTTTTGGTATACCTCTTTCTCAATTTGATCTTTACCGCCCGTATAGTTTCGCTGTCAAAATGCTGGAGTCTTTTTCCACGAATTTTCACCAATCAATTACTGATTAATATTTTCTATGGGATTGGATTTCTATTGGGATTCTTGCCTAAGATTAATTTATAGGTTTAAATAATTTTTCGATATGACCGTTTCGCAACTTTAGTGAGGCCATCTGCTTCAACCAAACACCTTGAGTTAAAAACCAATTGCCTGTAACACCAGTAAGCTGTGATTGAGAGCGGATATAAATATCCAATTCATCTCTAGAATTTTTAGAGAAACCTTTTAGTAAGCTAGCAGCGACATGAAGCGAGTCGTAGGCCCGCATTTCAATCAATTTTGGACGCTTCTTGTAGCGGGCCAAGAATTTATTGGTAAATTGATTATTAGTCTCTTCGACATCGTCACCAATGAAATATAAATGACCTAGTTTTGAACTCTCTCTCGATAATCTCTGAGAACGCCAACTTGGACCGCCTATAAGATTCAATCCAAAGGCATCGAAGTATGAAAAGCTAGGAATCAATTGCAGTGCTTCTCTTGGTCTGGCGGGGATAAAAACCCAATCAAAATCAACTTGCGGCTTTAAATGTTGAATTCTTCTTGCCGAATTTCTTTTCTCTAAAGAGTGAATTTCAGATAAGAGGTCTAACTCTTCTTTTCTTTCTCGTGGAAATTTTAACCCTAGTAAATTCCTAACAGGGTCTCGGAAATCAGTCAGTTTTTTGTCGTAGGCCAGTACTCCAGTCAGTGTAACTCCAGTCGCCTGTGACTTTCTCCAAAACTCATTGACATAGGCCCTGCCCCTTTCACTTCGAGGGTATATAATCGCCCCTCTCTTACCAAAATTTTCCAACATGCTACTTGATAGAATCTGGTTCACTTGAGATTCAACTGAGCCATCAATTTCGACTAAGAGGTGATCTTTTTCTTCTTTTGGTAAATAGATTTGTGAAAGAGAGATAAAAAGTACGCCATGTCTTTTTGCTTCAAGGTATTCTTTAGTTGCCTCTTTAGAATAAAGGCCACCGATAATTGCAGTGACGTAATTATTTTCTATTAGTTGACGAATCTGATAAGCGCCAACCGCTCCGCTTCCTTTCGAATCTTTTACAAAAACCCTATAGGGTTTTTGCCCCTCAAGTAGTGCGCCATTTTTCTCAGCCAGGGCACTGTCGACGCCGTAAAGCGCCCGTTTTCCATAACCTTCTTTTTCACCAGACAAAGGCAAGATAACTCCAACCGAGCTAAGGTCAATTTTACCAAAGTTTTCTATCCTAAAATGAAAGTTCTTAACCAACTGAATGGCCTCAGGTTGATTTTCAAAACTTTTTTCAATCCATTCTAAAACGTCTTTTCCATCATCTTTTTTGCCATTGTAATAAAGTTTCTCAGCTTCCAAATAAGCTAGGTAACCAACTACTAGCGCTTTTTCTTCAGCCGTATCTTCTAAAAATTTTAACTTCTCGCTGCTACCCATGCTGAAAAAAGCATTCAGCAGTTTTTCAAAATGCAAGTCGCTCTTAAGCTCACTTATTTGTTTTTTATCGGAAAGATAGAGAGTAAGGGATAATACTGCCTCATCTCTCTTGCCTAATTTTTTGGCCAATTCATAATGTAGTTGATGGTATTTCTTAACCTCTCGAGGATGCAAAGTTTTATAATTTGACAGCACTAAGGATTCGTACGACTTTTCATGATGCTCTAATTTATAATAGCTACTCGCTAAATTGAGATAGATTTGGGAACGTAGCGAGGGATCTTCTTCAGAGGAAGAAATCGCCTGATTAAAGTTAAAAATGGCTGTTTCGTAATTACCCGTCGAGAAGTGAATGACTCCTATTAAATTTAATCTCATCGAACGCTCGGGTTGCTTTAGGGTCTCGACACTAATAGCTTTAAGTTGAGCTAACGCTTCATCTTTGTACCCTTGCCGATACTGACCTTTAATTTGTTCGATTTTTTTTAAAAATTCTACGCGATAAATATCTGTCCGCTTCTTAGTGGACAGCATTGAGATTCCTCCGCAACCTTGGAGAAAAAGCAAAAGTAGTAATATCGACCAGACCCTGGTCTTACCAAAAAAGCTTTTCATAGGAGAATATTGTAGCCCCAGAGAGCGGGGTTAGTGAAATAAATCTCGTACTTTATCGAAGAATCCTCGACTCATTGGGTTAGAGCTTTCTTTATCTTCTAACTCTCCCAATTCTTTAAAAATCTTCTTCTGTTGTGAGGAAAGCCGACTGGGAGTTTCAACGTGAATCACCAAAATTTCATCCCCCTGGCCGTAGCCACCGAGCTTTTGGATTCCCTTCCCTTTAAGTCGCATTTTTTTACCTGACTGAGTTCCTTCAGGTATTTTAACTTCTACTTTCCCATCTAGGGTTGGCACACTTAAACTAGCGCCCAGTGCTGCTTGAGAAAAATTAATCGGCAAGGTGCAGTAAACATCAAAGCCATCTCTTTCAAAAATTTCATGATTTTTTATATCGATCACTACATAGAGATCACCTGCAGGCCCACCATTTTCACCGGCATCGCCTTCTCTTGAAAGTTTTAAACGTTGGCCTCGGTCGATCCCGGCAGGGACTTTAACGGCAAGCTCAACTTTTTTACGTTTTCTTCCTTTGCCACTGCAAGTGTTGCAAGGATCGGAAATTTTTTGACCTGAGCCATGGCAAACCGGGCAAGTACTCGCGACAGTAAAAAATCCCTGCTGTCTCCGGACTTCTCCGTAACCATTACATTGTGTACAGGTTATTGGCTGGGCACCTTTTTTTCCACCCGAACCACTACAGTCATCACATGAAATATTACGAGTTAATTCTATATTTTTTTCAATCCCGAAGGCAGCTTCTTCAAACGAAACAGCAATTGGCATTTGTAAATCATTACCGGCCCGACCACGACTTCGTTGGCCGCCTCTTCGACGCCCGCCTCCACCTAGGATATCTCCAAAAATATCACCGAAAATATCACCTAGATCGCCAAACTCAGCTGAGAATCCGCCACCGCCGCCACCAAAGCCAGCCTGTCCATCAACTCCGGCATGGCCGAATTGATCGTAGCGGGATTTCTTTTCTTCAGTAACCAAAACATCCGCTGCTTCAGAGGCTTCTTTAAATTTAGCCTCAGCTTCTTTATTGTCTGGATTTCTATCGGGGTGGTACTTCATCGCAAGCTTGCGATAAGCTTTTTTAATTTCATCTTTTGAAGCATCTCTCGAGACACCTAGAACGTCGTAATAATCCCTTTTACTCATATTGATCTCTTAAATAACAGAAGGGGTCTTTCGACCCCCGCTGGAAAAATTGAATACCAGTTATTAAACTTCTTTAAAATCAGCGTCGACAACATCATCGTCGTCTTTTTGATTGCTTTCAGGTCCAGCTTCTGGACCGGCAGCACCAGGTTGTGGACCAGGTCCAGCCTCAGCACCTGGTTGCGCTCCGGCAGCTTGGTACATGTCTGTTGCAATTTTATGACTAACATTTTGAAGTCTTTCAGTAGCAGCCTTTAGCTCATCTAAGTCTTGAACTTCAAGCTTAGTTTTTGCTTCGGCAATAGCTTCTTCCAATTCTTTCTTGGCACTTTCATCAAGCTTCTCACCACCATCTTTAATCATTTTTTCGGCACCAAGAATCATGGCATCGAGATTATTATGAGTATCGACAAGCTCTCTACGTTTTTGATCTGATTCTTTGTTTTCCTCAGCATCTTTTACCATCGCCTCGATTTCGTCTTCAGAAAGACCTGAGCCAGCAGTAATTTTAATTTCTTGCTTCTGATTTGTGGCCTTATCCATAGCGGATACATGCACAATACCGTTGGCATCGATATCAAAAGTAACTTCAACTTGAGGAACTCCTCTAGGAGCCGGTGCGATACCAGAAAGGTCAAATCGTCCAAGTGTCTTATTGTCATTTGAAAACTCACGCTCTCCTTGAAGGACGTGGATCGAAACAGCAGGTTGATTATCTTGTGCTGTAGAGAAAGTCTGAGACTTCTTACTTGGAATAGTTGTATTTTTCTCGATCAGCTTGGTCATAACTCCACCAAGAGTTTCAATACCAAGAGAAAGAGGTGTTACATCTAAAAGAAGAACATCTTTTACATCTCCTGCTAATACTCCACCTTGAATGGCAGCACCTGCGGCAACAACTTCGTCAGGATTAACCCCTTTAGAAGGCTCTTTACCAAAAATCTGCTTAACTTTTTCTTGAACTAAAGGAATTCGAATAGAACCACCTACTAAGATGACTTCATCAATTTCATTTTTATCAAGACCAGAGTCAGAGATACAAGTTTCACAAGGAGCGCTAACTCTATTTAGCATATCTCCAATTAGTGATTCAAATTTTGCTCTAGTAAGATTTACGTTTAAGTGTTTCGGCCCAGAAGCATCTGCAGTAATAAAAGGAAGGTTTACATCTGTACTAGAAACATTTGAAAGCTCATGTTTGGCTTTCTCTGCCGCTTCTTTAAGACGTTGTAGTGCCATTGGATCGTTACGAAGATCAATTCCATCAGAGCTTTTAAATTCGTCTGCAAGAAAGTGAATAATCGCTTCGTCAAAATCTTCACCACCTAAAAAGGTATCACCATTAGTGGCCTTCACTTCGAAGACTCCGTCGCTAGTAATTTCAAGAATCGAAATATCGAAAGTACCGCCACCCAAGTCAAAAACAGCAATGTTTTTATCTTGTTTAGACTCAAGTCCGTAGGCAAGAGCTGCTGCAGTTGGCTCATTGATAATACGCTTAACTTCAAGGCCAGCAATTCTACCGGCATCTTTAGTCGCTTGTCTTTGAGCATCATTAAAATAGGCAGGAACCGTAATAACAGCTTCAGAAACTGTCTCTCCAAGATAATCTTCGGCTGAAGATTTCATTTTTCCTAAAATCGCAGCAGAAATTTCTTGAGGTGACATTTCTTTTCCATCGGCCTTTACCCAGGCATCGCCATTTTTATTAGCGAAAATATCAAAAGGGGCTACTTTTTTAAATTTATCAACTTCTGGTGCAGTTGCTTTACGACCAATAAGTCTCTTAACTCCATAAAGAGTCTTGCCTGGATTGGTGACGGCTTGGCGTTTTGCAACTTGCCCTACCATTTTCTCGTCGCCTTTTCCAAAGCCTACTACTGATGGGGTAGTATTATGCCCCTCAGAGTTTTGAATGATTTTGTATTTTCCATTTTCAAGAACACTCACACATGAGTTGGTTGTTCCTAAGTCAATTCCGATAATTTTTCCCATTTTATTCTCCTTATATTAATTAATTTATTATTTTTTTTCTTTCGCTACTATTACTTTTGCTGGTCTTAAGAGACGACCATTTAGAACATACCCTTTTTGGTATTCCATAATAATGTCACCTTCTTTTTTTCCTTCTACTTCTTGCTGGGCCATGGCTTCATGAAAATTTGGGTCAAATTCCTGCCCCTCAGTTTCAACTGCTTCAAGTCCGGATTTTTTTAATACTCCGACAAATTGTTCTCTTACCATCTCGACTCCTTTCGCTATGTTTTGAACGACTTCATTTTCTTCCTTAGCAGCAGCTTCAATTGTTCTCTCTAAGTTATCTACTACATCTAAAAGGCTTGAGAGAATCTTTTCATTGCCATATTTTATCCAATTGGTTTTTTCTCTCTCAAAACGCTTGCGCATGTTTTCCATTTCAGCAGCAAGATAGAAATATTTTGCTTTGAAGTCTTCTTCTGCTGGTTCTTCTTTTTCACTCGGTAGAACTTCTACATTATCTGGAAGTTCGCTTTCTTCATTCACTTCTTCAGCACTTTCAGCTTGTACTTCTTGCTCTGAAGAAGTCGTTTCATCTTCAACTTTTTTGTCATCAGTCTGACTCATCATATCCACCATTCTCTCGCTCCATACTCAATTTCAGCTAGACATAAGATGGTGTCATCTGGAGTTCTGTCAATAGTTGAAAGCTTGGCTTTTTTCTGGTCTATATAGCTGTAATTATAGAGAATTTGTATATTGAAAAAGCTCTTCCAGGAGACCATCCATGCGAATATAGCCACTTGGCCTAAGAATAAGCTTATTTTGGCGGGTTTCACACCAGCCCTGACGCTGCCATTTTGATACAATCGGCGCAATTTTTAAAAGCTCAGCGCTGGTAAAAAACTCTTCTAGTATGACGCCTTCAAAAGTTCTAAGCCTTAAATAAAAATTTTCTAGCTTAGCTTCCTTTTCACTTAATTGTTCTGGAACAAATTCTAATTCACTCACCTTCCATTTATAACGTAGTCTAGAATCGGCCAAGTAGCCTGTGGCAGAGGGTCCGAGTGCCGCAACTGATTCTGAGCGCCAATACTTTAGATTATGGCGCGACTCACGACCTGGTCTTGCAAAGTTTGAAACCTCGTAATGAAGGTATCCGCGCTTCTCTAAAAATTCCGAGACTTCGAGATACTCTCGCTCTAGCTGCTCGTTTTCTGGCAGGAACTCGGTATGAGGATAGTTTCCCTTGGGGGTTAAAATATAAAGGCTAAGGTGGGGAGGATTATAGGACATTATTTTTTCAAGCTCTGCCGCAATATCTCTCTGGTAAGACGCGATAACTGGTAAGCCCAACATAAAGTCAACCGAAAAATTTAATTTTAATTTATTAAAAAAACCTAACGTTTGGTGCACGTCTTCTAGTGAGTGAACCCTATCTAGCTGTCCAAGCATCTTGGAGTCCAAGGCCTGAACTCCCAACGAATAGCGGTTCACTCCCAATTTCTGAAAAGCTTTAATTCCTTCTTCAGTCCACGACCCTGGATTTACTTCAAGGGTCATTTCAAGATTTTCGGCGAGTACTAGCTGGTTGGCATTGAGGAAGCTTTTTAAAAACTCCGCCCCTTCTCTACCCCAGAGAGAAGGTGTGCCTCCTCCAAGATATAAGGTTTCAAGTGGCTCCCAACTAATATCGTTTTGTTCCAAAAAATGCTGATGGATTGCAAAGCTCTGGGTCAATTCACTTTGGAAGCCATTAAAGGCCATTCGATAGTCAGAGCTCTCTACTCTGGTTTTATAAAAGTCACAGTAATTACAAAGATGGCGGCAAAATGGGAAATGGATATATAAGGAAGAAATGCCCAATTGAATTCCTTTATTTGCTAGTCGGTAGGGCCTAGAGAGCTTATAATTCTTCTAGCATGCATCATGAACAAGTAAAACTTAAAAACGACCTCCAAACTCTATTCATAGATTTCCCTGGCAGTACTGCCGCTAGTGTCCAAATTTGGTTTCGCGCGGGTAGTGCACTTGAAACTGGAAACGATAAAGGTATCGCGCATTTTTTAGAGCATATGTTTTTTAAAGGCACCAAGAAAAGACCGGGCAGCGCTATGGCCCACGAAATAGAATCTTTCGGTGGTGAGCTTAACGCTTTCACTTCTTTTGATTACACTTGTTACTATGCAAATAGCCCAAATTCTCAATTAGATAAAACTATCGAAATTTTAATGGATATGGTTTCTAATCCTCTCTTTGAACAAAGCGAATTAGAACCTGAACGCGATGTTGTTTTCGAAGAGTATAGAAGAAGCCAAGATAATCCTGGCCAGTACTCTTTTCAAAAATTACAGAATGCCTGTTTTACGGCCGGCTATTCCCACCCTATCTTAGGCAACGAAAAAACAATAAAGAATTTTACTCGCGAACAGCTTATTAAATTTCGTAGTGCTTTCTACTGTAATTCGAATGCTCTTTTAGTGGTCGCCGGCGATCTTAAAAAGAAACCTAAGCTTATTAAAACAATCGAATCCTTTAGTTTACCAAAAGGAAATCCGACTCTCTTTCCGAAATTTAAGTTAAAGACAAAAGAAGCGACTCAAATCCATCAGAAAGATGTTCGAATGGCCCAAGTATATATGTCCATTCAAGCACCTGCTTTTAGCGACAAAGGTGCAGCCGCTGAAGACCTGGCCTTTAATTGTCTCGGACATGGAGAATCTTCCTATCTTTACAAATCCCTCGTCACCGATGGAAGTATTGCAAATACCTCTTCAAGCTCAACCATGTTTATGGCCAAAGGTGGAGTGCATTTCATCAGAGTTGTCTTTCCTATTGATAATCAAACAAAAGTTTTTAATATTTTGGCCAAAGTCGTTGAAGAGTTGCTGACCAATGGTATTGATAATAAAGAAGTACAGAAAATTAAGAATCAGTACCTCTCAACTAAAGTCTACGAAATGGAATCTCTTGAATCCTACGCCTTTTCACTAGGTCACGGTTTTGCGCAAGCTGGAGATATTAACTCTGAAGAAGATTTCGTAAATCGAATCAAAGCGACTAGCAACTTCGCTGTTAATCGTGCCTATAAAGATATCTTTAATCGCCCAATGCATATATGTCTTCAGCTTCCCAATGACGCTTCCGTCCCTAAGATTAAAAAGACGATTAGTGCCTTCAGAAGCAAACTTGAAAAGATTAAGGCCAAATCGAATAAATTAAGCCAATCGAAGTTTTCAGTTAAGACCAGCCAATTTGATCCGCAAGTGAAGTGGATTAAAATTAAAGAAGGCGTCACGCTTATTCATCGCAAAAATCCTCTTAACCCTACATTTGTTTTACATGCTTATGTACGGGGTGGCCTGACCGACGAAACAAAATTAACCAATGGAAGTCACAGCTTGATCGCCAGCTTGGTAACTCAAGGGTATGCAGGAACCAACATGGAAAAGCTCAAAGCGCTGCTCGATGATCGTTCCGCTAACCTGCATGGCTTTTCTGGAAAAAATGCATACGGTTTAACTATGCATGGCCAGTCAGAACATATTCCTGAATTAGTAGATCATTTCTCTGGCTCTTTTTTAAATCCTGAAATGCCAAGTAAGATGATTAACCATGAAAAAGAAATGTCACTTCGCTCTATTTCAAATCATGAAAAAGATCCGATCAAGCAATGTTTCAAAGCAGCCACTAAAATATTTTTTAATAAGCACCCTTACTCCATGAGTCTTACGGGAACCTCTTCGAGCATTAAGAAAATTACTCGAAAAGGGCTTATAGACATGCATCAAAAAAATATAAGTAAACGTGAAGTTCTCTTCACTTACTGTGGAGACCAAGACGTTGATGAGGTACTACAATTACTAGCGCCTACCTTTGACAAGCTAAAGCCAAGGAAAGATAAAAAGACTTTAGGAAAGAAAGTTGTGCCTCAAAATAAAGCTCTCGAGTATATTCCATTTGATCGTGAACAGACTCAAGTTTTTGTGGGTATCCCTTCCGCCGCTCTTGGCTCGAAAGATAATCTCTACTTAAAAATGCTAACGACACATCTTTCAGGACAGAGCTCTGACCTCTTTGTTGAAGTCCGCGATCGCCAGGGACTTTGCTACGCTGCCCAGCCGGTACAATTCACCGCCCTTGAAGGAGGGTATTGGGGAATTTACATGGCCTGCGGTCACGATAAAGTGAAGGCTGCACTAGCTGCTATTAGAAAAATTCTTGATCAGCATAAGAAAAGTGGTTTATCGCGTGGGGAATTTAATAGAATTAAAAAAATGATCGAAGGCCAGTCTCTTATCAATATTCAAACGAATGATGACTATGCCAGCATTTATTCAATTACAGCACTTCAAGGAAAGGGGTTAGATTATTATCATCTTAATAATCAAGCCGTGAAGAACCTTTCTTATGAAGAGTTTCAAAAATCAATCAAAAAAATCTTAGGTCGGAACTGGTCTACAGTTGTTGTAGGTAGAGAGACTGAGCTTTAAGAGACTTTAATTTTATTAACATCATTAATCACCAAAAGCATTGGTGAATTCATCCCTTCCACTTTTTCTAAACTTTCTTTGGCCACCAAATTCATCATCAATGTTATATCGTGGAATGATTTTGATAGTAGTTTAAAGAAGGACGGGACTTCGTAGACATCAGGGATTAAGTGATTGAGCCGTGAGTAAGCAATTTGGCCTAGCTCTTTATAATACTTCTCATCGACTAATTTCTTATTTAAGGATTCGGAGAAGTAGCCACATAAGAGCAAAGCGGTATCTCCAATATCAATAAGAGTTCTCTTCTTTTTAGCAGGAGACATTTCCGAGCACTCTAATAATTTAAGGCCAAGGGTTTTATTTCTCAAGCGACCATCGGAATTTTCAAAATAATTCTGGGTATCACCAAATTTATCCATTACCAAAGAGGAATAAAAAATTGCTTCCTTCGGCAAGGGTTTACTGAATTTTTGATTCACTTTTTGAAGTTGGTCGTAGAAAAATGATTGTAAGCTCGCCTCAAGCACCAATCCACTATTTTGAGTCTGGTCTGCCATTTACCCTCCAGCTCTCTATATTGTAGCAAATGTGTAAATTCCCTCGGAATTGGGAAAAATATGCCTAAATTAGTTGGGTAATGCCCTGTGTAAAATCTGACAAATTGCGGCTCTTTTTGATAGGCTGCCCCTATGACTGATAACAAATTCCCAAAAGACTGGAGCTCCCTGGCCACCAAAGAAAGCAAGGGCAAAACTCCTGATGAAATGGTTTGGAATTCCCCTGAGGGAATCGCTGTCAAACCTCTTTATACTGCCGATGATGTTACCCATCAGGCTAATCCTGGGATTGAACCTTTTACTCGCGGGCCAAGGGCCACCATGTATACTGGTCGCGCCTGGACCATTAGGCAATACGCCGGTTTTTCTACCGCAGAAGAATCGAATGCCTTTTATAAAAAAACTCTGGCCGGTGGCGGACAGGGAGTCAGTGTTGCTTTTGATTTGGCGACTCACCGTGGATACGATTCAGATCATGAACGAGTCAGTGGCGACGTTGGTAAAGCCGGTGTTGCTATTGATAGCGTTGAAGATATGAAAATTCTATTTGATGGGATTCCATTGGATAAAATATCAGTCTCGATGACCATGAACGGTGCCGTTCTTCCTATTCTCGCTAGCTATATTGTTGCGGCGGAAGAACAGGGAGTGCCTGCTGAGAAACTGTCTGGCACTATACAAAATGATATCCTTAAAGAATTTATGGTGCGGAACACTTATATTTTTCCACCAGCTCCCTCTATGAAAGTGATTTCTGATATCTTTGCCTACACCGCTAAAAATATGCCTAAATTTAATTCAATTTCAATTTCTGGCTACCATATTCAAGAAGCTGGGGCAGATGCTGCTCTCGAGCTGGCCTATACCTTGGCCGATGGTAAAGAGTACGTTGAAACGGCCATCAATTCTGGAATGAAAATCGACCAATTTGCACCACGCCTTTCTTTCTTTTTTGGCATCGGTATGAATTTCTATATGGAAATTGCAAAGCTAAGAGCTGCCCGAAAATTATGGTGCGAGATAATTTCAAAATACAAACCTACTAATCCTAAATCAAAAATGCTGAGAACCCATTGCCAGACTTCTGGTTGGTCTCTTACTGAACAAGACCCCTATAATAATGTCATAAGGACCACTATTGAGGCGATGGCTGCTATTTTTGGTGGCACCCAATCTCTTCATACCAATTCATTTGATGAAGCAGTGGCGCTTCCTACCGAATTCTCGGCCAGGATTGCTCGCAATACCCAAGTGGTACTACAGGAAGAAACTCAGATTACAAAAGTTGTAGATCCTTGGGGCGGGTCTTATATGATGGAAGCTTTGACCGAGCAAATGATCGAAAAAGCAAAAGAAATTATTAGTGAAATTGATGAGCTCGGCGGAATGGCCAAGGCAATCGAAAAAGGAATCCCGAAACTTAATATTGAAAAAGCTGCTGCACTTAAGCAGGCCAAAATAGATCGCGGGGAAGATGTTATTGTTGGGGTTAATAAATATCAATTAGAAAAAGAAGCTGAGATCGATATCCTCGAAATAGATAATATTAAAGTTCGAGATTCACAAATTAAAAGACTTGAGAAAACTAAATCAGGACGTGACGAAAGCAAGGCGAAAGCCGCTCTAGCCGCCTTGGGCGAGTATGCAAAAACGGGTATCGGAAATAGCCTCGAGCTGTCCGTTACCGCTTGCCGGGCCCGCTGTACCGTTGGAGAAATAACTTCGGCCCTAGAAAAACACTGGGGTCGTTATAAAGCTCAAACCCAGACTGTAAGTGGTGTCTATGGTTCGGCATTTAGTGAAGATAAGGAATGGACTCGTATGAAAGAACAAATCGCCACCTTTGAAACTAAATATGGAAGGCGCCCCAGAATGCTCGTCGCAAAAATGGGACAAGATGGTCACGACCGAGGTGCTAAAGTAATCGCAACAGCATTTGCCGATGTTGGCTTTGATATAGACTTAGCACCACTTTTTTCAACTCCCAAAGAAGTTGCCAAACAGGCGATTGAAAATGATGTGCATGTCGTTGGTGTTTCAAGCCAAGCAGCTGGCCATAAGACACTTGTTCCCGAACTGATTAATCAACTTAAAGAGCAAGGGGCTGAAGATATAATAGTGGTTGTTGGAGGAGTAATTCCAAAACAAGACTATGAATTCCTGGTTGAAACGGGAGTTAAGGGGATATTCGGCCCAGGCACTCCGATCTCTGAATCAGCTCAGGCCGTGTTAGAATCAATAGAGAAACAAATCTCTAAATAATGCGAAAACTATGAGTATAGATTTAAAAGCACTCCAAGCAGGAAATCCAAGAGCACTGGCAAAGGCCATCACGCTTATTGAATCAAAAAAAGAAAGTGACCAGGCTGAGGCACAACAGCTTCTCAATGATATTCTAAAAAAGAACAATAAGAGCTTAAGAATCGGAATCTCTGGAATTCCAGGTGTCGGGAAATCAACCTTTATTGAATCCTTCGGTCTAAATTTAATTGATGCCGGCCAAAAAGTTGCTGTCTTAGCAGTTGATCCCTCATCGCCACTAAGTGGCGGGTCCATCATGGGTGACAAAACCCGAATGGACCAATTAGCCGCCAATCAAAATGCCTATATACGTCCCTCCCCTACCACAGGTCATCTTGGAGGAGTTGCGGCAAAAACCAGAGAATGCATGCTACTTTGCGAGGCAGCTGGATTTGATATCATACTAGTTGAAACTGTCGGTGTCGGACAGAGCGAGTACGATGTCGCAAGTATGGTTGATTTCTTCTTAGTCTTAATGGTACCTACTGCCGGTGATGAGCTACAGGGAATTAAAAAAGGAATACTAGAATTAGCCGATGCATTGGTAGTGAATAAAGCTGATGGTGAATTACTTAAGTTCGCCAATAGCGCCAAACAGAACTATGAAAATGCTCTCTCGCTAGTTAGTCATCCCTCTTTCTGGTCACCTCAAGTTAAAACTTGTTCGGCCCTGGAAAATACTGGATTAGACGAGGTCTGGAAAATGATTAAAACGTATCAAGATGAGGCCATCGAAAATAATTATTTTACTGAAAAAAGAAGTTCCCAAAACCTGGCCTGGATGAAAAAAATAATCCAATCCCTTATGGACCAAAAACTTCAAAATAATCCAAAAGTTTCGAAACTGTTAGTGAAGCTTGAAAAAGAAGTTCAAGAAGGAATGGCAACTCCTCTCCTCGCCGCAGAAAAAATTATAAAGGAATTATTTAAGTGAAAAATTTTTTAATCACACTAATTCTACTTTATCCCATCTGGGGTTTTGCCATCGATTGTCCCCCCAATCACAGTGTAGTCGAATACGATTCTATTAGTGGTGATCATATTTCTTTTTGCCAACGTACAGTAAATGGGTCAATCCTTAAGAATGGCCCTGAAGTTCATACTGACAAATCCGGAAAAGTAATAAAAAAAATATTCTACCTAGATGGTGTTGTTCAAAAGGAAGAAAAAATAAGCCCTGCTGTAAAAACCAAAAAAATTGATCTAGGCCTTATGGATAAAGCTTTTCAATTAGTAATGATTAGGGCGATTGGCCCCTTAACGAATACAAATAATGAATTAGTTATTAGTAAGTATGATCGAGGGCGCTGTTTGGCGATGCCTCTCGCTCGTCTTAATTTTTTAGTCAGAAATGTAGCCTACACCAATAATATTAAATTTCGTCCCAATTGCCATAAGCAAGGAGCGATGCGATTTGAATTCGATAAAGAGGTTAAAACAGATTTAGTTTTAAAGAAATCGGAACCTTTCGAGAAGCTTCAATACACTATTAAGCTAACTAAAAAGCAGCTTTCAAAAAATACCTTTAGAATTGATGCTCATTTAACTAAGGGTAAGGCTTATTCAAAAGATATGAAAAATAGTATTACTTTTGAAACTAAACTCGCCTTTACGGTAAAGGTATCTGAAGTCATTTCTACTCGCGGAAGAGAAGGCGTCTTTTTCAATTTTTTCGAATTTATAGGAAAGACTCTCAATGGAAAGCCCGTAGTATTTAAGAAAGTTAAAAACTCCAAATAATTAACGAACGCAATAGTATTTAAATACTTTTGCATTCACTTCCCATGGGCTTCTAACCGGTGAAGGATTTCTTAATAAAGGGTGAAATACTTTTCCATATGGTAAGGCCCAAACAGAATTTCCAACGCCAACTCCACCAGACCAATCGCCATAGGAGCTAATTAAGTCCAACTCTGTTGCATTAGGTAAGCGACCATCTAAAGTTTGGCAGGCCAATTCGGCCATTCGAAGGTCACTCACTTGATCGACACTTCCATTAAGTCCCCCAAGAAGGGTTAGGTTTCTATTACCTATTCTTAATTTAGAAGGAAACTTTGTGCGCTGGTATTCAGTGTAAAGATCACTAGCTATTTGGCTCATTACAACTTCTGGTTTTCCGGTGGCCACGTAAGAATCCGTCACGCCATCACGGCCAATTAAGTGTAGAGTTACTTGAATATTTCCACGGCAATTAGGTGCCAGGGTATAAGTTCCGTAAGCAATAAAGTCTAAGTCATTAAGCATTTCTTCAGTAATTGTTCCAATTCTTTGGCCATTTTTTAAAGCGGAGATAATGTCGACCAGACGATTAGTATGTCTAAATGAAATTTTCTTTATGCGAGGGCGGAGTTTTCGGTGGTAACTATCGAGATAAGATTTTAAGGTCGATTCCAATGTTACATCTAAACCCTTACCTTGAACTGCCAAGCGCTGATTTTTATCATAGAGGGAATCAAACATTAGCAATAATTGCTGGGCCTCAGTTCCAAGCGCACCGGCATAGAGGAGGTTTTCAGCATTTTGAACCATTTCCCGCATGTATTCGCTACGAGTTTGTCCGTAAGCATTGCTGTACTTACAAAGATCGGCGCCTCGTAAAAAGGGAATAGATGGCCAAATATCGACCCGACTTGAGTCTGCATAGCTGCTTAAAGGCATTAGAAATAGGACGAGCCAGAGGCTTAAAGTGGTTCTAATCATGTGGTTCCTCGAATAATGGTATCGCTGGAAGCTAGCATAAAGCCTTTAGGATGAGAGCAAATTGTAATAAATTTAGACTTTTAGGGGTTATTTTTGCTGAAATTGAAAGAATCTAAAGGGTTTTTTGGCGCTTAAGGTATTGCCCCAGTTGAAATCATAGTCCAGGAAAAAGAGCAGGTGGCCGTGGGAATCGATTGCGGAGCTGGCCATCTTGAGAGGAATACTGGCGATTTCGCTCGGAATAGGGAGAGATTTTGCCAGCACGTATCCTTTAATTGCAGGTTCCATCGCCATTAATTTATTGCGGACTACTTTGCGAACTTTTCTAGGAAATAGACGGATGTAGTGATCGGGAACCCAGATAGATTTTCTATCGACACCCACTGCTACCATTTGTGGTTTTCCATTTTTAATTGGAAACTCAACAAAGAGGTCAAAATCGATAAGGATGGGGTTTTTAACCAGCCAGCTACCAATTCCAGAAACCTTGTATTCAATTTGAAGTTTAAGCCGCGCCCTTTCTTTAATTTCTAATACCGGTTGCTTTGTCAGCACAATGCTGGTGTCAGCATTTAATTTTATTTGTGAGAAATAACCACGCCTTGTCGACAGCTGGAGAACTTTATTCAAAAAGCCTTGGTTGAGAGAAAAAACCATATCATGCTTTGAAACCTCGGCAGCATTTAACTTAGGCGCCTTGAGGGATTGATAACCATTTGGAAGCGGAATAGGACCTGTAGTGGGGTCATTAACATAACCATCGAGCATTAGATGAAGGTGCTGCGCTTTAAAATTAATATCTGAGATATCGAGACCCCATTTAAATTTCACACTGCCAGGTTTTGGCGCTCCAGGAGGATCCATTGGACTTTCATTCATAAAGCCACGAGAAAAATTATTCTGTAAAAAGAGATTTATTTTTTCAGGAACTTCTTCCACAAGATATTTTTTAGCCGCCTCTTGTAGTGGGGTGAGTAATAGGTCATGAGAATCTCGAATGGCCCGTTCGATATTTTCCATGTTCATTGTGACAACATGGTCATTAATCCTAATTTCAATTTTTGGAAGTAAAATTGCTCCCTTGATCCGGGCATCAACAATTAATTGTTCCAAATTGGTACTAGGAGCGAGAACTTTTATGACAAGCTTTCCATGGGCATCTTTCTTGCAAATTGCCGGAATTTTCACAATTAAGGGTTCAGACTTGGAGTTAATTTTAGTGACATAATTTTCAATGACTGTTTTTCCAAGGAAGGGATGATTGATATCCTGAGCGCTGAAGGAATCCAGGCTAAAGTTTATATTCTGGGCCTGAAGCTCAATCGAGAAAAAAGCCGAATAATCTTCACCTATTTGAGGAACATTTTCGTTAAAGGGAGCAAAGGCGTAAACCCCGAGCCGATCCCACTTTGCGCGAAACTTTATATCTTTAATTTCGACCGCGAACTTATTCTTACCCAGCTCGAAACCACGGAAGAACTTCTTTAAAAAATCTTTCGCCGACATAACCATTTCACGAAGTTCGACGTCCTCAGCAGGAATCATATCCTCTAAGTAGGCCTCTTCTGTTTCTGCATTAATTTTTGGAATATCGATTGAAGAAAGGTTGAGACCATTTCTTTTAAAAAGATTTTCTAAATTACTATTGAAGTACTTCTGCCCCTTGGGGGTGATATACAACCCCACTGCATGCTTGAGATTAAAATCCTTTGCATGCGAGCGGGGTATTATCGTTAGGAATATTAGAATTAAAACCAAAAATCTCATCAAATTGTTTCCTACTTATCTGACTGCATGTACTTCAAAAATTCCGAGTCACTTGAGAGTAAAAAATTTGAGCTGCCTTTTAGTGATTTCTTATAGGCTTCCATTGAACGGATAAAAGCATAAAAGTTGGCACCACCTCTTAATGAGCGAGCATAAATGTCCGTGGCCTTTGCCTCAGCTTTACCGCGGACAATTTGAGCTTTCTTATAGGCTTCAGACTGAATACCTTTAAGTTCCCACTCAATACGTCCTTCAATTTTGGCCTTCTCACCTTGTCCAACTGAACGAATCTTTTGAGCGATCCTCTGCCTTTCAGAAACCATTCTTTCATACACTTTGGCCTCAACAGAGCGCTCATAAGAAATACGCCTTAACTGAACATCAATTAACTCGATCCCGAGTCCGGCCAAGTCACCTCTGGCAGCTGTGACAATTTGCTGACTAAGGTGATCCCGTCCAATATTAATTTTTTCAATTTCACCAAAGACTTCTTCTTCTATAATCTGAGTACCAGCTTTTTTGTTCTTGGCCATCATTAATTTTTTCTTCTCAATATTGTCGAGAATCAAATTGGTATTTCTAACCGCCTCTACTAGATTCTGTTTAGAAATAATCTGGCGAGTTGCAGAATCTAAGATAGTATCAAGTCTCGCTTTGGCCCCTCTTTGATTTCTCACTGTTTGGATAAACTTCAAAGTGTCGACGATCCTCCAACGAGCAGTGGTGTCCACTTTAATAAATTTCTTATCTTTGGTTGCCATTTGCTCGGGAATTCCATCCCAGTTAAGAATTCGTTTATCAACAAGTCTAATTTCTTGTGTAAAGGGAATCTTAAAATGTAAACCTGGTTTTGTAATTGGCTCCCCGATTGGCTTACCAAATTGGGTTATGATCGCCTGGCGACCTTCATTAAGTCGATACATACTTCCGCGCATGACCACTATGACTAAAAGGACAATGACTATTATTGCTGCTTTCATATTTTACTCGCTCTTTTGATTTAATTTGTTAAATACGGGAAGAAGTCCCTTTACACGTGAATCGACAATCGTGACATTTTCCATACGATCAAAAATCGTTTCCATGGTTTCAAGATAAATTCTCTTACGGGTAATTGCAGGAGCTCTATTATAGGCCTTTAAAACAGTAGCGAAATTTTCTCCGTCACCTTTTGCACGATTGATCAGTGCCGCTGCATAACCTTCGGCCTGAGAGACTAACTTCTCAGCCTTTCCTCTCGCCTCTGGGATCACTCTATTATAAGCAGTCTCGGCTTGATTGATCATTTTCTCTTGTTCTTGTTTGGCGGCGTTCACTTCATTAAAAGAAGCTTTCACTTTTTCAGGAGGATTCACATCCTGAAGCTTTACTACAACAATCTTAATTCCCATGTCGTATTTATTAATCACTTCTTGCATTAATTTCTTGGCCTCAATTTCAATTTCGTTCCGACCAGTCGTTAGTACATCTGTAACTAAACGATCTCCAACAACTCGTCTCATAATTGATTCAGACACATCTCTAACATTTACAATTGGCTCTTTAGTCTTAAACTGAAACTTATAAGGATCAGAGATTTCGTACTGAACAACCCACTCCACGTTAGCGATATTGAGGTCTCCAGTCAGCATATGAGACTCATCATCGTAATTTCCACGAGAATAAGTAGTGACCCGAGTTCCTGTATTGGCAGTTCGAAAACCAAACTCCGCTTGCAACCTTCTTTTTGTTTTAAGCTTGATCGCCTGATCAATTCCTAGAGGAAGCTTAAAGTGCAGACCAGGGCCATTGGTTTCGATGTATTTTCCAAGACGGATTACAATTGCCTCTTCTTCAGGTTCTACTTGGTAGAAGGAAGTCTTACCCAAAATAACAAGAATAAAAAAACCGACCACAGGGATCACGTTTTTATACATCTTTTTAAAATCGCCCTTAAACTTTTCAAAGTCTTCAGGGAAATTTGAATTAAAATCATTCATTTCTTTCACTCCAGTTCCAGCATAAGAACACCCTGATCTAGAGCATCCCCAACTGACACATGTATATTTTTAACAACGCCATCTAGCCCTGCTTTTATTTCATTTTCCATTTTCATAGCTTCGAGGATTACCAAGGTTTGGCCTTCCACAACTTCGTCTCCAGTAGCGACTAAAATCTTAACTACCTTGCCCGGCATCTGAGTTAAAAGCTCTCCATCATTCCCATCCGAGAGTCCAGAAGGCTTAAACCCGCGATAAATATCAAAAACTCTATCAACATTTAAAAATTTCTTAGGGAGATTTTGGGGCGCCAGCTTAACCCAATTTTTTTGATCATTAGATGCAAAATAGCGACCGGCCAATTTTCTTACAAAAATATTTTCCCGATGGACGATTTCATTGTCCTGAAGAGTGCTAAATTCAAATTCAATTAGCTCTTTAGAATGAACAAGTGTTTTAGTAAGGTCGATGATTAGTTCATTTTTCTCAGCGTCTATCAGGTAGGTTCTCATAGTCCCATCCTTCGCGCTTCAATTCCGGCGAGCTTCATATAGAAGGAAGTATAATCGATATTATTTGTGATTTGTTCCTGGGGTTTTTCAACACCTATAAAGCTAGTTGAATAATTCCCATCTCTAAAATTCTGATTGGCCAATATTATTTTGTGAAGGGGAATATTCGTTTTGAGCCCTTCAATATAAAGTCCCTCAAGGGCCGATTCCATCTTCCTAATAGCGACATCCCTGACGACTCCCTTTGCAATTAGTTTTCCAACCATAGGGTCAAAGTCAGGAGTCACCTCAAGGTCTTTAAAAAGACAATTATCAAATCGTATGCCTTGAGGAAAATTGGTTTCAAATCCTGTCACAACTCCTGGAGCAGGTAGCATGGTGATAGGGTCTTCAGCACAAATTCGGCATTCAATGGCGTGCCCCGATCGCGTGATAAAATCTTGCGATGGAATTTGTAAATCTTCACCGAGAGCGGATTGGATCATGCAAACAATCAGGTCCATTCCTGTAATCTCTTCAGTAATAGGATGCTCAACTTGGATACGAGTATTCATTTCGAGAAAATAAAAAGATTTATCCTCAGCCATTATAAATTCAACCGTTCCTGCTGAGTCATACTTAACCGCTTTAGATAATTTTACGGCGGTTTGACATATTTTCTGGCGCAGTTCTTCGTCATCTCCAATGAATGGAGAGGGGGCTTCTTCTACAATTTTTTGATGGCGTCTTTGAACAGAACATTCTCTTTCAAAGAAATGAAAAACATTGCCATGCTTATCGGCAAGAATTTGAACTTCAATATGGCGAGGATTGAGGACTAGCTTTTCAACCAGCAAATCCCCATTACCAAAAGCCGCCATCGACTCGCGCCCTACGGCTTCAAATTGTTCTTTAATTTCATTTTCATCAGCACAGGCGCGCATTCCGCGACCGCCACCACCGGCGACTGCTTTTAAGAGAACTGGGTAGCCGATTTCTTCCGCAATTTTTATCGCCTCTGCTACCGACTTCACAGCATCAGCTGAACCGGGTACCACTGGAACTCCAGATTCCTTGGCAAGCGTTTTACTGGTCGCCTTATCTCCCATTATTTTTATGGCCTCAATATGGGGACCGATAAAAATAATATCGTTATTAGAGAGGGCTTCAGCAAAGCCTCCGTTTTCCGAGAGAAAGCCATAACCTGGATGAACGGCATCGACCTTCAGCTCTTTAGCAATTTTAATAATTTTATCTTGGTTAAGATAAGTTTCAGTATTGCCGGTGCCTTCTAAGTGGGCCCACTCATCACAGAATTCTAAGTGGCGGGCATGGACTTCATTGTCGGTCCAAAGTCCAATCGCGGTGTGACCCAATTCCCGACAGGCCTTGGCGATCCTGGCGGCAATCTCTCCCCTATTGGCAATAAGTATTCGGCGAGCTTTGTTTTCTTTGAGACGAATACTCATAGTTGGATATTCCCGTGTTTACGACGAGGCATCTCAACTTTCTTATGTTTTAAGGTTTTAAAGTATTCTGAAATACGCTGGCGAGTTTCTTCGGGAAGAATCACGGCATCGATATAGCCAAGTTCGGCAGCACGATAAGGATTATTAAATTGCTTTTCGTAACTGCTTACTAATTCCTGGCGTTTCTTTTCCAGCTCTTTACCTTTTAGACCTTTAAGCTCATTTCTAAAAATAATATTAACAGCACCCTCAGCTCCCATCACTGCGATTTCGGCAGTAGGGAAGGCCAAGTTTACGTCGGCGCGAATATGCTTTGAAGCCATTACGTCGTAAGCGCCGCCATATGCTTTTCTGGTAATCAATGTAATTTTAGGAACTGTAGCTTCTGCAAAGGCATAGAGAAGTTTTGATCCATGCTTAATAATTCCGCCGTACTCTTGAACTGTACCGGGAAGAAAACCTGGCACATCAACCAAAGTTAAAAATGGAATATCAAAAGCATCGCAGAAGCGAATAAATCGAGCGGCCTTATTAGAAGAATCAATATCCAATACGCCTGCTAATATTTGAGGTTGGTTAGCAATAATTCCAATTTTCTCTCCACCAATAGACGCAAAACCTACAATAATATTTTTGGCGTAGTCTTGATGGACTTCCATAAAGCGACCTTCATCAACTATTTCGGTGATGACTTCTTTCATATCGTAGGGCTTTTTAGGATTAGAAGGAATTAAGTCTTGAAGTTTTAGATTGTCTCTAAAGACCGGGTCGGAAGTGAATAGAGTAGTCTGCTCTCTAAAGTTAGAAGGTGGAATATAACAGAGTAGTTCACGAACTCTTTCGAAACACTCATCTTCACCATTGCATTTAAATTGAGCGACGCCAGATTTTTCTGCGTGAGTAGAGGCTCCACCAAGTTCTTCTTTGGTGACTTCTTCATGAGTCACAGTTTTTATAACATCGGGCCCAGTTACGAACATATAAGAAGTCTTGTCGACCATAAAAATAAAATCAGTAATTGCTGGTGAGTAAACAGCTCCACCTGCACAAGGTCCCATGATGATAGTAATTTGAGGAATTACACCTGAGGCCTTCACATTACGATAAAAAATTTCGGCGTAACCGCCAAGAGAATCCACGCCCTCTTGAATTCGAGCTCCACCAGAGTCGGCCATTCCAATTACTGGAATTCGATTCTCAAGAGCTAGGTCCATTATTTTACAAATCTTTTTGGCATGAGCGGCACCGAGCGCGCCCCCCCAGCAAGTAAAGTCTTGGGAATAGAGTGCCACTTTTTGGCCATTGATTTCACCAATACCGGTGACAACACCGTCACCTAGGAATTTTTTATCTTCCATTCCAAAGTCATGACATCTATGTGTTACGAATTTATCGAATTCAATAAAAGAACCGGGATCGATTAGGCGTTCTATCCTTTCCCTTGCAGTGTACTTACCACCACTATGCTGTTTTTCAATTTTTTCTGGGCCGCCACCAAGCTCTGCTTCACTTCGCAAACCTTCAAGCTGTTGCCGCTTTTCTTCCAGCACTTGATCCATAAAAAAAATCCTCCTAAAGACCCGAGTATTCTACATTCTTGGTCCAGAGGAGGCTAATTTTTTAGCTTGTTTTTTGGCTACTTTTGACGCTGGCGGTTACTCTCCAGCTGCCTTTTTACGCTTATCTAAGCCGTATTTATCGACTTTCATAATAAGTGAGGCACGACTAATTCCAAGCTCTTTTGAGAGCTTTGATTTATTAAAGTTGCAGCGCTTCAATCCCTCGCGAATCATGATCGCTTCGAGTTCTTCAAGTGCCTGTTTCAATGATCCACTAGTATTAATTCCCTTACCGGCAATTTCTGGTTTTTCACCAAAATCGATGATGCGGGGAGAGAGCAAATCAGGAGTGACCATTTTATCTTCACCGGCCAAAACAACTAGCCGCTCAATTTCATTTTCAAGTTCACGAACGTTTCCAGGCCAGGGATAATCCAGCATTTTCTCCATACATTTTTTCGAGAGTGTTTTCAGAGCACAACCTGATTCATCACAGCGTTTCTTAAGAAAATGCTCCATAAGAATTGGGATATCATCAGCTCGCTCACGAAGAGCTGGAATATTTACGTTAATAACGTTGATACGATAAAAGAGGTCTTCTCTGAACTCACCTTTCGCCATCATTTCTTTTATCGGCTTATTGGTAGCTGCGATAATTCGAACGTCGGCCTTGCGAGGAGTGGTGGCCCCTACTGGAAGAAAAGTTCCCTCCTGTAATACTCTAAGAAGTTTCACCTGCATTGAAAGAGAAGTGTCTCCAATCTCGTCCAAAAATAATGAGCCCCCGTGGGCCATTTCAAAAAGTCCCTTCTTGTCTTTTATAGCGCCAGTAAAGGCCCCTTTAACATGTCCAAAAAGTTCCGAGTCCAAAAGATTATCATTAAAGGCGGAACAGTTGACTGCTAAAAATAAACAATCTTTGCGTGGAGATCCGTAATGCACGGCCTTGGCCACTAGCTCTTTACCAGTACCGTTATCTCCCTGAATAAAAACAGAAGAATCCGAGTTGGATACTTTTTCAAGTAGCCCGTAAATGGCCTGCATCTTTTTCGATTTACCAATCATATTATGGTAGCGATACTTATCGCCTAACTCGCTATTTAATTCTTGAATTCGTTCTTCACGCTTTGAAATTTCTTCATGGAACTCAGCAATTTCTTCTGAAACTAACTCCACAAGTTCTTGCAGGTATTCACTTTCTACTGAGCTAAGCCGTTTGACATGCTCGAGAGAATTTTGGGCATCATGATCAGTTGCACCTGATTCAGATAGGTTCTTTCTTACAGAAAGTGCCTCATCGTCTGTCATAGAGTCCATTACAAAAGGATAGGCGAAGACGGTTCCGAGGTACTCTCCCTCGACAACAACTTTAGAGGCCACACCTTTTACATGATGAAAAAAAGAATCAAAGACTGTTGTTGATTCAGTGCTTTCATTTAATTTATCAGTTATTTTTTCGATATCCTGACCTAGGTATTCATAACCATATTTCATATTCATTTGAACTTTCATGAATTGATTATAAAAGTCGTGGTCTTTTTCAAGATGATTAGAACGAATTTTGTAATGCATATCCGTCCAGAAAAGTTCTACTCCGTACCACTTATTTAGAATCTCTTCGAGTTTTGAGATAACGTGCAAGCTACTCATCTCCGTCCAATTGATCATGTCTAAACTCCAGCCATATTAGCGTTTATTTTTTAGTCGATCTTTATATTTGGGTGCCGAATAATTAACCCCTTAGTGTTTAACTTTTCGGCAGCTAAATCGGGAAACTTAACGAAATCGAGGGTTATTTGAATAAAGTTTAAACAGCTAGAAAAAGCCGTGGCAGTTTTAGAAGGCTATTATTTCAATAAGATAGATAGATTAATGAGTCTCAATGACTAGATTTTGAACATTTTTTGCACCCTCTAATAGGGACTGCGTTTTAAAATAGTATATTTTTTGACTCCAGTCCTGTGGGCCGACAAATTTAGTCAAGTGAATGCCTTGCTCATCAAAAAGGTAAGTGTCCGGAACCTTGGCCGACCCCAATTGGTCCATCGCCAAATTACCCGAGTCCAATGCTATGCTGACATTGCTTGGTAACTTAAAGCGTTTTATAAACTTCTTTATGTCTTTCTTCTTATCATTGATGGCGAGCAGGACTACTTTAACTCCCAATTTATCCAATTTTTCCGAAAATTTTAAGAAAGCTGGTAGCTCTCTCTCACAAGGTGCGCACCAAGTTCCCCAAAGGTGTACAAAAAGCCCACTTCCTTTCTTGGCCAAACTCGATAGCGCCACCTGCCCATCGCTTGGGTATTTCTCCACCTTTATAGTGGGAATGTTTTTAAGCAGTAGTGGAGTTTCAAGAGTATCGAATTGGTCGATATGGTGCCGGTGATAAATTGAATAAGCGATAGTCACACTAATGATGCCGAAAAGAATGAGCATCTTAGTAGAGGTATTGAGGCTTTTTGATGTCTTTTGCGATTCAGTCATTTTTAAAAATAAGGAGCCACTTATAAAGTGGCCCCTCTAATACGTAGTAATGATTTTGATAATCTTAAATGCTAGTCAACCAGAGCGATAAAACTCATTTTAGCATTATCCCCTACACGGCCATCGGCAAGCTTAAGGATACGAGTGTAACCACCATCTCTTTCTTTGTACTTTGGACCAACTTCTGTAAAAAGTGTTCTTACAGCTTTAGCATTGCCAAGTTTAGAAAGAGCTAAACGCCTATTGGCCACTGAATCTTCTTTAGAGATAGTAATCAGTTTTTCAACGTAAGGTTGAATGGCCTTGCATTTAGCGTGGGTAGTTTTAATTTTCCCGTGGTCAATAACTTCGATTGCCAAGTTTCGGAGAAGAGAGCGGCGGTGAGCCGGGCTAGTTCCAATTCTATACTTTCTTTTATTATGTCTCATAGTTTACTCCGTTACTCTCGAACTTACTCGGGAGTTCCTCCTGGATTTTCGTTGATATCTTTCATTACAGAATCAACTTTCATTCCTAGGCCAAGACCCATTTGTTGTAGGATCTCTTTAATTTCGTTAAGTGATTTACGACCAAAATTCTTAGTTCGAAGCATTTCGCCTTCTGTCTTAGAAACAAGTTCGTAGATAAATTTGATATTTGCATTCTGAAGACAATTTGCAGAACGAACTGAAAGCTCTAGTTCTGAAACAGGCTTAAGAAGAGCATTGTTAGTTGTTGAAGTCGCAGCTTGTGGCTTAGATTCCATACGAGCAATTTCTTCTTCGTCTTCAAAGTTTAAAAATACAGAGAATTGATCTCTAAGGATTTTTGCAGAATAAGCAACTGCATCCGACGGCTCAATTCCAGCATTTGTCCAAATTTCAAGAGTAAGCTTATCAAAGTCAGTTCTCTTTCCAACACGAGCATTTGTTACAGTGTAATTTACACGGTTAACAGGTGAGAAAAGAGTATCAAGATAAACCCAACCGATAGGAAGATCGAAATCTTCTTTATTATCTAGAGCAGTTACATAACCTTTACCACGAGCTAACTTAAGTTCCATTCTGATACTTCCACCAGAAGAGATATTACAGATAGTGTGGTCAGGATTAAGAACTTCTACTGAAGAATTTTCACCAATATTGTGACCGGTTACAGCCCCTTCTCCAGATTTTTCTAGAGTAAGAACAACATCTTCCTTACCCATAATCTTAAAGCGCATTTCTTTAAGGTTAAGGATAATTTCCGAAACTTCTTCTTTTACATTATCAATAGTTCCAAACTCATGCTCAACACCATCAATACGAATAGCAACAATCCCTGCACCTTGAAGTGAAGAAAGTAGAACTCGTCGAAGAGAGTTTCCAAGAGTTTGTCCGTAACCACGCTCAAGAGGCTTAGCTACGAATTTTCCATAATCACCACGGTTGGCTTCTTGATCTGCTTCAAGAGCAATAGGGCGAATCATGCTTGACCAATTTTTTGAAGTAAATGCTTCCATTATAATAATCTCCTAATTTTAGTGTTTCTTATTATACTCGACGTCTCTTAGGGGCACGACAGCCGTTGTGAGGGATCGGGCTTCTATCAGAGACGGATGTGATTTTTAATCCGGCCTGAACTAGAGCGCGGATAGCGTTTTCACGTCCTGCTCCTGGTCCTTTCACTCGTACTTCAACAACCTGAAGACCGTGTTCCATCGCTTTTTTAGCCGCTTCAATAGAAGCAGTTTGAGCCGCGAAGGGAGTCGATTTTTTAGAACCTCTAAAACCTAGTTGACCAGCGCTGGCCCATGCAAGAGCGTTTCCTGCAGTGTCAGTGAAAGTCACGATAGTGTTATTAAAGGAAGCTTGAATATGACAAATACCATTGCTGATATTTTTCTTTACTCTTTTCTTTTGTACTTTTTTTACCATTTTACACCCGCCTACTTCAGTGACTTGATAGATTTCTTACCTGCAATCGCCGTAGCCGGACCTTTTCTTGTTCTTGCGTTGGTCGATGTTCTTTGACCACGAACAGGAAGTCCTCTTCTATGACGAACGCCGCGATAGGCACCCATGTCTTTTAAACGTTTAATATTCAATCCCACTTCTCGTCTGAGATCCCCTTCCACATTGTAACTGTCTTCTAACAGTTTCCTGATGGATTGAGCCTCTTCTTCTGTGAGATCATTTGAATTTGTAAGGGGGTCGACGTTACTTTTTGCTAGAATTTCAAGCGATAATGTCCGGCCTACACCGTAAATTGCCGTAAGGGCAATCTTCATCGCTTTATTTCTAGGAATATCGACGCCAAGAATACGTGCCATAGCTACACTCCTAAGAATAAAATATTATTATTAACCTTGTCTTTGTTTATGTTTTTTATTGGTCTTGCAAACAACTCGCAATACACCTTTTCTCTTAATAACTTTACAGTCTTTACACATAACTTTAACTGATGCTCTTACTTTCATAACTAACCTTTAGTAAATTATCTTTTACCTTTACTTCTATACGTAATTCTTCCCTTGGTTAGGTCGTACTTGGAAATTTCCACTAGTACTTTGTCCCCTGGGAGAATTTTAATAAAGTGCATTCTCATTTTTCCGCTAATATGGGCGGTGATCATATGTCCGTTAGGAAGTTTTACTTTAAATTTTGTATTCGGTAATAGTTCGAGAACTTCACCTTCCACTTCAATGGATTCTTCCGCTGCCATATGCTTGAAAATGCTCCTTAATTAGTCTTACATCTATATATGACGAAATGCCAAAAGGCAACCCGTCTACTGCTGCCAGCCCGTCTAGTTACCTAGTACGGCCTCCACCTCAGTAAATACTTCGCCTGGTTTTTGCGACGCATCAACTCTTCTCAATGTGCCCTTGGCTTCATAATGGGCCAAAATTGGTTCAACCTGATCTTTAAATACTTGAAGCCGATTACTAACGGTTTCCTCATTATCATCTTTTCTATGCTCAAGATTAGTTCCACCGCAAGAGTCACAAACTCCCTCGGTCTTCGGAGCATTGAAAAGCAAATTGTAAATCACTCCACAATCTTTACAGGTTCTACGGTTGACCAGGCGGTCTTTTAAAACCCCAAGGTCGAGCTCAAAGTAGATCGCCAAGGCGGTTGAGTCGCCTAGAACTACTTCATCGAGCATTCTTGCTTGCTCATTATTGCGAGGAAAACCATCAAAAATATGTGAGGCATTCTCTAGATCACAATTAACTTTTAAAAGCTCTAGTACCATATTGTCGTCGACCAAGTCTCCTCGATCTAGTACACCCTTCACTCTCTGCCCTAGGTCGGATTCTTTTGCGATTTCTGCTCGCAATAAATCCCCTGTTGAGAGGTGCTTATAACCAAATTCCGAAACTAAGCGATTGGCTTGAGTACCTTTACCTGAGCCAGGGGCTCCTAATAGAATTAAGTTAGGGCGCATCTTATATATCCTTAAAACCTTCTGTTTTGACCGTTGTATTTTCCACGCGCCTTATAGGCAGTTTCCATACGGTCGGCATACATAAAACTTTGAATATTCATCATTACTCGAATAGAAACTGAAACTAAAATAAGCATAGCAGTTCCACCGAAACTAGTTTGCTGGCCAGTAATCAGAGTTGGAGAAATACAAATAACTACCAAAAAGATACTTCCAAAAAAGGTCAAACGATTGAGAATAAAATCCAAGTATTCTTTAGTCTTGGCACCTGGGCGAATTCCAGGGACGAAGGCATTATTCTTTTGCAACATTTCTGTAATTTTCTTCGTTTTAAACTGAATTGGAGCGTAAAAATAAGTCATATAGACAATCAGGGCACCAAAGAAAATATTAAAAAGCAGCTGACCTGGATACAGAGACTGAACGATGGTATCGAGGTAAGGCTTAATTGGATTGCCTTCGCCAACGAAGCTAGCAAAGGTAGTTGGAGCCGCAAGTAGTGAAGAGGCCAAAATTGGAGGCATAACTCCACCAGTATCAACTCTCATAGGCAATGTCTGGGTTCCACCGTAAGTACGGTTATGAACCACTTTTTTGGCGTACTGAACTGGCACAGATCTAAAGGCCTTTTCGATATAAGCCACAATATAAAAAATAATTAAAATGACCGCAAAGAACACAAGTAGTGAAACTCCTGGAAGCTCACCATTTCTATAAAGAGTTAATTTTTGAAGTACTTCTGAAGGTAGTTCGACTGCGATACCTGCAAAAATAATTAAAGATACGCCGTTTTCAAGACCTACCTCAGTAATTCTTTCACCAAGCCAGAGCAGGAACATCGTTCCAGCGGCAAGCGTAATCATTGTTGTTACTCTAAAAAGCATTCCTGGTTCAGGAATAATTGCCAAGCCACCTGGACTTTTAAAACCTTCAAAAACAGCTGCCATTCCGTAACCTTGGACACAGCAGAGAAGGACAGTTGCATAACGAGTCCATTTGGCGATCTTCTTCTGTCCATCGGCATCGTCTTGAAGTTCAGCAATTTGTGGAATGACCTCTCCAAGCAGAGAGAAAATAATAGAAGTGGTAATATAAGGCATGATCCCAAGGGCCAGTACCGAGAACCGTTTAAAGGCCCCCCCACTAAAAGTATTAATGAGATCGAAAATTCCTCCGCCAGACTCTGAAAAATAAGCCGCGATGGCACTGGCATTGACGCCAGGAACAGATATCTGAGCAAATAGTCTATATACGACTAAAAGCATGAAGGTAAAGAAGACCTTTCTCTTGAGTTCCTCAAGTTTTCCGTGAGCAGTCGACATGGATTCTTATCCTTATATTTTAAATTTTAACTATTTCTTTTTTTCTTTCTTAACGAATTTTGCACGGCGAGTAGGTTGAGCTACTTCTTCAATTTTTCCACCAGCTTTAACAATTGCTTCAGAGGCGGTTTTTGAAAATTTCTCAATACCTTTAAAAGTAAGAGCCGTTTTAAGTTCGCCAGTAGATAAAATCTTTACTGGACGACGCTTATTAATTCCTTTCAGAATACCTTTTTCGATAAGAGCCGCTTTAGTAACTTCTCCAGCATCAAATTTTGACTCTAGAAGTGCCAAGCTAACTTCAGCATATTCTGTTTTAAAAAGGGCATTTTTAAAACCACGTTTTGGTAAACGCATATAAAGAGGCATCGCGCCGCCTTCAAAACCAGGACGTACGCCCCCACCACTTCGAGCTTTTTGCCCTTTATGGCCTTTACCAGCCTGAGCTCCTTGTCCGGAACCTTGTCCACGGCCAATTCTCTTTGTGTTTCTATTGGCACCCTTGGGGCTACTAAGATTATTTAACGTCAGCATAATATCCTCGCACTACTTTTGAATTTCTAATAAGTGAATAACTTTTTTAATCATGCCTCGAACTGCTGGAGTGTTTTCTAATGTTCTAACACTACCAATTTTACGAAGACCTAATCCACGCACACAAGCCTTATGTCTTTCAACACGGCCATGAGTACTTTTTATTAATTTTACTGTAATCGTTTTTTCAGTCATATCTACCTCAACTACTTAAGTCGTAATCCGTGGGCTTCTTTTCCTCTTGCCTTGGCAACTTGCTCTACAGAACGAAGTTGGCTAAGGGCACGAAAAGTTGCCTTCACAATATTGTGAGGGTTGTTACCACGAACCGACTTAGTCAGAACATTTTTAACACCCGCTAATTCTAAAATTGATCGGCATGCACCAGCAGCCTTTACTCCAGTACCGTCAGATGCTGGCTTGAAAATAATCATTCCAGCGTCGAATTTCCCAGTAATGATATGAGGGATCGTTCCTTTTTCAATTGGAACCTTAATCATATTTTTCTGAGCAGCTTGGGTCGCTTTACGGATAGCTTCTGGAACTTCTTTGGCCTTACCAAGTCCGTATCCCACTCTCCCTTTTCTATCTCCAACAATCATAAGAGCAGAGAATGAAAAGCGTCGACCACCTTTTACAACTTTAGCAACACGGTTAACCGCAACAACAGTCTCTTCGAATTCACCAACTGGAGCTGGTTTTCTTGGAGGTCTTGCACCTTGTTTCTTACCGCGGCCACCTTTTTTATCTTCTTTAGCATCGGCCTTTACTTCGGCTCCAGCTGCAGCAGCTTCTTTAGGGGCTTTTGTTTCTTCAGTTTTCTTATCTTCAGTCATATCTGATTCCCTTTAAACCCTAGAGTTTAATTCCTTGTTCTCTTACAGCTTCACAAAGTACCGCGATAACTCCGGTGTACTTGTATCCTGAGCGATCAAAAACTGCTGTTTCAATTTTAGCGGCTTTTAATTTTTCAGCGAGCTTAGTTCCAACTGCCTTAGCACCTTCTTTATTATTGCTTTTAGCGGCTGCCTCTTTTCCATAAGTTTGAACCGAAAAAAGTGTCTTATGAGTAACATCGTCAACGACTTGTACTCTTAAGTGCTTATTCGTCTTATCAAGAGTAATACGAGGAACATCAGCTGTTCCCGAAAGAGTTCTACGAATAGAAAGCTTCCTGCGTATTCTTTTGGCAACTTTTGGACTTTTAATTTTACCTAGTGGCTTTCTCATGACTTACCTATTTTTTCCCGCCAGTTTTACCGGCTTTTCTAATGATTCTTTCATCACTGTATCTAACACCTTTACCTTTATAGGGCTCTGGTGGTCTAAAGGATCTAATTTTTGCTGCGGCAAATCCCACAAGCTCTTTACTACATCCAGATAGCTCAATTACGGTCTTATTAACTTTCGCAGAAACACCTTCTGGAAGTTTATAATTTATCGGGTGAGAAAAACCAAGATTCAAAACTAGCTCGTCACCCTTAGCCGCTGCTTTATAACCAACTCCTGTAAACTCTAGAACTTTTGTAAAACCGTCGCTGACACCAGTTACCATATTACCTACGAGAGTTCGAGTTGTTCCCCAAAGAGCGCGAGCTTTTTGAGTTTCATCTACTGGCTTAACAATAACTTCTTTGCCGACCAGTTCAATTTTAACAAAATTAGTAAAAGTATATTCCAATTGTCCCTTAGGACCCTTAACTGAAACATGAGCTCCATTAATTTTAACTTCAACTTTATCAGGTAGTGCTACTGGCACTTTTCCAATTCTTGACATGGTATACTCCTACCAAACATTACAGAGGACTTCGCCCCCGATTTTCTTATGTTTCGCTGTACGGGTTGAAACAATTCCACTAGAAGTCGACAAAATCGAAGTTCCTAGTCCAGAGATTACACGTGGTAAATCTCTATAGCTTCTATATTGACGAAGGCCAGGTTTACTAAATCTTTGTAAGCCAACGATCGCATCTTCTTTAAAAAGAACCTTTAATCGAATATCACTTTTAGACTTAGCAATGATTTTAAAAGACTTAATATAGCCTTCATCTTTCATCACCTTGCAAATTCCCGCTTTCATTTTTGAAGCTGGAAATTCAACTCTGTCATGTCCCGCACTAATTGCGTTTCTCATTCTTGTTAACATATCTGCAACAGGATCAGTCATCATATGCCAATCTCCTCTCTCACCAACTGGATTTGGTTATGCCCGGGATTAAACCTTGAAGGGCCATTCTTCTAAATACTAAACGTGAAACTCTAAAAGCTCGGTAAAACGATCTCGGTCTACCGGTCACTTCGCAACGATTACGAACCCTATTAGGGTTGGAGTTTCGTGGAAGAGCTTGGAGTTGTCTTTGCGCGTCCGCTTTTTCATCAAAAGGAGCTTTAGGATCTTGCATGATCTTCCTAAGGGCATCTCTTTTAGACTTATA
The DNA here is from genome assembly GCA_018646195.1 of Halobacteriovoraceae bacterium. GTDB lineage: Bacteria > Bdellovibrionota > Bacteriovoracia > Bacteriovoracales > Bacteriovoracaceae > JABGVH01. Next base: position 52,061 of record JABGVH010000065.1, read on the forward strand.
GCGAGCAGCTAATTTCTGTCTCTTTAAGTTACTTTGAATTTTTGCAATTCTTGCCATGTTTTTTTCCTATTTCCTAAAAGGCATACCGAGTTGGTCGAGAAGTTCTCTCCCTTCCTCGTTGTTTTTTGCACTTGTTACGATGCAAATCCCAATGCCTCTAACCTTATCAATTTCATCATAATTAATTTCTGGAAAAATAATCTGCTCTGTTACGCCTAGAGTGTAATTCCCGCGGCCATCGAAAGCCTTAGGAGAGATGCCTCTAAAGTCACGAACACGCGGAAGAGAGATTGAAATCAAGCGGTCAAGAAATTCGTACATACGAGTTCCACGAAGCGTAACGCTAGCACCGATAGGCATGCCTTCACGTAGCTTAAAACCAGCAATTGATTTACGAGCAAGTGCTTTTACGGCTCTTTGTCCGGTGATTGCACTTAATTGATCAACAATTCCATCAACAACCTTTCCACTAGCTACCGCATCTTTAGTACAACAATTCACAACAATCTTTTCGACTTTTGGAATTTGGTTTTCATTTTTAAATGAAAACTTCTCCTGAAGAGCTTTTCTAATTTCTGATTGGTATCTTTCCCTTAATCTAGCCATAACTATTCCTAATTATTTCAAAACCGATCCGCAAGCAACTGCTATGCGAACGTTTTTTCCGTCTTTATTTTCAATTCTTACTTTTGTTGCTTTACTAGTCTTTGGACTAACCACTGCAATATTACTTAAGTGTAAAGTCTGCTCTATCTCAACAATTCCACCAGTTGGATTTTCTTGAGTAGGCTTCATGGCCTTCTTAACCATATTTACACCAGCAATTAATACTCTTTTCTTTTTCAAGAAAAGCTTACTTACGGTTCCAGTTTTGCCTTTATCTTTTCCAGCTAAAACAATAATTTCATCATCAACTTTTATCTTTTGCATAATTACCTCTAATTAAAGAACTTCAGGAGCTAGTGAACAAATTTTTGTATAACTTTTTGCTCGTAGCTCTCTTGCTACAGGTCCAAAAATACGTGTTCCTACAGGATCTTGTCCTTGGGCCAATATAACCACGCTATTTTTATCAAAACGGATATAAGAACCATCTTCTCTACGAATAGGATATTTTGTTCTTACGATAACCGCTTTTTTAACGTCACCTTTTTTAATTTTTCCGCCAGGAGCAGCTTGTTGAACAGCGCAGACAATTACGTCTCCAAGTCCAGCACTCATTCTCTTTGAGCCACCAAGAACTTTAATACACTTAACTTCTTTGGCACCTGAGTTATCGGCTACTTCTAATTTACTTTGCATTTGAATCATAACTGACTCCGCTTATCCTTTGATCAACCAGTGGCTGATTAATTAATACTAACTAATTCCCATGTCTTTGTTTTTGAGTAGCGACGAGATTCTATAATCGTCACTCTGTCGCCAACCTTCGCTTTACTGTCTGAATCATGAGCATGGTAGTTTTTAGATTTGTTAATAAATTTATTGTAAACAGCATGCTTATAACGACGACTAACGTTTACAACAATTGTTTGCTCATTATTGTCAGAGAGAACAACTCCTTCCAATCTTCTTTTAAATCTTTTTACTTCTGTAGTACTCATAACTAATTATCCTTTTAGGCTTTGGCCTTAGCATTTTTCTTAGTTAACAATTTTGCGATATTTGACTTAAGAATTTTAAGCTCATGAGACTTCTCAATTCCAGAAGCTCCTTTTTGCATCCTTAAAGTAAATAGAGTTGTTCTTGATTGCTCAAGCTTGGCGCCTAGTGCTCCAGCGTCCAACTTTTCTACATCGCTATATTTTAAAATTTCAACTGCCATATCTGCCTCGCCTTTAAATTAGGCTTCCTTTTTAATAATTCTGGTTTTTATTGGAAGCTTGTAACCTGCCAATCTTAATGCTGCTTTTGTCAGCTCTGCATCATCGTGTTTAATTTCAAATAAAATTCGCCCTGGCTTTACTACGGCCACCCAGCTATCAGGAGATCCTTTCCCTTTACCCATACGAACTTCAGCTGGTTTTTTCGTCAATGACTTGTCTGGAAAAATCTTAATCCAAACAGATCCGCCCCGCTTAATTTTACGGGTCATGGCGATACGAGCAGCCTCGATTTGCCTATTTGTTATATAACCACAAGTTAAGGCCTGAATAGCGTATTCTCCAAACGTGATAGTATTTCCACGGTTGGCCTTGCCCTTCATGCGGCCTTTCTGTTGTTTTCTCCATTTAACTTTCTTCGGACTTAACATAACGTTTTCCTATTTATTCTCTACTTATACGTAGATTTCACCTTTATAAACCCAAACTTTTACCCCAATTACTCCGTAGGTAGTTTTGGCGATGGCGGTATTGTAATCAATATCAGCTCTCAGTGTGTGAAGAGGAACTTTTCTTTCTGAGTATCCTTCAGAACGAGCCATTTCTGCTCCACCAAGACGACCTGCTGTACGAACGCGGATACCTTTTACACCGGCACGAAAAGCTGATTGCATCACCTTTTTCATAGCACGACGGAAGGCCACACGTTTTTCAAGTTGAGCAGCGATATTTTCGGCGATCAACTTAGCATTCGAATCCGGACGCTTAACTTCGGCAATATTAAAAATAAGATGCCCTTTAGTAATTTTCTTAAGGTCGTTGCGAATCTTTTCGATTCCAGCGCCTTTCTTACCGATCGCTACACCAGGCTTAGCAGTATTAACTGTTACCTTAACTTGATCAGCAGTTCTTTCGATTCCAACGCTTGCAACAGCGGCGTTTTTCATTTCGTCTTCTACGTATTTACGAATCTTAATGTCTTCTTGAAGAAGATCGGCATAGGATTTCTTGTCAGCAAACCAATTTGAGTGCCAACCCTTGATATAACCTAGTCTAAATCCGTAAGGATGTACTTTCTGTCCCATATCTATGCTTCCTTTAGCTCAACTGTAACGTGAGAAGTTCTTTTTCTAATTCTAAAAGCCCGGCCTTGAGCTCTAGGTTGGATTCTCTTTAAAGTAGGTCCACCGTCAGCAAAAATAGTTCCAACAACTAAATTATCGATGTCGTATTTATCTGACTCAGTAGCAATTGCTAGCCCGCTGTTTATAAGCTTGGTCAGCATAATAGCTATTTCTTTCTTCTCACAAAAACGTAAGATCTTAAGTGCTTCAGAAGCTTTCTTGTCTCTTACAAGATTGCAAACTAAGCGTACTTTTGAAGGAGAAATACCAACTCTTCTATTTTTTACTTTTATGGTCATAACTTACTCCTATTTCTTCTTCTTATCTGAGCCGTGACCATAAAAAGTTCTGGTCATGGAAAACTCACCTAGTTTGTGACCGATCATATTGTCAGTGACATAAACTGGGATGAATTTTTTTCCGTTGTGAACAGCAAAAGTAAGCCCGATAAACTCAGGGATAATTGTTGATCGACGTGACCAAGTCTTAATTACTTTTCCAGCTTTAGCTTTATCTTCTTGTAGGCCCATTACTTTCTTCATCAATGAGAAATCTACAAAAGGTCCTTTCTTTAACGAACGTGACATATGTTCTCCTTAAGCGCTAAGGCTTATTTTTTACCTCTACGCTTAACAATAAATTTGTTAGTGCGTTTATTTTTTCTAGTCTTATAACCTTTAGTTGGTGTTCCCCAAGGTGAAACTGGGTGACGTCCACCAGAAGTTCTCCCTTCACCACCACCATGTGGGTGATCAACAGGATTCATCACAACACCACGGACCTTAGGTCTGCGGCCAAGGTGACGAGCTCTACCAGCTTTACCAATCTTGATTTTCTCGTGATCAATATTACCAACCTGACCTATAGTCGCGCGGCAATTACTTTTCACTTTACGAAGTTCTCCTGAAGGCATCCTTAGAAGAATTTCTATTCCGTCTTTGGCCATAACCTGAACATAAGCTCCAGCTGAACGGGCCAATTGACCTCCAGCACCTGGGTAAAGTTCTACGTTATGAACAAGAGTACCAACCGGCACATCTTTTAATAACTTTGAGTTCCCAACTTTAATATCGGCATCGGTTGATGAAACAATTGTATCTCCAACATTGAGGCCGTTAGGACAAAGAATATAAGTCTTTTCGCCATCAAGATAAGCGATCAGTGCCAGGTTACATGTTCTGTTTGGATCGTAATGGATCTCTTGAACTTTCGCTGGAATATCTAACTTACTTCTTTTGAAATCAACAACACGGTAGCGTTGCTTAGCTCCGCCTCCACGACGACGCATAGTAATGCGTCCACTATTGTTTCTTCCTGCAGTTGAACTTTTCGCCCTCAACAATGGCTTAAAGGGAGCCTTACCAGGAGTCACTTCATCACTATGTAATATCTGTGTATTACGTAATGAAGGCGTGGTCGGCTTAAATTTTCTGATTCCCATTTCTAATATCCTTTAAAAAAAACCTTAAACACCTTTAAAAAATTCAATTCGTTGGCCTTCGCCCAATTGAACATAAGCATTTTTAACTTTAGGAAGTTTTTTTGTAGTCTTCCCAAGACGCTTAATTTTTCCAGGAGTGATATTGGTTTTTACATTCAAAACTTTAACATTATAAAATTTCTCAACGGCTTCTTTGATTTGGTTTTTATTTGACCAAAGGGCCACTTTAAAACCGTATCGATTAGCTTTTTCTGTCGCGAAAGAAGCTTTTTCAGTGATGAGTGGTTTTACAAGAACTTCGTGTATCTGTGCCATAACTTACCCCAACCTTCCAAGAAGCTTTTCAAGCGCTTCTTTTTCAATAACTAGGTTTTCATATTTAACAGCTTCGTAAACACTGAAACCATCAACTGGAACAGCATTGCCCCATTGAAGATTGCGAGCAGCACGAATAGCTGGATCATCTTTTTTAGCTGTCACTACTAAGGCAGGAAGAAGACCCTTACCATTTAGCATTGTGAACATCCCTTTAGTTTTTCCGTCAGAGTTAAAACTCTCAACTACAGTCAATTTTCCAGACTGAAGCTTGTCAGCAAGAACAGATTGAATCGCTCCAAGAACAATTTTTTTGTTTGTTGCTTGGTGATAGTCACGAGGTTTTGGTCCGAAAGCGACACCACCACCAATAAGAAGAGGTGAACGAATTGAACCTTGACGAGCACGTCCAGTTCCTTTTTGCTTAAAAGGTTTGCATCCGCCGCCGCGCACTTCAGAACGATCTTTTGTACTTGCTGTACCTTGACGTCTTCCTGCGAGAGTTGCTTTGACAACTTGGTGGACCACTGGAACTTTAATATCTTCAGGAGTTAAACTTACTGTAGTAGCAAGTGTTCCTGCTGATTCGAATTTTGAGTTTAATACTTTTATATCAGCCATATCTTATCCTTACTTCTTAATCGCTTTAGAAATACGTACAAAGCCACTTTTAGAACCAGGAACAGAACCTTTAATCAGGAGGTATCCTTTTTCTTTATTTACTTCTACGATTTTTAAGTTTTGAACTGTTTCTCTTTTGTCACCCATATGACCGGCCATATGCTTGCCTTTCATAACGCGACCAGGAGATGCACACATACCAATTGAACCACCAGTACGACGGAAACCTGTTCCGTGAGCACCAGGACCACCGGCCATGTTCCAACGCTTCATAACGCCTTGGAAGCCCTTCCCTTTAGATTTGCCTGTTACATCGATGTAAGTACCTGGAGTAAAACCATCTACTGAAAGCTCTTTACCGAGGTTGGCGACATCTGTTCCGGCAGTAAGAATCTCTGCATAACGAGCAAGATTTTCTTTAACACCAGCTTTAGCGAGACGACCTTTAGTAGGCTTATTGATAAGCTTTTCGCGCTTACCGTAATAACCGACTTGATAAGCTTCGTAGCCATCTTTTGCTTTGGTTTTAACTTGAGTGATGAAGTTTGGAAGTAACTCAATTACAGTTACTGCAACATGATTTCCGTCTTCATTAAAGATGCGAGTCATGCCTGCTTTTCTTCCGTAGAAAGAGCTGAGCTCGACAGAGGTTGAAGGGGCTGATTTTTCTGCAGCAGCTTCGGTGTTAGAATTCTCTTCAGTCATTTTTTTCTCCATAGCATCACCCTGTTCACAGGGATGCATCCATGGGTTAGTAATTTTTTTCTATAAAGAAACTAAATTAATATTTAATTTCTACGTCAACACCTGCAGATAGGTCTAATTTCATTAGGCTATCAACGGTTTGTTGTGTTGGATCTATAATGTCAACTAAACGCTTATGGGTTCTCATTTCAAATTGTTCACGGGCCTTTTTATTGACGTGTGGACCACGTAAGACTGTGAATTTATTGATTTCTGTAGGAAGAGGGATAGGACCAGCGATTCGGGCACCAGTTTCTTTGGCAGTCTGAACGATCTCTTGTACTGAGTTATCAAGTAGTTTGTGATCGTAAGCCCTTAATTTTATACGCAACTTGGTCGCTTTCATCAGCTAATTCCTCTTCAACGTTTTATTGAACCCGTTTTGTAGTTTTTATGGGGCCTTTTGTCAACAGCCCCCGCCTTAAAAACCCACAAAAAGGTAAAAAAAAGCCAGGATGTTACTCCTGGCCTCTATTATTAAATCCAATCTATTGGATTAATCTAAAATATCAGCAACAGTTCCAGCACCGATGGTCCGTCCACCTTCGCGAATCGCGAATTTAAGACCTTTTTCCATGGCAATTGGAGTAATCAATTCAACACCAAAAGAAGTATTGTCGCCTGGCATAACCATTTCGACGCCTTCTTTCAAAGTGATATCTCCAGTCACGTCAGTTGTACGGAAGTAAAACTGAGGACGGTAACCTTTAAAGATAGGAGTGTGACGTCCACCTTCGTCTTTAGAAAGAATATAAACTTCGCAATTGAATTTTTTGTGAGGCTTAACAGAACCTGGCTTGCAGAGAACTTGACCACGCTCAACATCTTCACGTTTTGTACCACGAAGAAGAAGACCAACGTTATCACCAGCACGACCTTCGTCGAGTAGCTTACGGAACATCTCAACGCCTGTAACAATCGTTTTAGATGTGTCGCGGATACCAACAACTTCAACTTCTTCGTTGACTTTGATGATGCCTCTTTCGATACGGCCTGTCACAACAGTACCACGTCCAGAAATTGAGAAGACATCTTCAACTGGCATAAGGAAATCTTTATCGATATCACGAGCAGGAGTTGGGATATACTCATCAACTTTGGCCATAAGCTCTAGTACTTTATCTTTACCAATATTTGGATCACGACCTTCAACAGCTGCAAGAGCAGATCCGGCTACGATAGGAATATCGTCTCCAGGGAAGTCGTATGAAGAAAGAAGTTCACGAACTTCCATTTCAACTAATTCAAGTAGTTCTTCGTCATCAACTTGGTCAACCTTGTTTAGGAAAACAACAAGAGCTGGAACCCCAACCTGGCGTGCAAGAAGGATATGCTCACGAGTTTGTGGCATAGGTCCGTCAGCAGCTGAACAAACGAGAATTCCACCGTCCATTTGAGCGGCACCAGTAATCATGTTTTTAACGTAGTCAGCGTGACCCGGACAATCCACATGGGCATAGTGACGGTTAGCTGTTTCATACTCAATATGAGAGGTATTAATTGTAATACCACGAGCTTTCTCTTCTGGTGCTGAGTCAATCTCGTCAAATTTCTTAACTTCCATCCCTGAGGCTTCAGCAAGTACCATTGAGATAGCTGCAGTAAGGGTAGTTTTACCATGGTCAACGTGACCGATAGTACCGATGTTTACATGAGGTTTACTTCGATCAAATGTTTCTTTTGCCATTACGGTCTCCTAAATAAAAATAACTATGAGTTATATAACTAATCTTCAAAATCTAGATCGGTTGAAATTATATGTATATGCCCCGTTTTTCAAGCATTGTTTTAGCTAAATCCATAGGAATCTCCACATATTTGTCGAAATTCATTGTGAAATTGGCCCGCCCCTGGGTCTTACTGCGTAAATCAGTACTATATCCGAACATTTCTACCAGTGGAACTTCAGCAATGACCTGCTCTTTATTTTGGCGATTGCTCATATTGATGACTTTTCCACGTTTCATGTTGATATCTGAGATGACGTCGCCAGTATACTCGTCTGGGGTGACCACCTCTAGTGCCATAACCGGCTCCATCATTTGGGCCTTGGCCTTTTGACAGGCTTCTCTAAAAGCTGCCGAGGCGGCAATGACATAGGCGACTTCGCTAGAGTCTTCTTCTTTGTATTCAGCCGAAAGCAGTGTCGCTTTAACATTGATAAGCGGATAACCGGCCAACACACCACCGGGAGCGGTATCGTTAATACTTTGTTCAATCGCTTTTATAAATTCTTCTGGTAATTGTTTTTTGGTAATTTTCGATTCAAAAAGAACGCCGTCTTGATTATCAATAGGCTCCACCGCTAAGGTGCATTGACCGAATTGAACTTTGCCGGCTTGTTCACGATTAAAAGTTGAAGAACCTTGGCCAGCTTTTTTAATCGTCTCTCTATAGGAAACTTGTGGCGATCCAACCCTGACACCTACCTTAAATTCTCTAAGCAAACGGTCACAAATAATTTCAAGGTGAAGTTCACCCATCCCGTAAATTAGTAGCTGCCCAGTTTCTTTATTATGCTTATAAGTAAATGAAGGATCTTCAATTTTTAATTGAGTTAAGGTTTCCATTAATTTCTTTTCATCGGCAGTAGTCTTTGGCTCGATGGCAACAGAGATAACTGTTTCAGGAAACTTCATAAGATCAAAAACAATCGGCTTATGGTCGGCACAGAGAGTTTGGCCTGTTAAGGTATGCCTGACTCCCACCAATGCTACAATATCGCCCGCCTTGCACTCTTTTAATTCTGTTCTCTTATCGGCATGCATTTGCAAAATTTTTGTAATTCGCTCTTTCTTTTTTTCTAGTGGATTAAGAATTGTCTGACCTTGCTTTAGAGTTCCGGAATAAACCCGGATATAGGTAAGACTGCCAACAAATGGGTCCGAGGCAATTTTAAAGGCGAGGGCGCTAAATAAGTCCGCCGGATCAGGCTTTCGAGAATCTTCTTTTTCTAAGTCTTTAGCCGAGTGACCTTTTACCTCTCCCCTATCAAGTGGTGAGGGCAGGTAGTCAAGAACCGCATCCATAAGCGGTTGCACCCCTTTATTTTTAAAAGCTGAGCCACAGAACACAGGAATAAAATTTTGCTTAATCACCGCCTGGCGCATGGTCTTTTTAATTTCAGCGATAGAGAGCTCTTCGCCGCCTAAGTATTTTTCGGCAAAAGCATCATCGTAGTCCGCTAGCCCTTCTATCAATTCTTCTCGGGCCAATTCTGACGACTCTTTCAGCTCGTCTGGAATTTCTCTAGAGTCTACAGTTGAACCAAGGTCGTCTTCTTGAAAGTAGATGGCCTTCATGGCCACGAGGTCGATGACTCCTAAAAATTCGTCCTCGGCTCCAATTGGTAATTGAGCGGCAATGGCAGTCTTGTCTAACTTGGTTCGAATCTCTTCTACCGTATTATGAAAGTGGGCACCGACTCGATCCATCTTATTGGCAAAGGCTATCCGAGGCACTTCGTAGCGGTCAGCTTGCGCCCAAACCGTTTCCGATTGTGGCTCAACACCTGAGACGGCATCAAATACACCAACTGCACCATCGAGAACACGCAAACTTCTTTCCACTTCAATGGTGAAGTCGACGTGACCGGGAGTATCGATAATATTAATAGTGTGCTTATTCCATTCGCAAGTGGTGGCGGCGGAAGTAATGGTTATTCCCCGCTCTTGTTCTTGAATCATCCAGTCCATAGTGGCGGCACCATCATGAACTTCACCGATCTTATGACTTTTCCCTGTGTAGTAGAGAATCCTTTCGGTGGTGGTGGTTTTACCAGCATCGATGTGGGCCATAATCCCAATATTGCGAATGTTTTGTAATTTAGAACTCATGGTATTTATATCTATTCAAAAAAATTAAAAAAAAAGCTTCTTAGAAGATAAACTAATAAGAAGCTTTTGGAATTGCTTTTTTAGTATTTTAGCTAATCACCATTTAAGGTGAGCGAATGCCTTATTGGCATCTGCCATTTTGTAAACATCTTCTCTCTTCTTAACCGCTCCACCGCGATTTTGAGAAGCATCGATGATTTCATCAGCTAGTTTTTGCATCATTGTGCGACCATTTCTTGTTTTCGCATAATCACGTAACCAACGAAGGGAAAGTGATTGACGACGAACCTGGCGAACTTCAACTGGAATTTGATAAGTAGCACCACCGATACGACGGGACTTAACTTCAACAGCTGGTTTGATATTAGAAAGGGCCTTCTTAAAAACTTTAAGTGCCTCTTCTCCAGTTTTCTCTTCAACGATTGCCATGGCACCGTAGAAAATTTTCTCTGCAGTAGAGCGCTTTCCACCTTTCATAAGAGAATTAATAGTTTTTGTGACAACAACATCTTGATAACGAGGATCTGGAAGAACTTGTCTGATTACTGCGCGATGTTTACGGCTCATAGGATCTCCTTCACTTTAATAACTAAAGTTACTCTCTCTCACCTAAGCCAAAGCGGGTGAAAGAGTGGTTTTATCGACAGGTAAGGCCTGTCGTTTTTACTTACTTTTTAGGTCTTTTAGCACCGTATTTTGAACGGCCTTGGCGTCTCTTATCACAACCGGTAGCATCGAGTGCTCCACGGATAGTGTGGTAACGAACACCAGGAAGATCTTTAACTCTCCCGCCACGTAACATTACGATACTGTGTTCTTGAAGGTTATGACCTTCTCCACCGATATAAGAGGTGACTTCAAATCCACTTGTTAAACGAACACGGCAGACTTTTCTCATCGCCGAATTTGGTTTCTTTGGAGTAGTTGTATAAACTCGAGTGCAAACACCCCTTCTTTGAGGGCATGCCTTTAGTGCCGGACATTTAGTTTTTGTAACTTTGTCCTGACGACCACTTCGAATCAACTGGTTAATAGTAGGCATTTTCTTAGCTCCTTAATTCTGTTCCACGTCGGATAGCTTCCGCATTTTTCACAATATTTTTGTCCGATGCTAGCCTGAAGTAACACATCAAGCTAGCAAGGACAAGATTTAATTATAATGTCAGGCTGGCAGTTTCCATTTCTGCTTGAGCCGGGGCCTCTTCTTCAATCACTGCATCGAAGTCACGGTAGCGAGAAATCCCAGAACCTGCTGGAATTAAACGACCCATGATAACATTTTCTTTCAATCCACGGAGTGAATCAGATTTCCCTTCTAGGGTGGCCTGAGTCAAAACCTTGGTAGTTTCTTGGAAAGAAGCTGCCGAGATGAAAGAGTCTGTAGTAAGTGAAGCTTTGGTAATTCCTAGAAGTAATGGACGTCCAACCGCTGGAGCTTCTCCTGCTTCCACCAATTCAGCATTGGTTTCTTTCAGTACACCTTTAGTCATTGTATCCCCAACGATATAAGTACTATCGCCGGCATCTAGGATTTCTACTTTCTTAAGCATTTGGCTAACAATCACTTCAATGTGCTTGTCATCGATCATCACCCCTTGGAGGCGATAAACTTCTTGAACTTCGTCAACGATATAGCGAGCAAGAGCTTTAAGACCCATAACTCTCAAAATATCGTGAGGATTAGAAGGACCATCCATAATGGCTTCGCCAGCACGGATATAATCTCCCTCGTTCACAATTACGTAACGCCCTTTTGGAATGGAGTAAACCATTGGATCACTTCCATCATCAGGCTTAACGAAAATTCGACGAGAACCTCTAAGCTCAGGACCAAATTCAATTGTTCCAGAGATATCTGTAATCTGAGCCGCTTGAGCTGGTTTACGAGCTTCGAAAAGCTCAGCAACTCTCGGTAGACCACCGGTGATATCTTTTGTTTTTGTTGTTTCACGTTGCATTTTAGAAATGGCCATACCAGCAGTAACAACGTCGCCTTCATTAACAATAATGTTGGCGCCGACCTGAATACGGTAAGCAGCATCTCTTTTGTCGCCAATTTTGAGAGGTTTCCCATCTTCGCCAACAATCACGATACGTGGTTGGAAACCACCATCTTTATTTTCAATAACAACTTTGTGAGTAAGACCGGTAACCGCATCCACTTGTTCAGTCATTGTTTTACCAACGATCAAATCTTCGTGTTTGATAGTACCGCTAACTTCAGTCAAGATTGGAATTGCAAAGGGGTCCCATTCTAGAAGTCTGTCCCCAGGCTTCACTTCGTCGCCTTCTTTGTAGAAGAGACGTGCGCCATAGGTAGCAGGAAGGCGTTCTTTCTCAACTCCTTGAGGAGTTTTGATTAAGATTTCACCGACTTTATTCATAATAATGTCGTGAGCTTCAGTAGTAGGAGCAGTAACAACATTTTCAAAAGAAACGATACCAGCCACTTTAACTTCAAGCTTACTCACTTGAGCACCAGCAGTTGCAGTACCACCAACGTGGAAAGTACGCATAGTCAGCTGAGTACCAGGCTCACCAATTGACTGAGCGGCGATAACACCAACTGTTTCACCAATTGAAACCATCTGACCACGGGCCAAGTCTCGTCCAAAACACATTGCACAGAAGCCGTAACGTTCCTGACAAGTCAGTACCGAGCGAACTTTAATCTGGTCAACTTGTTCTGCAACAAGAAGTTCTTGATTTTCTTCAGTTAAGAGGTGGTTACGTGGGAAAATTTCTTTTCCATCACTATTTACGATAGGAGATGTAGTCACACGTCCCATGGATCTTTCGGAAACATGTTCGATGACTTCACCGGCTTCGATTCTTGAATTCAGAACGATTCCGTCTTGCGACTCACAGTCATAATTGCGAATAATACCATCTTGAGCCACGTCAACTAGACGTCTAGTTAAGTAACCAGAGTTGGCAGTTTTAAGCGCCGTATCAGCTAGACCTTTACGAGCACCGTGGGTAGAAGCAAAATACTGAAGCACTGATAAGCCTTCACGGAAATTTGAAGTAATCGGAGTTTCAATAATTTCACCGGATGGCTTGGCCATTAGACCCCGCATCCCAGCTAACTGTCTCATCTGAGCTGTTGAGCCCCGAGCACCAGAGTCGGCCATCATGTAAATTGAATTAAATGAAGGAGCTTTCTCTTTCTTGCCTTTACCATCAGTAAAAGTATCAATTGAAATCCCTTCAAGCATAACTTTAGTTAGGCGTTCATTAATCTGCGCCCAAACATCGACGATCTTATTGTAACGCTCGCCTTTTGTAATTGAACCTTCGTTATACTCTTCAGTAATCTTATCCACTTCGCCGTAAGCACCTTCTAAAATAGCTACTTTTTCTTTCGGGATAATCATATCGTTAACATTAATTGAAATACCGGCTTTAGTAGCGTTTTCGTAACCTAATCTCATAAGAGCATCGGCCAGAAGCACAGTTTCTTTCTCTGTCCCTACTTGATAGGCTTTACCAATTAATTTCCCAAGTTCTTTTTTCCCAAGAATCTTATTGATATCTGAGTACTCAAGACATTCTGGAATAATATCAAAAACAAATGTTCGGCCAACAGTGGTCTCAACTAACTCACCATTTATACGCACTTTAACTGGTGCTTGAAGGTGAAGGTTACCTGAGTGATAGGCGAATTGTGCTTCTTCTTTAGAAGAGAAAACTTTGTCATATCCACGAGCAAAAGGACGAACCCGGCTCATGTAATAGAGTCCAAGAACAATATCCTGAGTAGGAACAATAATTGGGGCTCCATCTTTTGGTGAAAGGATGTTGTTAGTCGACATGGCAAGAATACGACACTCTACTTGAGCTTCAAGAGAAAGTGGTACGTGAACGGCCATCTGGTCACCGTCAAAGTCAGCGTTAAAGGCAGTACAAACTAGTGGGTGAAGCTGGATCGCTTTCCCTTCAATAAGAACTGGTTCAAAAGCTTGGATCCCTAAACGGTGAAGAGTAGGTGCACGGTTTAAAAGTACTGGGTGTTCTTTCACAACTTCTTCGAGAATATCCCATACTTCTTGTTTTTGAGAATCAACCATACGCTTAGCTACTTTAATAGTAGTACAGTGACCTTTTTCAATAAGCTTATTGTAAATAAAAGGCTTAAAGAGCTCGAGTCCCATAAGTTTTGGAAGACCACATTGGTGGAGACGAAGAGTCGGCCCAACCACAATCACGGAACGTCCGGAATAATCCACACGTTTCCCAAGAAGGTTTTGACGGAAACGACCTTGCTTTCCTTTCAACATATCTGAAAGTGAACGGAGAGGACGTTTGTTAGCGCCAGTAAAAACTTTACCACGACGGCCATTATCAAAAAGGGCATCAACCGCTTCTTGAAGCATACGTTTTTCGTTTCTAATAATAATTTCTGGGGCATTTAGTTCTTTAAGACGCTTGAGACGATTATTACGATTAATCACACGACGATAAAGGTCGTTGAGATCAGAAGTAGCAAAACGGCCAGCTTCAAGAGGAACTAATGGACGAAGATCAGGAGGAAGTACTGGAATAACTTCCATCATGAACCATTCGGCCTTATTGTCTGAGTGACGAAGGGCCTCCAGAACTTTAAGTCGCTTAACAAGCTTTACTCGCGCCATTTCTGTAGTGGCACTCTCTAGGGCACGGCGAGATTCTTTATATTCAAGGTCTACGTCGATATTGCGAAGAAGACCTTTAATTGTGTCTCCCCCCATTCCTGCGTCAAATTCAATTCCTTGCTCTTTAAGCTCTTGGTACTGTTGCTCAGAGATGACGCGACCAATTTGAAGGCCTCCATCAACATCTTTAGTAGCAGAATCAGTCACAATATAAGCTTCGTAATAAAGAACCTTTTCAAGTTCTTTAAGAGTTAGACTTAAGATAGCTCCTAAACGAGAAGGAAGTGAGCGAAGAAACCAGATGTGGGCAACAGGAGCAGCAAGCTCAATATGTCCACAACGCTCCCGTCGTACCTTTGAAAGTGTGACTTCAACACCACATTTTTCACAGACAACACCACGGTGTTTCATACGCTTGTATTTTCCACAAATACATTCGTAATCTTTTACTGGGCCAAAGATTTTAGCGCAAAAGAGACCATCTCTTTCCGGCTTGAAAGTCCGGTAGTTAATAGTCTCAGGCTTCTTGACCTCACCAAATGACCATTCACGAATAGTATCCGGAGAAGCCATCCGTATAGAAATAGCTTCAACGCTAATCGGGTCCTTTGGTTTATCGAAAAAGTTTAAAAGGTCTTTCATGTTTGATTCCTTTTATAAATAATTAAATTAAAATTAAACTAAGTTCTCTTCTTCTTTCGTTTCATCCAGCTTAACGTCGAGACAAAGGGCTTGAAGCTCTCTTACTAGTACGTTGAATGACTCTGGAAGACCTGGCTCAAGTACTTGCTCACCTTTTACGATGGACTCATACATTCTAGTTCTTCCGATAACGTCGTCAGACTTAACTGTTAAAAATTCTTGAAGAGTATAAGCTGCACCATAGGCTTCGAGGGCCCAAACTTCCATTTCCCCAAGTCTCTGACCACCAAATTGCGCTTTACCGCCAAGAGGTTGTTGAGTTACCAGAGAATAAGGTCCTGTTGAACGAGCATGAATTTTCTCGTCTACAAGGTGGTGAAGTTTCAACATATACATGGAACCAACGGTTACTTCTTCAGCAAAGGCATCCCCAGTCAAACCATTAAAGAGAGTGGTTTTCCCACTTTCATCAAGCTCTGCAAGGCGAAGCATAGCGCGAATATCGTCTTCCGCAGCTCCGTCAAATGCTTTAGTTGAGAAACGAACACCTGTTGAAAGTTGTTTTGCAACTTCAAGGACTCTTTTATCAGAAGCCTTTTTCAGCCATTCTTTAACATCGTCGGTTTCATAGATGGCATAGATATAGTCTTTGATCTCGCCAATCTTACGTTGCTCATCCAGCATCACCTGCATTTTTTGACCAAGTCCGCGACCGGCCCAACCGAGGTGAAGTTCAAGAA